>NZ_JBBMGE010000020.1:0-2051 GCF_037908395.1 Corynebacterium sp. KPL4072
ATTGTGGATGGGTGGGGGAGAAGGGGCGTCGGCAAGAGCTGTCCACAAGTTAGCCGGCGGCCGAGATGCGCGGGGACAGCGGCGATGGTAGGGGCGGTCTTCTATGCTGGAAGGCATGTCGGAAGCGAAGGAAAGAGTCTCAACGCGGCAAAAGCTGCGGGTGATTGACCGCTCGGTGCTCTCGCGGGTAAACCGCATCCGTTCGCGGTTTGTTTATATTGTGCAGGCGACCATTGGTGCGGCGCTCGCGTACTGGGTGGCCGGCGATGTGGTGGGGCACCCGCAGCCGTTCTTTGCGCCGATTTCCGCGGTCATCATTTTAGGGATGTCCGGTGGGGACAGGATGAAGAAGGCGCTGGAGATGTCGATTGGCGGCATCATCGGCGTGGCCGTAGGCGACTTGCTCTTTCAGATTGTGGGGCAGGGGCCGTTCCAGATTTTCTTCATCGTGGGCGCGGGCCTGGTGGTGGGCTCGTTTTTGACCAAGTCGCCGCTGATTACTAACCAGATTGTCTTTGGCGCGATTTTGATTGCGACGATTTTTCCACCCACGGAGGGCCCGGGTGGCCTGCACCGCGCGATCGACGCGATGATTGGCTCAGGCATTGGCCTGATAACCATCGCGTTGATTCCCAATTCCCCGTTGGTGGAGGCGCGGCGCGAGGTATCGAAGGTGCTCAAGATTGCCTCAAGCATTCTTGCCGACGTCACGTACGGCATCCGCCAGCAAGACCCCGCCGTTATCCGAGATGCGCGCGAGGCGGTGCGCGGTACGCAAGACAGCGTGAATACCCTGCTGAGTGCGGCGCAATCGGGCAGGGAGGCCTCGGAGGTCTCGCCACTGTTGTGGGCATCGCGGCGCAGCATTCGCTCGCTGGAGCGCATCCTCATGCCGGTAGATAACGCGGTGCGCGGCGTGCGCGTGCTCTCCCGCCAGGCATTGGGCCTGACGGAGGACCGCGACAAGGTTTCAGACGCGCAGGTGGAATTGCTCGATGAGCTTTCTGAAATCATGCTCGCCATCAGCGAGCTCTACGGCCAGGGCAAACAGCATGGGCACGACGAAGCGATTGAGATTCCGGACCTCGTGCAGCGTCTGCGCATCGTGGGCGGGCGCGCCGGGATAGACATCATTGACAAGGACGGCACGTTATCGGCCTATATGATTTTGGGTCAGACGCGTTCCATTGTGGTCGATATGCTCATGGTGTGCGGGCTCTCGCGTGAGTCGGCCGTGGCGCACCTCGTGCCGACGTCGCAGCATCCGGCCTACCCGCCGGAGGTGTGGGGGCGCGAGGACTAGCGTCCTCGCGCGTAGATAAAGACGCCGTGCGCAATGAGTGACGTCGCGCGGGGGCTAAGGACGGACGATCTGGAGGTCGCGCAGGTGGCGGTAGAAGGTCACGCGGGTCACCGGCCGCTTGTGGGGGACCGAATCGACGATGACGCGCAGCTGTGGGCCGCCGGCCTGGACGGCGCGGCCGGTGCGCACGGATTCGGGGTCGAGTTGGCCGGGCTTGCGCAGGAGCGAGCGGAGGCGGCCCTGGGATTCGACGGGGGAGGTAGCGCGGGCGGCGAGGATGCCGGGGGCATCGGTCATCGGGACTAGGCGTGCGCCGAAGGTCTTGGGGGAGGAGGCGGCGAGCGTGTGGTCATCGATGATGATTTCGCCGGTGAAAGCGCCGTTTGCGGAATCCGAGATGGTGGCAGAGCCAGCGACTGCGAGGCCAGAATCGTTGCGGATGAGCGGAGCTGGGCGGGCCGGGGCGGTGCGGGCGAAGTCGAGGGCTTCGGCCGGGGCGGTGGGAAGACCCCAGTTCTGCGCGGCCGAGGACGCGGTGGACGAAGTGGAGGTGGCCGGCGCGGTGGTTGAGGAGGAGGATGCTGCGGACGAGGGGACGGGGATGAAGGCAACCTCGGCCCAGAGGCGGTCGGAGCGCATGAGGCGAGTGAGCACGGCCGAGAGGGCGGCGTCGGAGCCGGCGACGACGATGCGGGCGGGCTCTGTTAGGTGGGGCGCCTGTGGGGCGGGTGCGGGAGCGCCGAGGTGG
>NZ_JBBMGE010000021.1:0-1779 GCF_037908395.1 Corynebacterium sp. KPL4072
CTCCCCCACAACTCCCCAACCCACGGGCGACTAAGGCGCACATGCCGTGTACGGGTCTGAGCACTGTTCGCGGTGGCGTTTTGCCTGTTCAATATCGTCGTTTAAGGCGTTGGGGAACGTGTGCTGGTAGTGCTGTGCCCCTTAATCGCCTAGACGCGCATATAGAGCGTCACAATAAGTCGCCATTACTGGCTGGCGGGATGGCAGCCACCCCGAGTCTTAAAGGCTACCTATATTGTGTCTGTCAGATGTACCTGCCTGGACGCTCAGGGAGCTAGGTAAGAATAGGTGTACGAGGTTCCGATGTCAGCAGTTAAACCCCTTGGTCAAATATAGTGCATTCGACGGAGGCAATTCTAAGATGCTGACTCGACTTCAGAGCCCGAGACTGTGGACTAAAGTACTTTCAAGAATCACACTTAGAGCATTACTTTGGCTTGTTCCACTTTACGACTGATTGGAACAAAATTTATTCAGGAAGGAGCTGAGATGAAACAAAAACCTATGAACTGGTGTAAAATATCAACTATTTATCTCGTTATTAATGGTTTCTTAGGAGCCTCAATTTTCGCTGTAGCCATAGCTGGCTATTGTGGCGATCTTCCAAAACTTCTTTGCAGCGATCTTCTTTTTATTGCGGCGTTGCATGGGCATCGCGCCATTTGGATACGAAAACACGATGCTGGCAAAACACGGGTGACGAACTCGTTTGGGGCATTCTCGATGGAAAATGTTACTTTCTTTGCTTTTGTAGCCATCGTCGGGATTACCTTTTATCAAGAATATATTTCGGTTGCGCCCGTGGATAAAAGTATTCGCCTATGGGTTAGTTCTCTTATTACCTTTGCGCCTCTTGTTTCCCTCATCAATGGAGACGCGAGCCGACTGGTGGCTTTCCCAACGAAGAAAAGTACAACGCCCACTCCTTCTGGGGAATTAATTGTGTGGCCACGTTGGAAGCCTAATAAAGAATATAAGCTCTTTCGTATTTTTTCTAATGACGAAAGAGTTTGACGTGATGTAGTAGATGAAAAGCAAGTGATAATCACTATTGGGATTAATCTGTATCATGTTGTATCTAGCGCTAAGGCACTTTTGGGCAAACGGTGCCTAAAACCAATCTGAAGAGTGGTTCACTAAATTCTAGCGCTCCGTGGTAGCTAGGCGAAGTGGTTGGGAATTTGGCACGTTAGTGGCTACAGTTGGCATTCTACTGAGTCAGAAACGGGAAAGTTACGGGAATCTGGTCTTGGAGTTTTCTTGATTAGTGCTTCTTACCTGCGTGTTTAGTGGTTGAAGGTTCAGTTCCCGGCAGCTCCACCGATAGGCCCCCGAGAAATCGGGGGCCTTTTTCCATCCAAGGAGCCCGGTGGTCATCTTGCTGTTAATTGTCCGCCCTCCCCAATCCATTTTTGGGATCGCCCACCTAAAGGGGGGCGGTCCACCAGAGAGGCCTTTCAAATATGGGAGAAAGCATCTCGATTGCAGGCTTCCTTGAGGCATTAGTAGCTATGGGGCCACTTAGCCAGGTAAGACTCTGCCATAGTGCCCGTTATCCTGGGGATTTGTGTTGTTTGGTTGTGGTGGACTACATTAATCCAAGTCGCCGGGAGGTAGCCGGGAGGTTACTTGATGGTGACATTTTGTACGGACTTGGTTCGATGATTTGACTTTGTTCTTTGAGTTGAGTAAGTTTGTACGAGCTGCCGATGAGAGGTTAACGGGAAGTTAATTTTCTTGTTGGTTGGTGGTGATGTTTGAGAACTCAATAGTGTGCCA
>NZ_JBBMGE010000022.1:0-1584 GCF_037908395.1 Corynebacterium sp. KPL4072
GCTTCCGGACATATGCGCGCGATGGGGGGTGTTTTTGTTCGAATAGGGTGACCTAAACCCGCAGGGATCCCCAGAGTAGAGCGCCAATGGGCAACGGGGGTAAAAGGAAAGGTTTAGAGTTCGTCGACGCCGGCAAGCAGGGAGCGAATTTCGGGGCAGTTAGCAAACTTCCGCTTTAGCCGACCCAAGAATTCTTCAAAGGAAGTTGGTTCAGCAACCTTTTGGAATTTCCCGAGCAACTCATACGCTTGGTCGCAACCGTACTTGTTTTCCAACTGCTCCTCGACTTTTCGCATCAGAATGGGAATGGTCTCGTCCGGCAAGTCCGGAAGAAGCTGTTCTGCCAAGCTCCATTCAATTCCGGCGTCCGAGGCTGTTGCCCAAGCACGTTCCGGATCATCTAGGCACAGGTACTAGAACAACGCTAGGTCCCATGGCTTATCCCGCAGGCGAGTTTGGATGAGTACGGACGCGGTGTCCCCCTACGGCCGCGAAAAGCCCAAGCGCAGTCGATAGCATTGGAAAACTATCGAAGGCTATCCGGTGCACGGCGGGGCTGCGGTGGGGAAAGTGGGCGTCGCAAAGCGCGGCCCAAAAAGTAACGATATGGAAAGTATCCTCCGTGGGCAACGTTAGTATGGCCTTCTCTGCGTACTTATGGGCGAGGTCAAACTGACCTATCTCCGAAAGGCCGCGAATCAGCTGCTCGTATCCGTCCGTGTGAGTACGAAATACGTCCTCGACAGAGCCAGAAAGCACCGCCAACCGACGCCTCGCATACGCGCCATGCGCCCGCTCGCGAAGTTCCTTCACGCCCTCTGCCCCTAAAGATTCCTCGTACTGCACGGGGTCAACATCTATTTGTTCCGCATACGGCGACTCAAGAATGCCCAACAGCCACTGGGCCAAGTACAGCCCGTCAACCTTTGAAAGTTGAGCTGCATGAGGTAGTTCCTGCGCCAAGCGCTCGGCACTCCAACGCACGGCTTCATTGACATCCTCAATAAGCGGCAACTGTTGCAGAACTTCGTCAACTGCCCGTTGCGCCACTGGGAAGATATTTTGAGCCTTGATTGGCTCAATACCATAGCCGGCTAAAAGATGAGGTTCAAAAATGGCAGTCTGGAGCAGCTCGCCGACCTGCCACACCTGGTCGGCGTACTGGCTCGAATCGTCGGGGTCAGCCAAGTTTAGTCCGGTGGGCTTTACAAAGTTAATGGTTGCTTCGGCAAGCGTCTGCCTTACTTCTGGCATTCCTTTAAATCCGAGAGGAATTCCTTGAGAGATTCTGTCAGATCCCATATTTGGTTACGCTCCTCCTCCTCAAACATGCGATCAACGAGGAATTCCACTCCGCCCAGTTCATCCGGATGCAAGCTGTCTAAATAAGCCAGCAGCTTATCGATGTCCTGCAAGCCAACAATTCCCTGCTCTACTTGTTCCACCACAGTAGAAATCTGCCTTTGGTCCATGCGTTTGAGCCTAGCAAAACGACAAAAGAAGAGGTCGGTGGTATACCGTCCTCTTCTTTGTTGTATTTTGTTGTGTTTTTGTTGTTTGGTGTCGGCGGTGACTTACTCTCCC
>NZ_JBBMGE010000023.1:0-1360 GCF_037908395.1 Corynebacterium sp. KPL4072
CGCGCCCACTTGTCACCTGATAAACGTGCCCAGGCCGTGGAGCGAGTGCTTGCTGGTGAGAGCTGTCAGACAGTGGCTGATGCTATCGGTGTGCATCCTTCTACCGTGTATGGGTGGATAAGGAAGCAGCGGTATGCGAAGTTACGCCGGCAGCGACATCGTCGAACGCCTGATGAGGCGGTGGTGTCTTTGCCAGATACAGGCAAGAAGCTGGGTAAAGATTCTGTTATGCCAGCACCGATGAAAACTCAAGCCGTTGATGGATTTCCTAGCGGCGTATTCGACAAACACGCCTTAGTAGGGCGTGGTCGCAGGCTTACTGTTGAAGACCGTGTTGCTATTGAAGCGGGATGTCGTGTCGGTGATTCGGCACGAGCCATCGCGCAGAAAATAAATAGGCACCACAGTGTCGTCGCTCGTGAAATCACCCGTAATGGTTGGAAGATCGTCGATGAGGACGGCACAGAGCAGCTGCGGTATAACGCCCACAACGCTGCTGTTTCTACTGCTGGTCGGATGGTGCAGCCAAAACTACGCAAGCTCGATGAAAGCCCAACGCTTCGGGGTGTAGTAGTCGATTGCCTTGCCCGCAGGTGGTCACCTGGGCGCATTAGTGCATGGCTTGAGCATGCTTTCAGCGATGATGAAAGCATGCGTATTTCCCACGAAGCGATCTACAGTGCCTTATACATTCAAGGCAAAGGCAGCCTGCGAGCCGAGCTTGAAGAAGTCATGAAGACTAAAGACGTACTTATCCGCGGCGGCTCAACACGCAAGCGTCGTGCCCGAAACGCTGGCGTGTTAACCGGTCGCCCTTGGATCAAAGGTGCTGAGATCACCCACCGCAGCCCGGAAGCTGATGACAGGGCTATTCCCGGGCACTGGGAGGGCGACCTTGTTATTGGTAAAGGTGGCAAAAGCGCGCTGATTACCCTAGTAGAGCGCACCAGCCGTTACACCCTGCTTGGACACCTTCCCGATGAGCACAGTTCACACACCGTGGTCGCAACCCTGCAGGACATGGTCAAAGACCTCAACACCGAGCAGCTAAAGACCATCACATGGGACCAAGGCGCAGAAATGGCTGTCACAGCACAAGTCCAGATTAAAGACGGCTGCCAGGTGTTTTTCTGTGAACCGCACTCACCGTGGCAGAGACCAACCAACGAGAACACCAACGGCGAGATCAGGCGCAGGTTCTACAAAAAGGGCACCGACTTTGCCACCGTCACACCCGAACATGTCGCGTGGGTGCAAAATGAGCTCAACGAAACACCCCGACAAATCCTCGGCGGCGCAACCCCACGTGAAATACTTAACGAACTATTCAAGCGTGGCGCATCCACCGCTTGATTCCGCC
>NZ_JBBMGE010000024.1:0-1118 GCF_037908395.1 Corynebacterium sp. KPL4072
ATCCACAATTTCCCCCTCCCCGGCCGCGCACCGCTTGTTCAGCCCTCGCATGCCTTTTAGCTTCGGCCGTGTGAACACCGAATTTCTCTTGCTATGCCGCCGCGGCGTCGACCTCGTCGCCGAATTTCGGGGCTGCTCCGAAGACTCGCTTCTCGAAGCCGGAGCCAGTCCCCTTCTGGCTGCCCAACTCGCCTGCCTGCAGCACGTCTACTTCGGCCGCACGTCGAATACCCGCAAGCAACGCCACGCCCGCGAGGCCGCCCGCAGCCGCGGCCATGACCTCACCACGCTCGATAGCATCGAGTCTTATACTCGCCGCGTGCGCGATACCAACCGCGCTTGGGACCTGCGCCTAACGCTCTGCCGCACCGAGGCCCGCCTGATTCCCTCCGTGGCCAAGAAGCTACTCAAGCAGATCAATCCGCCCCGCCGCCCGGAGCCCGGCGTGCGCTATACCCGCCGCCCCGACGGCCCACACACCATCTCTATTACGGCCGATCCCACCGATATCGCCGATATCAAGGGCGTGCTCTCCTCCGTCAACAAGGACGACCCACTCGCCGCCGCCAAGAAGGTGCTCCTCGAGGGCAATCCCGGCGCGCTGCCGGCCGTGCATACCAACGTCATCCTCACCCTAGACCAGCTCGACCGCATCGTCGCTGCACCTTCCAATGCCTCCGATATCACCCTCCAGCTCACCAACGGCGCCCGCATGACCGGCGCACAGCTCGTTGCCCGCGCTCTCGCCCAGCGCGGCTACGTCAGCCTCGTTCACCCCGAGCACGGCCCGGTAAACCTGTATCGCACCGAACGCATGGCCACGTGGAAACAACGCATGCTCGCCGCGGCCGAGCACCCCGTGTGCGCGTGGCCGGGCTGCACTACGCCTGCCGACGACGCCCAAGTCCACCACCTCACCGCCTGGTCCACCGGCGGGCCCACAAACCAAGAAAATCTGGTCACCTTGTGCGCGCACCACAACGCCGCCAACCAAGATGACCCCTCCCGCCCCACAGAACGCGGCCGCATGGTGCGCGTCAATGGCCGCATCGCCTGGGTGCCGCCGTGGAGCAATACCCCACGGTTCGTCCCCAGCCCCGCCCGGCCACCGAATCCCC
>NZ_JBBMGE010000025.1:0-907 GCF_037908395.1 Corynebacterium sp. KPL4072
CCCCCTCACCGCCCCAACCCCACAAAAACAACACCTCACACCCGACACCAAACTCGTCACCATCACACTCGGAGGAAACGACGCCGGACTAGCAGCACTGTTCACCGCCTGCGCACCCCACATCCAAATCCCCGGACTCCCCGACTGCGCCCCCACCGCCAAACCCATAACAGACGCCAGCATCCACAACCCCGACACCACCGGCCGAAACCTAAAACAACGCCTCATCGACATCGCAAACGACACCAAAAAACGAGCCCCCCAAGCCCAAATCCTCTTCACCGGATACTACACAGCAGCCACCCCAGAACACCGCTGCTCCGAAAGCGGCTACCTCTCCCTCAACGACCGCAAATACATCAACAACTTCCTCACCGAAGTCAACAACACCATCCAGCAAGCAGCACAAGAAACACACACCACCTACATCACCCCACCAAACGACCCCGAAGGATGGTGCAAACCCCCACAACAACGAAACACCAACTACTACGGCATACCTGAACACAATCTCATCGCACACCCCACCGCAACAGGCCAAAAACACATGGCCCAAAAAATAGCCCAAAACACCCACTAAAACCACAACTTGGCACGCAACCCACCAACTCATGTACGATGAAAAACGCGCGCAAAAAGCGCGCAACCACCTCCCGAACCAGAAAGGAAACTAAAATGATCGCAGACATCGTATCCAACGCACAAGAAGCAGCACACACCGCAGTATCCAACGGCTGGGACATCCTCGAACAGGCAAGCCTCTTCGTACGCAACCTGCCATACCTCATCCCAGACGCACTCAACGAGTTCAACCGCAACATCACCGGCTTCTAAAACAAAAGCGCACAACAGCCCCCGAGACCACCAAACCTCGGGGGCTTACTCATACCCCCACCCAGGGGCAACC
>NZ_JBBMGE010000026.1:0-693 GCF_037908395.1 Corynebacterium sp. KPL4072
TCCTTAACATCCTTCGGAGTCCAACGCGTCACAACTACCTCCCGGTCGAAGTGGCGCATTCACCCCTTGACAGCACGCCCGTTGCCACAACATCCAGGAGTCCAATTGTTTCATGCCGATTTAGAGCACTACTTAGCCATTGTTGAGCGGGTTTATGTTGCGGTGCAGCGGAGTGGAAGGCATAAACGAGAATGTTGACATCAGGAATGATCATCGAGTACCGCCCACACAGCTTCTTTGTTGCTGAGATCAACTAGAGCCGGTCCGCCGCAATCGAAGGAGGGCAGGTTAACGGGGGTGTCTTCGGTACTGATGCGGGCTTCCTTCTTGAGGGCAGCGCGGACCGCCTCTTCGACGTATGAGCTCAAAGTGACATTGTTGGCTTTGGCTTGGACCTTCGTTTCTTCAAGGAGTTTCGGCGGGAGGTTTATCGTCGTGCGCATACCTTTAGGGTAGAAAGCATCAAGTCATCATTCAAGAGGTGCAATGATGTATCTGCCTTCAGGAAGCCGTGAAAGGTTGACTGGTGTCTTAATTCAGTGCGAGCGTCAGGATCAGTACTCCGATGGAGAATGCGAGCATGCCTAAGCAGTTGATCCAGAATGCGCTACCGAGGAAGTGGGCGCGGACATGGGCTGCTGCGGCCGCGCAGAAATAGGCGATGACTCCAATCATGGCTGTGATTCCTACGCC
>NZ_JBBMGE010000002.1:0-385994 GCF_037908395.1 Corynebacterium sp. KPL4072
GGGAGAGTAAGTCACCGCCGACACCAAACAACAAAAACACAACAAAATACAACAAAGAAGAGGACGGTATACCACCGCCCTCTTCCTTGCGTTTTACCAGCCCACCCAGCTGGTGGAAGCCGTAGGAACAACACACATACGTGTTGCCCCTACGGCTTCCTTTTGCGTTTACACTCATCGTTCTAGGCCAGCCCACCAGCCGCACAACGATGGCTTCAACATCCACCATAATGGGAAGTCGGAAACCAACCCTCAACCTTTCCTTTTACCCCCGTTGCCCATTGGCGCTCGACTCTGGGGATCCCTGCGGGTTTAGGTCACCCTATTCGAACAAAAACACCCCCCATCGCGCGCATATGTCCGGAAGCCGGGATACTATAAGACCACTGGTTAGAAAACACGTACGAACCACTGCTTCCTTTTGGAGTGCACCTCGTGACTGCCACACTCGCCCCACCCGAACCTGATACTGCCCTCGACTATCCCGACACCCTCCTCATTTCCAGCCACCCCGATACTGATCTTCTAGGCGAAGATGATGTACCGGAAGCGTTCTACACCACCAACGCACCCGGAAACCACATCGGCCAAGCCGGCACCTACACCCGCAAAACCTCCTGGTTCCTCTACCGCGCAATCCTCCCCCAACTAGACGAAGATGTTGATTTAAGCCTGACCAGTCTCGCCAAAGACCTTGGTATCTCCTACTCGAAACTCCACGGCTTCCTGCGCGCCCACTTCCGCATGCGCCAGTTACCTCTAGTCACCGAAGTACAAGGCCTCCACTGGATCCTCGATCTGACCAAATTACGCATCATCGACCGCGAACTACACCGCCTAGATAGCAACCCCGACCATCTCGAAGCTATCGACGCAGCACTCGCAGACTTCCTCACCCCCACCACACCAAACGAAACAGTACCCACCGACGCCGACCTACGCCGGTTTATCCGCACCTTCATCGATACCCACCTTTGCCCAGAAGACAAAGAACAACAGCCCGAACCCCGCCTTCGAATTCATATCAATCCAGACCACACCACCACCCTGTCACTGACCTGCGACCGCGCCACAGCCGCCATCATCGCCCACCACATCGACGCCTACGTCAATAAAGCGAAAACCACCGCAGCACAAGGACTTATCGACCTCATCTTGGAAGACACCCACACCAGCGTGGCTATCAACACCTTTACCACCAACCCCAGAAGCAAACAGCGTCTATGTTCCTGGTGCCGGATGGATAAACATCAACCAAGCACCCATAGACCACGCTTTCGTGCGCTGCCTAGTCGCCGATGACGTTGATGGTTACACCCCAAATGTTGACATCCGCGCCTACACCCAAGGCAGAGACGCCACCTGCCGCTGGCCCGGCTGCACCATCCCCGCCACACGATGCCAACTAGACCACCGCATTGAATACCACCAAGGCGGACCGACCAGCCCAGACAACCTAGTAAACCTCTGCCAACACCACCACAACATCAAAACCGACCGCCGCGTCCACTACATCCTCGACCACATCACCGGCACCATCGCCTGGCTCCACCGAGACGGCACCTACCAACTAGACCACCCCACCGGGCCCCTAGCCACACACCAAACACACTGGAACCACACCTGGGCACAATACCTCGCACTACAACAACAAAGAACAAAAAGAGGAACGGCAACAGATTAGGTTGATGGCAACCGGAGTACGGCTCCATGATTGATCTCGCCATGCCTTAGTGTGCCGTTTTCCTCCTCTGGGATGATGCTGGCCGTCGTTCATGGTAGCTAAACTATAAGAGGTAATTTCCCATTTACAAGGAGAATTTGTTTCATGACTGATGCTGCGGCTCGCGCCGTTGACTTGTTCAAGCAATACGGAAGCGATGACACAGCCGTTGTGGCCCTGGATCATGTTTCCATTGAGTTCGGCAAGAGCGAATTCACTGCGATCATGGGCCCATCGGGCTCCGGTAAGTCGACGCTAATGCACACTATGGCTGGTTTGGATTCCGCGACTTCCGGTTCGGCGTTTATCGGCGATACCGATATGTCGGCGCTCAACGACAAGGACATTACGGCGCTGCGCCGTGATCGGCTGGGCTTTATTTTCCAGTCCTTTAACCTTGTTCCTACGCTGACTGCCGCGGAAAACATCACGTTGCCGACCGACATTGCGGGTAAGGACGTCGATAAGCAGTGGTTCGAAGAGGTAACTCGCCGTCTAGGCTTGGCAGAGCGCTTGGAGCACCGACCGGCTGAGCTATCAGGCGGTCAGCAGCAGCGCGTGGCCTGTGCCCGCGCGCTGGTTTCCCGTCCGGAAATTATCTTCGGCGATGAGCCAACCGGCAACCTGGACTCCAATTCTTCGGCCGAGGTGCTCGATATTTTGCGCACGGCAGTGGACAAGGATGACCAAACCGTGGTCATCGTGACGCACGATGCGAAGGCAGCGTCGTACGCGGACCGAGTGGTTTTCCTTGCTGACGGCAAGCTTGTCAACGAGTTGCACAATCCGACGATGGAGGCCATTCACCAGGTAATGGCGGAGATTGAGGGCTAAATGGCACGCGGAAATGCAATGCGCAGGGTGTCCCTGCGCAATATCGTGGCGCATAAGTTGCGCCTTGGGCTGACAATTCTCGCGGTGGTCTTGGGCACAGCGTTTATTGCCGGCTCGTTTATGTTCACCAATTCGCTGAAGTCTACTTTTGACTCCGCCGTGGATAATGAATTTCGTGGCGTGGATGCGGTGGTGAGCCAGAAGGACGACAATGGCGCGAAGCTGGATGAAAAGCTTCGCCAGAAGTTGGCCGATGATGAAGATGTCAAGAACATCAATATTGCGGATTCGGAGACTGTCGTCGCAGCCAATGAGAACTCGGAGGCCTATCAGACTCAGGGCGGTACGGCCAGCGTTGTCCCGTTTTATCCAGAGGATAAGGTCGTTGGCGGTGCCGATAAGCTAAAGGAGGGCGAGGAGCCGAGCGGTAAGGACGAAGTCCTTGTCAATTCCTCCGCGGCGGATAAATACGGAATCTCCGTGGGACAAAAGCTCATTGTGGTTCACCCCGATGAGCAGGATACGGTTACCGTTTCTGGTATCTCGGAGCCCGCCGTCGACCAGGGCGATAGCATCGTGCTGAGCATGGCCGAGAAGGACTACCTGGAGCGCTACGGCGATCCGAGCCAGCTCAAGGTTTCTGCGGCCGAAGGCGTGGATGCGAACGCCTTGGTGGATCACCTAAATGACAAATATGACGTCAAGGCGGAGTCGGGCGAGCGCCTGGCGGAGGAAACCTCTGAGATGATGTCCTCCGCCTTGAAGTTCATTAACTACTTCCTCATTGCGTTCGGCCTGATTGCACTGCTGGTGGGCACGTTTATCATCGCTAATACCTTCTCTATGATTGTCGCGCAGCGCACCAAGGAATTCGCTCTCCTGCGCGCGCTGGGCGCTTCCCGCCGCCAGATTACGAACTCGGTGGTGGTGGAATCTGCCATCGTGGGACTTCTGGGTTCCATTGTCGGCGTTGTTGCCGGCATGGGCTTGGTGGCCATCATTAAGGCAGTAATGAGCGCGAAAGGAATGCCGTTCGACGGTGGCTTGGGCCTGAGCGTTTCGGCCATCGTGGTCCCGATTATTTTGGGCACCATCGTGACGGTCGTGTCCGCGTGGGCCCCGGCACGGCGCGCAGGTCGCGTGCAACCGGTTGAAGCGATGCGCACCACCGAGTCTGCTTCTGCGTCTTCCCTGAAGGTCCGCACAATTTTCGGTGCCATTATTTTGCTGGTTGGCATTGTTGCGGCGTTGGCAGGCGTGCTTTCCGACGGCGAGACGAACGTCCGCGCCGTCCTCGTCGGTGTGGGCGCGTTCGGGATCATTGTCGGATTCTTCTTGGCTGGCCCAGCCCTGTCGCTCCCTTTGGTGCCGACGGTAGGCAAGGTAATCGGTGTGCCTTTCGGTGCTATCGGTTCTTTGGCGGCGACGAACTCGCGTCGCAATCCACGCCGCACGGCTGCTACTGCATTTGCCCTGACCCTAGGCGTGGCCTTGGTGACGGCTATTGGCATGCTTGGCGCGACGATGAAGTCCTCCGTGGCCGATACCGTGGAGCAGAACATCACCTCCGATTACCTCCTTTCTGGCCCTAGCTCCGGTGAATTCCCAACACCGAAGGACACTGGTAAGCGTGCGGCTGAGGCTGAGGGCGTAGATAAGGCCATCACCATCGGTATGGCTCCGGTGACCGTTGATGGTCAGGCATCGATGGATTATGGTCCGCAATTCCAGCAGACCACGACTGCGGATGGAGATCCGTCGTCGATGATTGCGCTCGATATGGTCGAGGGCGATGCCAACTTGGATAAGGGATTCATTGCTACCGAAGACTTTGCCAAGGAACACGGCTGGAAGGTAGGAGAGACCTATAAGGTAGCTTCTGCGGAAAAGGACAAGAAGGCCGAGGCCAAATTGGTCGGCCTCTTTAAGTCCACCGATGTGGTGCAGAATATGGTGCTCTCGCAGGAGGTAGCTGAAAAGGTTGCACCGGAGAAGTCCTTTACCGTCCAGATGGTGGGCGTCTTGGGTCAAGAAGGCTATGACAAGGAAGAACTGCGCCATAACTTGGAGGATGCGGTCAAGGATCTGGTTGTGGTTCAGGTCAATTCCGGTGAGGAGTATGCGGGCCAAGCTGCAGGCTTTATTGACCAGATGCTCTCCATCCTTTATGGTCTGCTCGCCCTTGCCGTCATTATTGCGGTGTTGGGCATTGTCAATACCTTGACCTTGGGTGTAATCGAGCGCCGCCAGGAGATCGGTATGTTGCGGGCTGTGGGCACACAACGCCGCCAGATCCGCACGATGATTACCCTGGAGTCCGTGCAGATCGCGCTCTTTGGCGCGGTGATGGGCATCCTCATTGGGCTCGGCTTGGGCTGGTCTTTCATCAAGATCCTCGGCGATGAGGGACTAGACTCTGCGCAGATTCCGTGGGCGATGGTGCTCATTATGCTTGTGGGCTCGGCCCTCGTCGGCATTATCGCGGCAGTATGGCCGTCGCACCGCGCGGCGAAGACGCCGCCATTGGAAGCAATCGCCGACTAGCTGCCTAGTCTAAGGCCTCCCCTCATCACACGTTGAGGGGAGGCCTTAATGCTTTTACGCGGCCATCCATGCCTTGACTGCCGATACCGCATCCTTGGTCTTCATATCGGGCAGGTAGGCGTGCATGGTGGCCAGCGCGATGGAAGGAAGCTTCAATTCATCGTGATAGCACAGGTACCACGGGTGCTCCTCGGGTTGGAATTTGCGCTTGCTGGCCGCGAGGGTGCGGAAGCCGTAGAGCGGTTCGACTTCTTCCCCAATGCGATTGAGGGCGACGTCGAGCCAGTTAGGCTCGTCAGGCTGTCCAGCCAATGGCGCACCGGACAAGGAGATCCAGGCAAGGCCTTCGGACTGGGCAATGAGCATTGCCTCTGAGATGAGGAGCTCAATTACTCCCTTAAAGCCGTGCTCGTTGCGGCGCATGACGTCGAGAACGTAGCCGGTAATAGCACCGTTTTCGTATACCGGCATCCAACTGGTCACACCATGCAAAGTGCCGTCGGCGGATTCAGCAAGCAAAAGCCGGGTGCCGGTCACCGTCATTTCTTCTAAGCCGCCGAGGGTAAAGCCCATCTCGGGTAGGGCCTTGTCGGAAACCCAGTCCTCGCTGAGTGCGCTAATGCGGGCGATAGAGGCTATATCTAGCTCCTCCCACGTGGTCCACCGAGTACTAACTCCTTCCTTCTCGGCTTTGTTTCGGGCCGTGCGCACATTTTGGAATTTCTTTCCTTTGAATTCCACGGATTCGCAGTTGAGGACTGCTTCTTCTGCAACTTGAAGGCGCTTGAGCTGCGGGTGAGCATCCGCGAACTGCGCATTGACGGAATACCACGCCACGGCCCAGCCTTGCTCGGAGGCAAAGCGCTCGAATTCGGCGCTGATATCGCGGCCGACGGGGGCGCCCAGCGTGAGCGCAATGCCATTGGAGACACGGTAGGCCACATAGGAGTCACCGTGGAAGAAGTACCGGTTGGATTTCCACAGCGTCATAAAGGAAAGATGATCGCCGGTGCCGGATTCGAGCAGGCGGCGGGCCGAGTCGCGGTCGGATTCTTGTGCAGGATCAACGGGCCGAGAAAAGCCAAGGTAGAGCCGGACTGCCAGCAGGATCCAGAAGGCGTTTCCAACCCATAGGTAGATGAACCAGGAAAACATCGTTGCCGGCGCGACGTGGTGGGGAAGGATAAGCGCAACGACGGCCGGAACGAAGCGCAAGGGCGTCTCTGCGAGGATGTCGGCAAGATTTGCTGGGGGAACGGTGTTGTGCAACGAGGCTGTAAGGATCCACAAGCCCGCGCCGAGGGAAGAGGCAAGGATGGCGAAGACAATAGTGCGGGTGAAAAATGCGCGGTTTTCGCGGATCCGGAAGAGCGAATAATTGATAAGCAGCATGAATAGCGCCAAGAGCCAGGGCAGGATGACGAGCACGAGGTTGGGCAGGAGGTAGCTCAGGCGGGAATCATCCCAAAGCTGGTAGGTCAGCAACGCGATGGCCAGTACTTGGGTGATAACCGCCATCCACCAAGCGAGCACGCGGCCGCGCATGAGACCAAAGCACACCACCAGCTGGATGATGAATGGCATGATATTGGCTACCAAGGCGCCGATGCCTTGGGCACGGGCGAGATCGACTGCGGCGGTACAGCTGGTAGAAGTTAGCGAATCTGCGCAGACTTGAGTGGCCTCCAGAGCCGAAAGGTGTGGTGCCCACAGGAGCTGTGTGATTTGGGAGAACGGACCTTCGGCCATGGGGTCGAGTGCCACGAAGGCGGGGCCAATGGCTACGCAGGCGATACCGACGGCGAGGAGCACGCGACGCTCCCTGATGGAAGACGGCGCGGATTCGGGTTTAAAGAGCAATTGGCCAGCCGTAATAGAAAGCGTGGCGGCGACGATGCCGAGAACATCTGACATGGTGCCGGAATAGAGCACAAAAGTGGCGGTAAGCACGATAAGCGAAACGCGCAGTCGCCGGCGCCATAGGCGAGGGAGTAAAGCGGAAGCAAAACCAGCAGCACCGGCGATAAAGCCGATAGGGGTGAGGAAGGTATCGCTCAATAAGTCATTGCCCCATCGATTTAGGCCTACGGTCTCAATGCCGCGGGCGAGCACGATGGACAGCGGGATGCTGATGAGCTGGGAGACAACTCCTACCGCCAATGTGCGCAAGGAACCTAAGCGCCATTCAGCGGGAACGAGCCAGAGCACGATGAGCACGGACAAAATAATGGCGCCACCGGGGTGCGCGGTAGTCAGCGCCAGCCAGTGGGAGGTGGGGAAATCCACTAGGTGAAGTGCCCACATAATGACTAAGACGGCTAGGGAAACGGGAAACCTGGTCAGGATGGTTTTAAGAACGGACATCGTGGGCTCCAATTCCATCGAAGGGATCCTTGATAGCGGTCATTCCACCGCGGCTAGCGGCCCAAGCGAAGGATTCGCGCAGGGCTGGGCGCCACACCTGGAAGGAGTGGCCGCCGGGTCGGGTGCCAAAGTAGGTTTTCATGCCGGCGGTGCGGGCGGCATCGGAAAGCGAGCGCAAAGCATTGACCGAAGCAGTGTCCTTATCGCCAGCGATGAAGATGGCCTGGGTAGAGAAGTGCTTGTGGGCGAGCAGGTGGGCGGGGTCTTGGTCATTGAAAGCGGATTCGTCCCCGGCGAAGAATTTCTTCACCGTCGCCGCGTGGTTGCCAATAGTGGGCTCAGCCTCGCCGGAAATGTCGATGATGGAACCATAGGCTTCGGGGCGGTTGGTGGCGATCTGTAGGGAGCAGGTGCCGCCGTAGCTTAATCCGCCCACCGTCCAGGTGCGCTGATCCGGGTTGACTTTGAATTTTTGTTTAATGGCCTGTGGTACGTCCTGGCTGAGGTAGGTCATTACCATAGCCTGGGAGCTATCGGCGCAAATGGGGTTGGCGGTTTCAGAGCCGGTGGCGTCCACGGCTATGACGATGGGGCTGCGGCCCCCGTTAGCCGCCTGGAATTGGTCTGCAGTTTCGGCCGCCTCGCCCGAACCGAACCACTGATCCGGGCCGCCCGGGTTGCCGTGCAGGAGCACGATGACAGGCAAGGTGTGGTCCGTCCAGTATGCCGGCGGAATATACGCCGTGGCTTGCCGAGCGGCGAAATGGGAGGTGGTGCCGGGAAGATCCACATGGACGATGGCTGCACCAGACTTGGTGTGGGAAAACTCTTCGTAGCTCATTTCCTTTGCCACAGGGCGCGGGTCAAGGGACGCAATATCTGGATAGGTTAGGTATTCCATGTTGACGATGCCGACCGTGGCCAAAAGGGAAAAGATTCCGGCGGTGACCGTGATAATCTTAGGTTTGCGTACCAGCGCCGCCACGGGGACGAAGGCCGCGAGGAAGATGTACCACGGCACTTGCCAGTGACGGAGTAAGAACCAAGCAATAATGCACAGCAGGGCGGCGATGATCAGTGGCCACACCTTGCGTTGGAGGAGAATGATGATGGCCGCAATCGCGAGGATGGCGTAAAAGATCACGCCATTGATGGGATCCGCCAAAGGCAGATTCAAAAGGAAACTCACGCGAAAAATATTAGGCCTGAGCGGGCCAAAAGTAACTGCTAGTTAGCTGGGAGTTTACCCCTTAAATCCCGTGATAAATGCGGGCCGCCCAGATGGTGCCGCGCCAAGCTAATACGATGCCGAGCCCGATGGTCCAGAAGAGATACTTGCTCAGCCGCCACCATTGTTTGCGTTTGATCATCTCTCCTAGTTCCTTGGCCAGCGTGGACCAGGTGGACAGGCCACCTGCAAGGCCGAGGGCGAGGAAGGGGTGGATGAGGGGGGCGTCGGCAAGCTGGGCGAAACCATAGGCTAGGCCGAGGGTGAGGGAACCCATAATATTCGCCACGAAGGTGCAATAGGGGGCAGGTAAAAGCCGGGTAAAACCATAGCGGAGGCTGCCGCCTATGAAGCCGCCGAGAAGGACGCATAGAAGATTCATCGCAGCTTGTCACCCGCCAGGTAGCCGCCCACGCAGCCAACGATGGTGGCTAGGACATAGGCTAGGGCGATGGACCACTGCGCCTCGGAGGTGAGGAAAGCGAAGGTAGCGAAGCTAGTAAAACCGCCCAGCACGCCCGTGCCCCAGAATGGGCTGGGGCGGAAATACCCCATGAGCGCGCTGCCGAGAATATTGATGATAAGCAGCGGGATCATCCCGCCGCCGAGCGCTGCGGAGAGTAGGTATCTAGCAGCCGCGCCGAGCGCGGCGCCAGCACCCACGACGAGGAATTGAGGCATGCGGCCTATGTTACTTCCAGTCCATTCCCTGGGACTCTACGAACGCGCGTACCTCATCTACCGGTTTAGTGAGTTTGGGATCAAAGGCTAGGTACGCCTTAGTCTCGCGTGCCACGAGGCCGGAAAGGAGGAGCAGCCCAATGAGGTTCGGGATGGCGATGAGGCCATTGGCCAGATCGGAGAAGGTCCAGGCAAGCTCGAGCTCTGAGACGGAACCGACAAAAAGCAGACAGGCAAAGAACATGCGGTAGGGGATGGAAGCCTTGCGGCCGCACAGGGATTCCAGGGAACGCTCGCCATAATAAGCCCAGGCCATGATGGTGGAAAAGGCGAAGAAAATAATGGAGAGCGAAACGATGGTGCCGCCCCAGTCTCCGGGCAGTACACGAGAGAAGGCCTCAGCCGTCATGATTCCGGCCTCGTCGCGGCCCATGTCCCAGGTGCCACCCACCACAATGACCAAGCCGGTAATGGTGACCACAATGATGGTGTCAATGAAGGTCTGCGTCATGGAGACTAGCCCCTGGCGCGCCGGGTGCGGGGTTTTGGCGGCCGCCGCGGCGATGGCGGCGGAGCCCATGCCGGACTCATTGGAGAAGATGCCGCGGGCGACGCCGTATTGAATAGCCATCATGAAGGTAGAACCCACGAAGCCGCCGCCGGCGGCCGTGCCGGTGAAAGCACCGCTGAAAATCATGGCGAAGGCGGCGGGGATCTCGCTAGCGTGCGAGAAGATCACAAACAGTCCACCAAGAACATAAACGATGATCATTAAAGGCACGAAGGCCGCGGTGATGCGGCCGATGGCCTGGATTCCCCCGAGGAGTACGGAGCCTACCAAGACGAACAGGATTGCACCGGTGGCCGCTGGGGCGATGCCGAAAGTGGATTCCATATTGGTGGCCACGGCATTGGCTTGGGCGAGGTTGCCGATGCCAAAGGAGGCGCAGATTGCGAAGATGGCAAAGAAGACAGCTAGCACGGAGCCGAGCGGTCCGGGGATGCCGCGCTTGAGATATTGCTGGGGGCCGCCGGACATCTCGCCCTTGGAATCGGTGGTGCGAAAACGCACTCCGAGGTACGCCTCGGTGTATTTGGAGGCCATGCCCACTAGGCCCGTAATCCAGATCCATACCAGCGCGCCGGGGCCACCAATAGACAGCGCGGTAGCCACCCCCACGATATTTCCCACGCCTACGGTGGCGGCAAGGGCGGTGGTCAGCGCCTGATAATTGGAAATATCTCCTTCGGTGGACTCATCATCAGAGTCTGTGGCAAAGACGTGGCGCGTCGCACGCCCTAGCGTCCGGAACTGGAGGCCACCCAAACGGATTGTCAGCCACAGGCCCGTGCCCAACAGGAGTGGAATGAGGATGAATGGTCCCCAGACCACGGTGCTGATGGCGGAGAGAATGGAATTAAGCGAGTCCATTCTGCAAATCTAGCGAACTATAGAAATGGAGTAAATTTGGCCATACCCCCAGCCGGGGGATCATCCGTCCTGCGCAATCACTGGGGAGAAGGCAAGCTATAGCTATACGGACCCCAACCCCAAGGAGTACGCCATGGCCCACGAGCGCGCCGGCACGCTTGCACAACCATCGGACCTCATTGACATCGCAGAATTGGTCACCGCCTACTACACCCGCACCCCGGACGCGGAGAACCCAGACCAGCAGGTCTCCTTTGGTACCTCTGGGCATCGCGGTTCCGCACTCGACTGCGCTTTCAATGAGGCGCATATCCTGGCGATCACCCAAGCCATTGTGGACTATCGCGCAGAGCAAGGCGTTACCGGGGCAATTTTTATCGGCCGCGATACCCATGCGCTATCCGAGCCCGCCATGGTCTCCGCCCTCGAGGTGCTGCTGGCCAATGAGCTGGAGGTTCGCGTCGACGATCGCGGCCGCTATACCCCGACTCCGGCGGTATCCCACGCGATTTTGACCCACCCCGGTACCGACGGCATTGTGATTACTCCTTCGCATAACCCTCCGCGCGATGGTGGTTTCAAGTACAACCCGCCAACCGGCGGCCCGGCCGATGCGCAGGCAACCGATTGGATTGCAGGGCGCGCCAACGACTACTTGCGCGCCGGGCTGGAGGGCGTGAAGCGGACGTCTGTCGCGGGCGTGCTGGACGAGCGCTGCGTGAAGCACGACTACGTACAAAACTATGTTGCTGACCTAGAAAACGCGGTGGATATGCAGGCCATCAAGGATTCCGGCGTGCGCATCGGCGCTGATCCCATGGGTGGTGCCTCGGTGGACTATTGGCAGGCCATTGCGGATCACTACGGGCTGAATATGACCGTGGTCAACCCTGAGGTGGACTCCACGTTCCGCTTTATGACCTTGGATACAGACGGCAAGATCCGCATGGATTGTTCCTCGCCGGATGCCATGGCCTCGCTTATCGACGCCCGCTCAAGCTTCGACCTTGCCACCGGCAACGACGCCGATGCGGATCGCCATGGCATTGTCACTCCCGATGCGGGCTTGATGAACCCCAATCATTACCTTGCCGTGGCTATTGAGTATCTCTTCAGTCACCGTCCGCAGTGGGGGAATGCCGGTGTGGGGAAGACTTTGGTGTCCTCCTCCATGATTGACCGCGTGGTGGAAAGCTTGGGACGCGAATTGGTGGAGGTTCCCGTCGGCTTCAAGTGGTTTGTGCCGGGCTTGGTCGAAGGCACCATTGGCTTCGGTGGCGAAGAATCCGCCGGTGCGTCTTTCCTCCGCTTCGATGGCTCCGTATGGTCCACCGATAAGGATGGCATCATTATGGATCTGCTTGCCGCGGAGATCACCGCGGTGACGGGCAAGACACCGTCTCAGCGCTATGCGGAGCTGGCGGAAAAATTCGGTGCCCCAGCCTATGCTCGCACCGACGCCCCCGCGAACCGCGAGCAGAAGGCCATCCTCAAGAAGCTATCTCCCGAAAAAGTCAGCGCTACGGAGCTGGCAGGGGAGGAGATCATGGCCAAACTAACCGAGGCTCCCGGCAACGGTGCTGCCATCGGCGGCCTGAAGGTGGCGACAAAGAATGCGTGGTTTGCCGCGCGTCCTTCTGGTACGGAAGATAAATACAAAATCTATGCGGAGTCTTTCCTAGGTGAGGAACATCTCAGAAAGGTGCAAGCAGAAGCACAGGCAGTTGTTACCCATGTATTAGAGGTTTAACGCTAAACTCATCCTCGTGAGTAGCAAGATTAATGGGAAGCTGGTGCTCGATGTCATTAGCTTCATCGCCCGCTTTGGCATGGCCTGGGTGTGGATTGAGGCCGGCGTGCATAAGCTCGGCAAAACTCTGGACATGACCCAGGCCATCAAGGGCTATGGCATTTTTACGCCTGAGTGGGCTGGTTACCTAGCAACGGTCATTGGTCCATTGGAAGTTATCGGTGGCGTGCTCTTGCTTCTCGGGTTGTTTTTGCGGAGGTCCTCCATCGTGGCAACCATCGTGCTGCTGTTGTTTATGGTGGGCATCGCGCAGGCTTGGGCCCGCGGTCTAGATATTGACTGCGGCTGCTTTGGCTATGACGCCCAAAATCCTGACCGCGGAATGGATTATGCGAAGACGCTGTTGCGCGATGCCGCGTATCTATTCCTCACTGTTTGGACTATTAAACGCCCTTTCACTAAGTTTGCCCTTCACCCCTGATAGGTGGGCAAGGTAGGCTGTATTGGTCCGAAAATTTTCAAAGGCAAGGTTCAAATGAGCAAAGTAACTGACCCGAACGCCAAGGGTGGCAACGGTTTTATCTGGGGAGTCGGCGTACTCCTTGTCATCATTGCCGTTGTCATTGGCTACATCGTGTGGAATGGCAAGCAGTCGTCCACGGATTCTGTCGGTGACCTTGAAGCCCAGGACGTGAATATGTCCATGGAATACAACGACGGAGCTATCACCCTTAAGTCTGACAGTGCCAAGAAGGACACCCCTGAGGTGGATTTGTATGAGGACTTCTCCTGTCCTCACTGTGCTGAATTAGCTCAGGCTACCGACGGTGACATGAAGAAGGCCATCGAAGATGGCAAGCTGATTGTTCACGTGCGCACCCTCAACTTCTTGGATGGCAAGGATATTGAAAACCAAGAAGGCTACTCCACTAAGGCGGCAGCCGCGATGTCTGAGCTGTCTAAGTCCGGTGACGTTAAGACCTACTGGAACCTGCGTGATTACATGCTGCAAAACCAACAAACGGTGGCTTCTTCTTGGGAGATTGCGGACATCGCAGAAGCAGCCAAGAAGCTTGGCGCGGAAGATGATGTTGTTGACTCCATGAAGGACGTGGATATCAAGCAGGGCAATAAGGTGGCGAAGACCAACTACGACAAGCTGGATAAAGAAACCGGCTCTGTCTCTTCGCCGCGTATTGTTCAAAATGGCAAGGATGTTCCAACCGAAAAGGATCAAAAGGCCGGCAAGAACCTGGGCGATTGGGTAGAAATCGTCACCCAGTAGCAGGCGATTTGGAGAGTTAAATGCCCTCCATGTATATTTAAGCGAGTTGCAGCCCACAAGGTTGCACCTCGTTTGAGGGGCTATGGCGCAGCTGGTAGCGCACCACACTGGCAGTGTGGGGGTCACGGGTTCGAATCCCGTTAGCTCCACAATATAAAGGAGAGGAACATTAGTTCCTCTCCTTTTTGTTTGTCTCGGGTGTCTATAGTTTCGCTAAGTCCTCATCAAGCATGCACTGGTCGATAGCAATGCCGACGGCGGCGCCGCTACCCATCGCTTGGGAGACCTGATCCGGCGAACTGACTACATTGCCGGCTGCCCATAGGCGCGATACTGAGGTTTGGCCACGCTCTGCTTTGACCCAGCCATTGGCCGGTTCGCAACCAGCATCCCGTAACAGTGCATCGTTGGGCAGAAAATCGGGCCCAGTAAAGGATGCTTCGTAGATGTGTGCTCCATCGGCACTGTGTACTTCTACGCCGGTGGGCGAGGCCTGATCCGGCTGGACTTGTGTCACCTTCGCATCGTTTATCTCTACGCCCAATCCGGCGAGCTGGGTGCGGTCAAGCCCGGTGAGCTCAAGGCCGTTGGTGTAGAAGGTCAGAGCACTCGTCCACTTAGAAAGCAGTTTGCTAATGCGGATAGTAAAAGGCGGATTCGCGCCGCCAATGAGCACAACCTTCTTCCCCTTGACCTCATGGCCGTGGCAATAAGGGCAGTGAAAGATGCGCGTTCCCCATAAATCACTAAGACCAGGGACATCAGGGAGCTTGTCTGTGAGGCCAGTAGCAACGAGGGCATGGCGGGATTCTAGAAGCGTGTCATCGGTGAGTCTTATTTGCCACGGGGCCTGCTCGGAAGGTCGGGAAAGGCTTTCCACGGTGTCGTGGGAAATATTTCCACCAAATTTCTGCAATTCCGCGTGGCCGCGTTCGAGCAGCTCGGTGGGAGCCACGCCATCGAGGCCGAGGACGCCGTGGGAATGTTCGCTGAAGCGATTGCGGGGAGTGCCGGAATCGATAACCTGAACATTCCGGTTAGCGCGGGCCAAAGTGATGGCAGCGGCGGTGCCGGCAAAACCTCCGCCGATGATGATGACGTCTGATTGCATTGCTCATCCTTTATGGGAAGTGGGTAGCATGGTTCGCAGCCGAGTATATGCAGCCAACGTCGAAGGGGCCCGCGCGTTATGACTTACGAATCCACGGGGTTCTTTACACGCGATGCGCTCTACGGGGCGTCTCCTGCACAGGCAGTGGGCAGGTTCTTTATTCGATACTTCAACTTCCTTGGTCGAGCGTCTGTGAGTGAGTTCTGGTGGGTATTTGGCTTTCTAGTGTTGATTTCAGTGCCCATTAACGCCGTCGATCAGCATTATGGCGTGAATATCAAGCCTGTTGTAAAAGGATTTCTTGCTATGCCGGTCGTTTCCTTAATTTTCCGGCGGTTGCACGATTCTGGAAGAACAGGGTTCTTATGCTTGATCGGGTTTATCCCCGTGTTCGGTGGGTTAGCGCTTCTATTCATGATGTGTTTGCCCACGCGGGAGCGCGCGGCGCTTTAAAAATTTCCCTGCCGGATTAGGCTGGGCGCCATGCAGACTTTTTCAAAGCGAGTACGCGACACAGATCAAGCTGGCTCCGAGGCGGCAGGATTGCGGTGGCTTGGAGAAGCTACCGACGCGGTGGTCAACGTAGTAAGCGCCGACGGGCTAGAGATCGTTACCGAGCGCGTGGACGAGGTCATGCCCACGCCGGAGGCGGCGAGGAAGTTTGGTGCGGAGTTGGCTCGCATGCACCGCGCAGGAGCCGAAGCGTTTGGCGCACCTCCTGCCGGATGGGAGGGAAAGAACTTCATCGGCAGCATCGAGCAAGACTGCATCCCGACGGATAACTGGGGTGAGTTCTACGTCGAGCAGCGCGTGCTGCCTTTTGCGGAACTGGCTGGGATTAGTTCGGCGCAGTTGGATTTGGTAAGGCGAGCTTGCGATGCCATCGCCGCGCACAGTTGGGATGTGGCGCCGGCTCGCATCCACGGTGACCTGTGGGCGGGAAACCTGCTCTTTGGTTCCGATGGCGGCATCATGATTGACCCCGCTGCCCACGGCGGGCATCCGCATACGGATTTGGGAATGCTGGCCCTTTTCGGGGCACCATACCTAGAAGAAATTTTCCAGGGCTATGGTGCGCCGAAAGATATCGAGAATTGGATTCCTATGCATCAGCTGCATCCACTAGCGGTGCATGCGCTCACGCACGGTGCAAGCTATAACCGGCCGCTGGAGCGTGCGGCTGCCGCAACCTTGGAGGCACTGGCCTAAAGGTTTGGCCCCTGCGGCATGATGCGTTTATGAGCGCCGCGGCGCCATAGGGTTTCGATGCGTTCGCGGGCGGCATCGGGAACCGCCTTTCCCTCCAAGTAGTCATCGATGTGGGCGTAGGTGACGCCGAGGGCTTCTTCGTCGGGAATCTGGGGCTTATCGTCTTCCAAGTCCGCGGTGGGGACCTTCTCCCAGGTAGAGCGCGGGGCGCCGAGGTGCTCTAGGAGGGCGGCGCCCTGGCGTTTATTGAGCCCGGCCAAGGGGAGGAGGTCTGCCGCACCATCGCCCCACTTAGTGAAGAAAGCAGTGACGTTTTCCGCCGCATGATCGGTGCCGATGACGAGGGCGCCGACCTCGCCGGCGATGGCGTACTGGGCGGTCATGCGCAGGCGGGCCTTAGTATTGCCGCGGTTGAAATCGGTGACGTCGGCAAGCTGCACAGCATCCGCCACCTGCTCGTCGAGGGCGAGGGTGGCCGGCTTGATATTGACGGTGGGACGGTGATCAGGCTGGATGAAATCCAGGGCAATCTGGGCATCGTCCTCATCGGCCTGCACACCGTGAGGCAGACGTACGGCCCAAAACTCCGCGCCGTCTACGCGGTCCACCGCCAGTTGCGCGAGCTTTCCTGCCAAGGTGGAATCCTGGCCGCCCGAAATCCCCAGCACGTACCCCTTAGCGCCGGTGGTGCGCAGGTAGTCAACCAAGAAATCCACGCGGCGCTGGACTTCCGCTTCTGGATCGATAAAGGGGCGTACACCCAGGGCTTTTATGATGGTTTGCTGCAGGTTTTCGGCATCGTTCGACATGACGTTCATGGTAGCCGCCTGACACAATATTGTGCTGTGAATAAGGATGTTTATGTCAAGGTAGTAGCTGGCATAGCGGCCCTCGGCGGGCTGCTTTTTGGATACGACACCGGAGTGATGTCCGGTGCCTTGCTTTTTATTAGCCCCGAATTCGACATGAGCGCCCACCAAGAGGGGTGGGTGACCTCGATGCTGCTCGTAGGAGCTGCTGTTGGTGCGCTTACGGCTGGGCGCATTGCCGATAGATTTGGCCGGCGGTTTACGTTGATTGCGGGTGGCATCATTTTCGTGCTGGGCTCCATCTGGTGCGCCCTGTCCGGTTCGGTGGGCATGCTGGCTACGGCACGCACGTTCTTGGGCTTTGCTGTAGGTGCGGTATCCATCGTTTCGCCCATGTACATCGCGGAGATCGTGCCTGCCAAGGTGCGCGGGCGCATGGTCTCTCTCAATACCCTGGCGATTGTGGTGGGTCAGTTGATGGCCTACTTGGTCAACTCCGCGTTGGCCTCTACTGGCAGCTGGGAGTGGATGCTGGGCTTGGCCGCCGTGCCAGGACTAGCGTTGGCGCTCGGAATGGTGTTTCTGCCAGAGACGCCGGTATGGCTAGCGACGAACGATAAGATGGCTCGTGCCCAAGAAATTGCCGGGCGCGCTGGAATGGATATCTCGGAGCTGACGTCGCAGGAGACCGCACGCAAGTCCAGCGGGTCTGAGTGGAAGGCGCTTACCGCCAACCGGTGGATGCAGATTACGGTGCTGCTGGCCATGCTGATGGGGCTAACGCAGCAAATTACCGGTGTGAACGCCATCGTGTACTTCGCGCCGACCATGATGAATCAGGTGGGGATTTCTACGGCCAATTCGGTCTACACCTCCATCGTTATCGGCACGGTATCCGTGCTCGCCTGCTGGGTTGGCCTAAAGGTAGTAGACCGCATTGGGCGCAAGCGCCTATTGCTCATCGGCCTGACCGGCAACGTGGTCTCGCTATTCATTCTTTCCTTCGCCTATTCCCACGCCCAGGATTCCACCGCTATGGCCATGGTCTCGTTGGTATTTATGGCGCTGTTTATTGCCTTCCAACAGGCGGCGGTCTCACCCACGACGTGGTTGCTTATCTCCGAGCTAGTGCCGCTGCAGGTACGTGGTCTAGGCATGGGCATTGCGGGACTATCGTTGTGGGCCACCAACTGGGCCGTGGCGCAGTACTTCTTGCCGCTAGTGGAGTGGCTGACTGGCCCGGTGGCGTTTATGGTCTTTGGAGTCTTTGGTCTCATCGCCATTGCCTATACCCGCATTTTGGTTCCAGAGACAATGGGACGTAGCCTGGATGAGGTAGGCGAGGAGATGAAGTCGCGCTACGAGCGCGAGTCCGCAGTCGTCAAGCCTTAGTGTTTTGGTATTGACGGCCGTGTGAGGTAAAATTTTTCCTCGTGTCATGGCTGGGGATTCCCAGTCCGTGCTTTACTTATTCAACCGCATGTAGATTGCGCATAACGAAAGGAGCGCCCGATGAAGGTCCGTAAGTCCCTTCGGTCGCTGAAGAAGAAGCCGGGCGCCCAGGTTATTCGCCGCCACGGTAAGGTCTTCGTGATCAACAAGAAGGATCCCCGTTTCAAGGCTCGTCAGGGCTAATTGAGACGCGATTCCATCCGCTCCCTCCGGCTTTCCGGAGCGGGGCGGATTTTTTATGGGTGAATTATGGCACAAGGGATAATTTTCTCCAGGGCCACGGGGAATAAAGAGACATGTATGAATATAATCAAATCGCCGTTATGTGTCGTGAGAAAGAAGAATAATGTCCCGGCGAATTGTTGCTGTGCTTGCTGCTGCAGCCCTTGGGCTATCCGCCCCTATTGCTAATGCCTCTCAGTCGGAGTGGGAATCCTCTGTTCCAGAGTCCTTTGGGATCAATGACCCTTCCTGTGTGCCTTCTGGCCAGATTGTTGAGCCGGTGGTGCTACTGCATGGCACCTATAACAATGCGGGTGTGTGGAAAAGCTTGATTCCGATGTTGAAGGATCAGGGTGCGTGCGTATGGGCCTTTGATTATGGAGCGGATGATGTTTCTTTGCAGAATGCCTCTCCCTCAACGAAGGCCATTTCAGATTTGGATGATGCGGCCGAGGAAATAGCGCGGCACGTGGACTATGTCCGAGCGGTAACCGGCGCAGAGAAAGTGGACTTGGTAGGCCATTCCCAGGGCGGTACCCATATTAAGACCTATACCCAAATGTACGGCGGGGCTGAGCACGTCGCTCGGGCTGTGGCTCTAGGCGGCAACTTCCACGGCACCACGCTGGGTGGGCAGGGCGAAGGTCTGGCCAATTTCATCGCCTTCGCACCCCGCCTCGCCGCCTTCTTGGCCAGCACGGCCGGCATCCAACAGGTGGTGGGTTCGGAATTTATGCAAAGGCTCAATGCGCTGCCGGACACCGCGCCGGGCGTGCTCTACACCTCCATCTACTCGCCGGCGGATACGACGGTAACCCCGAATAGCTCCTCGCAGCTGGTAGCTGTCGACGGCGCCGATGTGGTGAACCTCGACCTCGGTGAGGTCTGCGGCGTGGCTCCTCGGCACGATAAGCTGCTGACTGACCGCACGGCGCTGAGCCAGGTCATTTTTGGCCTGAAGCGCGCCCCAGGGGAGGGGCCGCGGCCGTCGACCTGTGTCTCCGGGGAGTCATCGACGGTCGGTTCCTGAAGCGAAGCGCCGCACCGGAAATGTGAACTTTGACACACAAAACGGTGAATTCCAGGTAAACCCGCAGGAATCTCATTGATGTAGTTTCATGGCTGTCCTTGGGTGTGGTCAACATGTGGGGCCTGGGGGTGTGTCATCCTGGGAATACCATGCTTGTAACTACTACATATTGTGTTGGTTGCGGGTCTTTCCCCCAAAGTATAGTGTCGTTGATGTTGTTCAGAGCGGCGCAGGAAGCGCCCGAATAGGCGGGAAACGCTCCCCGTTCTGACGAGTTTTCAATGCAGGAGCTTTAAGGATCTATATGTCTATCACCGTTTACACCAAGCCAGCGTGCGTCCAGTGCAACGCCACCAAGAAGGCCCTCGATCGTGCCGGCCTCGAGTACGACCTCGTCGATATCTCGGCCGATGACGAGGCTCGCGACTACGTAATGGCATTGGGTTACGTTCAGGCCCCAGTAGTTGAGGCCAACGGTGAGCACTGGTCTGGTTTCCGCCCAGACCGTATCAAGGGCCTGGCTTCCCTAGCGGCATCCGCCTAAGGGGTAGGGGAGGCCAGTAGCGATGTTGGTCGTGTATTTTTCCTCCGCAACGGAAAATACGCACCGGTTCGTGCAGAAACTGGGCTTTCCCAGCGCGCGCATTCCGCTGCGCCGCACGGAGGAGCCCCTCAAGGTCAACGAACCTTATGTCTTGGTGTGTCCCACCTATGGCGGGGGCGCGTCCATTAGCCACCAAAATTCCCGACCCGTGCCCTCACAGGTAATTAAGTTCCTTAATGATGAGCACAACCGCAGTTTCATTCGCGCGGTAATCGCGGGTGGTAATAGCAATTTTGGCGCCGACTTTGGCAAGGCTGGTGACGTCATCAGTGCCAAATGTAAAGTGCCCTATGTATATCGTTTCGAGTTGCTGGGAAACGATGACGATATAAAAATTTGTCGTGAAGGCTTAATGGCTAACGCCGCCGAGCTTGGGCTCGAGGCCGCGGCCTAGCACCCACCACGACTTAAATAAAGATCCTGATTTTTAAGAAAGGCCTTGTCAGCTGTGAGTACGCAATTGGGGAAGACCGTCGCCGAGCCAGTAAAGCCGGAAGAGCAGTTGGACTACCACGCTCTCAACGCGATGCTGAATCTCTACGATGCAAACGGCAAGATTCAGTTTGATAAAGACCGCGAGGCCGCAAACCAATTCTTCCTGCAGCACGTTAATCAAAACACGGTCTACTTCCATGATCTGGAAGAAAAGATCGATTACCTGATTAATAACAAGTACTACGACCCACGAGTCATCGAGCAGTATGACTTCTCCTTTATTAAGGAGCTTTTTAAGCGCGCTTATTCCTGTAAATTCCGCTTCAAGTCTTTCCTGGGCGCGTATAAGTACTACACCAGCTACACGCTGAAGACCTTTGATGGTCGCCGCTACCTCGAGCGCTTTGAGGATCGTGTTTCCATGACCGCCCTATTCTTGGCAGATGGTGATACTGGCTTGGCAGAGCGCCTTGTGGACGAGATTATGAACGGCCGTTTCCAGCCGGCCACCCCAACCTTCCTCAACGCCGGCAAGGCCCAGCGTGGCGAGCTCGTGTCCTGCTTCCTGCTGCGCATCGAGGACAATATGGAGTCAATTGGACGCTCCATCAACTCCGCGCTGCAGCTTTCCAAGCGTGGCGGCGGCGTGGCCCTGCTGCTGTCTAATATTCGTGAATCCGGCGCGCCCATTAAGCACATTGAGAACCAGTCTTCCGGTGTTATCCCAGTAATGAAACTGCTGGAGGATTCCTTCTCTTATGCCAACCAGCTTGGTGCCCGCCAGGGCGCTGGTGCGGTCTATCTCAATGCGCACCACCCAGACATCATGGACTTCCTGGATACCAAGCGTGAGAACGCGGACGAGAAAATCCGCATTAAAACCCTCTCGCTGGGCATCGTCGTGCCGGATATCACCTTCGAGCTGGCCAAGCGCAATGACGATATGTACCTCTTCTCGCCGTATGACGTAGAGCGCGTCTATGGCAAGGCCTTCGGTGACATCTCCGTTACTGAGCACTATGAGGAGATGGTAGAAGACCCACGCATCCGTAAGAAGAAGATCAACGCCCGTCACTTCTTCCAGACCGTGGCAGAGCTGCAATTCGAGTCCGGCTACCCGTACATCATGTTCGAGGACACCGTGAACCGCGCCAATCCGGTAAAGACGTCGTGGATCAACATGTCCAACCTGTGCTCGGAGATCCTGCAGGTTAACTCCGCTTCCGAATTCAATGCGGATCTGACCTACCAGGAGCTGGGCAGCGATATCTCTTGTAACCTGGGCTCGCTGAATATCGCGATGACCATGGATTCGCCGGACTTCGCCACTACGGTGGAGACTGCCATCCGTGGCCTGACCGCTGTGGCGGATAAGACGTCCATCGATTCCGTGCCGTCTGTGCGCCGCGGAAACGATGAGTCTCATGCTATCGGCTTGGGCCAGATGAACCTCCACGGTTACTTGGGTCGCGAGCACATCGAGTATGGCTCGGAAGAAGGCTTGGATTTCACTAATGCCTACTTCGCGGCCGTGCTGTATGCGGCATTGCGTGCCTCTAATAAGATTGCCCGCGAGCGCGGTGAGTACTTTAAGGAGTTCCCGCAGTCCGAGTACGCCTCCGGCGAATTCTTCGACCGCTACGATCCGGAAGAGTTCAAGCCGCAGACAAAGAAGGTCCAGGAGCTTTTCGGGTCCTCTTCGATCCACACCCCGTCCGCCCAGGACTGGGAGGAGTTGAAGCAGGACGTGGCCAAGTACGGACTATATAATCGCAACCTGCAGGCAGTGCCACCGACGGGTTCGATTTCCTATATCAATAACTCCACCTCATCCATCCACCCGATTGCTTCCAAGATTGAGATCCGCAAGGAAGGCAAGATCGGTCGCGTCTACTACCCGGCGCCGCACATGGATAATGACAACTTGGAGTACTTCAAGGACTCTTATGAGATCGGCTTCGAGAAGATCGTCGATACCTATGCCGTAGCCACTAAGTATGTGGACCAAGGTCTATCGCTCACCCTCTTCTTCAAGGACACCGCAACCACCCGCGATGTCAACCGTGCGCAGATTTATGCGTGGCGCAAGGGGATTAAGACTTTGTATTACATCCGCCTGCGCCAGATGGCGCTGGAGGGCACCGAGGTCGAGGGCTGCGTATCCTGCATGCTCTAAACGGTAGGTAGAACGCCTCGATGCACGTCGTGGGGAAGGACGTGCATCGAGGCGTTTAACCGTTTTCTGCCCTGGTGCGGTCGAGGATGGTGCGGGAGGTGCTTTCGGCGGCGTCGGCAAGCCCAGCATCAATGGCGCGGGCCAGCTCCATGTGCAGTTGTGTGGTCCCGCCTATCGGATCGCGCTTGCGGGAACCAAAGACGGACTTGCCCTTGAGCATGGCTACTAGCGAAGGGGCGAGCGCGGCCAGCATCTCATTGCCGGAAGCCCGCAAAATTAAAGTGTGGAAACGCAGATCGGTTTCCAGTTCCTCGCCCACGCGCGGGGAAGGAGTGGATTCTAGCTCGGCTAAACGCGCGGCGAGGCGAAGGAGCTCCGCCCGCTGCCGGACGCTGGCATTGCCGGCTGCGAGTCGGGCCGCCACCGGTTCAATTCCCAGCCGCAACTCGTTGAGGCGTGCCACTTGCTGCCCGCGGGTTTTGTCATCATTTAACCGCCAGCCAATGATCGCCGGGTCATATACCGCCCAACTATCCATCGGCAGCACCGTGATTCCCACGCGACGCCCAGAGCGGACCATGCCGAGGTGTTCGAGCGTGCGCATGGCTTCACGGGCCACTGTGCGGGAGATGCCAAAGCGCTTTTCGACGTCCCCCAGACGGAACCGCTCGCCCTCGGCGATGTCTCCGCTTACGATCTCGGCGCCGAGCCTATCCACCACGGAACCCAGCAGGGGAGGGGTGGCACTCATGCGGAAATCCTTTCTTTGCATGCTCCGAAGTAACTGGAATCAGTATAGGTAAGTGGTATCCAGCACAATGGCTTAGAGGGCGGGCGAATTGGGTATGCTGGAGACCTGAATTTGTCCGTTTTTAGTATTGGAGTGACGCCGCGTGTCGCACGAGTACGATGACTACGTTTCTAGTCATGAAAAGCCAGTTAAGGCCATTAACTGGAATAGCATCCCGGATGAAAAGGACCTCGAGGTATGGGAGCGCCTCACCGGTAATTTCTGGCTGCCAGAAAAGGTCCCAGTCTCCAATGACCTTCCCAGCTGGAAGACGCTGACGGAGAAGGAAAAGGAAACCACCATGCGGGTTTTCACCGGCCTGACGCTGCTGGATACCATCCAGGGCACCGTCGGTGCGATTTCCCTCCTCCCGGATTCCCAGACCCTGCACGAAGAGGCGGTCTACACCAACATTGCGTTTATGGAGTCCGTGCACGCCAAGTCCTATTCCAATATCTTTATGACCTTGGCGTCCACCCCCATGATCAACGATGCCTTCCGCTGGTCCGAAGAAAACGAGAACCTGCAGAAGAAGGCCAAGATCATCTTGTCCTATTACAAGGGCGAGGATCCGCTGAAGAAGAAGGTGGCCTCCACTTTGCTGGAGTCCTTCTTGTTCTACTCCGGCTTCTATCTACCGATGTACTTCTCTTCCCGCGCGAAGCTCACCAATACCGCCGATATCATTCGCCTGATTATCCGCGATGAAGCCGTGCACGGCTACTACATTGGCTACAAGTTCCAGCAGGCCTATAAGCAGCTGGATGAGGAGCGCCAGGCGGAGCTGAAGGAATACACCTTCGACTTGGTCTACGACCTGTATGACAATGAGATCGACTACACCGAGGATCTCTACGATGACTTGGGCTGGACTGAGGACGTTAAGCGCTTCCTGCGCTATAACGCCAATAAGGCGCTGAATAACTTGGGCTTCGAGGGGCTCTTCCCGGCCGATGAGACCCGCGTTTCGCCGGCCATTTTGTCCTCGCTTTCCCCGAACGCCGATGAGAACCATGATTTCTTCTCTGGATCCGGTTCTTCCTATGTCATTGGTAAGGCTGAGGACACCACGGATGACGACTGGGACTTCTAAGCATTCCCGCTGATCAGCGTGGTCTAGCGGCACACCTTCTGCTCTAAATCAATCGAAAGGTTGATAACGAGCGGGGGTGTGTTTTCGCGTTTTGGGGGTGCACAATTAAGCGCGTCTGTGACATATAGCACGGTAATTGGGGGCCGAAAATCCGTGCCAGAATTGGCGGCCGCGCCACGTGCAGGGCCTATGTGAAAGATGTGGTTAGTGTCGAGGCGTGGTCGTGCGGCTCATTATTGGGGGAAGCTGGAAAGAACAGGGGAAAATGGCCTAATATAATGCGAGTAAACCTAGGTGTAGGTGGGCCCTGCCCACAGGCACTTTGTTAATCAGGAGGATTTTATGACCGCTGTGGCGCCACGGGTCGACGATTATGTCGCCCCTACACGTCCAGAGCCAACCGGTAATGCGAAGACCGGTTCAAAGGCTTGGGTATTTCTAACCACCACCGACCACAAGCAGCTGGGCATCATGTACTTGATCATGTCCTTCAGCTTCTTCTTCCTCGGTGGCTTTATGGCACTGTTGATCCGCGCGGAGCTGTTCACCCCGGGTCTCCAGTTCTTGTCTAATGAGCAGTTCAACCAGCTGTTCACCATGCACGGCACCGTGATGCTGTTGCTGTTTGCAACCCCAGTTGTGTGGGGCTTTGGTAACTACATCCTGCCGCTGCAAATTGGCGCGCCGGACGTGGCCTTCCCGCGTCTGAACGCCTTCGGCTTCTGGGTTACCCTGCTGGGCGGCACCGTGATGCTGCTGGGCTTCGTCACCCCAGGTGGTGCAGCTGACTTCGGCTGGACCATGTACATGCCGCTGGCTGATGGTGTCCACACCCCTGGCATTGGCGCCGATATGTGGATCGTCGGCGTGGGCGCTACCGGTGTCGGTACCATTGCCTCCGCTATCAACATGATCACGACCATCCTGACCTTGCGCGCACCGGGCATGACCATGTTCCGCCTGCCGGTATTCAGCTGGGCCGTATTCACCGCATCCGCCATCGTGCTGATGATCTTCCCGCTGCTGACCGCTGCAGCACTGGGCGTCCTGTATGACCGCAAGCTGGGCGGCCACATCTACGATTCCGCTAACGGTGGCGGCATCCTGTGGCAGCACCTGTTCTGGTTCTTCGGCCACCCTGAGGTTTATGTCCTTGCACTGCCATTCTTCGGCGTTGTTTCTGAGGTTGTTCCGGTCTTCTCCCGCAAGCCGGTCTTCGGCTACATCGGCCTGGTCTTCGCACTGCTGGCCATCGGCGCCCTGTCCATGGCTGTGTGGGCTCACCACATGTTCGTTACCGGCGCTATCCTGTTGCCGTTCTTCTCCTTCATGACGTTCCTTATTGCGGTGCCTACCGGCGTTAAGTTCTTCAACTGGGTCGGCACCATGTGGAAGGGCCACATCACCTGGGATACCCCGATGATCTTCGCTATGGGCTTCATGGCAACCTTCCTCTTCGGCGGCATGACCGGCGTTATGCTGGCATCCCCGGCATTGGACTTCCACTTGGCTGAGTCCTACTTCTTGATTGCTCACTTCCACTACACCCTGTTCGGTACCGTTGTGTTCTCCGCCTTCGCGGGTCTGTACTTCTGGTTCCCGAAGATGACCGGCCGTATGCTGGATGAGCGTTTGGGTAAGATTCACTTCTGGCTGACCTTCATCGGCTTCCACGGCACCTTCTTGGTTCAGCACTGGGTAGGCAACATGGGTATGCCGCGTCGTTACGCTGACTACTTGGAGTCTGATGGCTTCACGGTCTTCAACCAGATTTCCACCATCTTCTCCTTCGTCCTCGGCGCCTCCGTCATCCCGCTGATTTGGAACGTATTCAAGTCCTGGCGCTACGGCGAGATTGTCACCGTGGATGACCCATGGGGCTACGGCAACTCCCTCGAGTGGGCAACCTCCTGCCCACCGCCGCGCCACAACTTCGTGTCCCTGCCGCGTATCCGCTCCGAGCGTCCGGCCTTCGAGCTGCACTACCCGCATATGGTTCAGCGCATGCGCGAGGAAGCACACGTGGGTAGCCACTAAAGCGAAGTAACTCGCACAAACTCCTGACTAAAGCCGCCTCCCAGCCCTTAATGGGTAATGGGAGGCGGCTTTGGCGTATCTTCTGTACCCCACGTGCGATAATGGGCGGCGTGAGTACTCAAGCTGATACCAATGCAGTCATCACCACCAGCGGGCCGGATAAGCCTGGGGTCTCGGCGGCCTTTTTCCGCGTTCTGGCGGCCCATAACGCCACGCTTGTCGACGTCGAACAAGCCATCTTTTCCGGCCGCATTACCCTCGCTGCCCATACCCTCATTCCCGGGGCGCGCGCCGAGCAAATTGCACAGGGGCTGCGCAATACCTTGAGCATTTACGGTCAGCAGGTATCTGTAGACCTGCGGGAGGAAAAATCCACCGCTCGAGCCCGCTCGAGCTATGTGGTGGTCCTCATGGGCACGCAGGTTACCGCCCATCACATGGAGGAAGTTGCCCGCGTACTGGCCAACTTCGATGCCAATATCGATCGCATCCGCGGGCTTTCAACCTCTCCGTTGACCGGGCTGGAGCTTTTCCTATCTCTCGATGGTTCCGCCGCACCTGTGCGCCAGGCATTAGCGGAGCTGGCGCAGCAGATCGGCATCGATATCGCCATTGAACCCGCGGGCCTGGGTCGGCGTTCCAAGCGTTTGGTGTGCTTCGACTGCGATAGCACCCTCATTCAAGGCGAGGTCATCGAGATGCTGGCCGCCCATGCGGGAAAGGAGAACGAGGTTGCCGCAGTAACAGCCCGGGCCATGCGCGGGGAGCTGGACTTTGAGGCTTCCCTGCGTGAGCGCGTCGCCGTGCTGGAAGGGCTGGATGCCGCCATTATCGATGAGGTGGCCCGCGATATTCAATTGACTCCGGGCGCCCGGGAAACCATCGCCACGTTGAATCGCATTGGCTACCGCACTGCGGTGGTCTCCGGCGGATTCATCCAAGTATTAGAGGGCCTAGCTGCGGAGATGGAATTGGACTATGTGCGCGCCAATACCTTGGAGATCGCAGATGGGAAGCTCACCGGCCGGGTGACCGGCACGGTGGTTGACCGCAAAGCGAAGGAGGAATTCCTCCGGGAGTTCGCTGCGGATTCCGGGGTGAGTATGCAGCAGACGGTGGCCGTGGGCGATGGCGCCAATGACATCGATATGATTTCTGCTGCTGGGCTGGGGATTGCCTTCAATGCTAAACCAGCCCTGCAGGAAGTGGCAGATACCTCTGTGAACCACCGGCGGTTGGATGAGGTCCTGCAAATTTTGGGTATTCCGGCCGAGGAGGTTGTTGATGAATAAATTCGACAGAGCGCATCAGCGTTTGGTGGAAGCCTGTGATTCACGCTCCTGGCGCGATGATCCCGAGAACCCAGATGATCCGGCCACGATTCAAGCTATGCAGATTGCGCTTAATCTGCCGAAGCAGGAGCCGCCGACACGTACGGCGGTGCTAGAAGCGGCCGCGCGCGCTGTGGTGGCGGTGTGCCTCGACGAGCGCGCGGGCGAGGACGGCGCCTTCGCGCAGGCGCTGGGGCAGTGGTATGGCCACCGCATCCGCAAGATCGCCCGCCGCGCGCGCAATAAAGCGTGGCGCGATGTACAAAGCCTGCCCGGCGTGACCGTAGCGGACCGCGCCCGCGCTTTTGCGCCCTCGGCCGTAGCAGAGGTGGATCCTCTCATTGCCAAGCTGCAGATCGGCCACACCGACCTTGCCTATGACGAACCCGGAGCCCCGCTTAGCGATGCCCCCGTTATCTACGTCGACCGCAGCCTCGACATGTCTGCGGGCAAAGTCGCGGCACAGGTAGGCCACGGCTCGATGATGCTGGCCGCTGCGATGTCGGTGGATGAAGCACGCGACTGGGCAGAAACTGACTTTCGGCTTTCGGTGCGCGAGGTTTCCGCGACGGATTTTCGCACCGCCTGCGCACAGGACGGCGCCGTGGTCATCGTTGACGCCGGCTTTACGGAAATCGCGCCAGACTCGGCTACCGTGTGCGCCCTGCGGCGACCAATCGCTTAAGCGCACCCCGGACCGTGCTCGCGTCAGTGGTCTGCCAAAAGCGCGGCATGGAGGCCTTGAGGAAGCTGCCGTAGCGCTTATACTCCAGGCGGTTATCAAGCACGGCGACCACGCCGCGATCGGTCACGTGGCGCAGCAGACGGCCGGCTCCCTGCGCCATCAGCAAGGCGGCGTGATTGGCGGAGACCTCCATGAACCCGGAGCGGCCGGCGGCATCGGCTGCTTGGGCGCGCGCCTGCATGAGGGGATCGTCTGGGCGAGGGAATGGAATGCGGTCGATGATGACCAGCGAGCACGCCGGCCCTGGCACGTCCACGCCCTGCCATAGGGTAAGCGTTCCGAAGAGGCAGGAGTTTTCCTTCTGCGAGAATTTCTCTACTAGCGCACCGATGGAATCTTCGCCCTGCACGAAGAGGTCAAACGGGATACGGGGTTTGAGCGCGGCGGCTGCTTCTTCCGCGGCCCGGCGAGAGGAAAACAATCCGAGAGTGCGCCCGCCGGCGGCCATGATGAGCTCATAGATCTCCTCGATCGATTCTTTAGACAGCCCATCGCGGCCCGGAGCGGGCAGATGCTTGGCGGTGTATAAAATGCCGGATTTGGCTGGGTCGAAGGGCGTGCCCGCGTCCAAGGTGTCATAGGTGCCGCTCGGCATGCCCCACTGTGCGGCCATAGCATCAAAGCGGCCGCCGAGGGCGAGAGTGGCCGAGGTAAGCACAACAGTTTGTTCCCCAAAGAGGTTCTCGCGCAGCATGTGGGCGATGGACAGGGGTGCCACGGCGAGGGTTTCGGCGTCGCTGCGCGGATCGCGTTCGAGCCAGACTACGTCGTCCTGCTTGGCTGGGTCATCGGTGGCGAAGACCTCCAGCATGCGTGATACGGCTTGCGCGAGGTCGGAGAGGTGGTTGCTTAAGTTTTGGCGCTCGGCGTTCTTTTCTGGGTCATCGGTGGCCTCGCCTTCGGGGGCGCGTGAAACGAGAGACTTAACGCGCAGGAACTCTTCGGCAAGCGCGCGCAGGTGGCCCTGCGAAGTTTCATCCAAGTCGGTCCACCGCCCGGGCTCCTGGATTTTCATCAGGTCATCGAATTCCTCGGCCAGATCCGAAAGATTGCCGGCATTGCCTAAGGACTTCGCGCGGTTGGCGGCCATCTTGATGGCGCGGGTAGTAATCTCCGCGGTGGACACGGAGGTGATCCGGCCGTCGAGCTCGTGGGCCTCATCGATAATGGCCACGTCGTGTTCGGGCAAAATATTTGCCTCAGAGATAGCGTCGATGGCCAGCATGGCGTGGTTGGTGACCACGATATCGACGTCGGCAGCCGCCCGGCGAGCCTCTTCCGCAAAACAGTCTGGCCCGTGCGGGCAACGCGAAGCCCCCAAACACTCGTTTGACGTTACCGACACCGCCCGCCACACCAGGTCCGGTACACCTGGCTCGAGGTCATCGCGGTCACCAGTTTCGGTTTCCTGTGCCCACTCGTGGATGCGGCGCACGGCCTTGCCGCGGCGGGAGATTTCGGATTCGTCGATAAGAGCTTCCGGATCATCCGGGGTCGCCGCAATCTTATTCATGCACAAGTAGTTATTGCGGCCCTTCATGATGGCGAAGGTAGGAGTGCGCTCCATAACAGGGGCAAGGGCCTTCGTGAGCCGGGGCAGATCGCGCTCCACCAGCTGGCGCTGCAATGCCAGGGTAGCGGTGGAGACGATGACGGTGGACCCTGAGTTCATTGCATGCCGGATAGCCGGGACTAGGTAGGCCAGCGACTTACCGGTGCCGGTACCGGCCTGCACTGCTAAGTGGCGCTCCTTATCGAGCGCGGCCGCGACGGCCGTGGCCATGCGCACCTGGCCTTCGCGCTGGCTGCCACCCAACGCAGCAACGGCCTTGTCCAGCAGCGTTTCCGTGTCGAGGTTTAGGGGCTCATCTGCGTGCTCACTCACCCCACACAGTCTAGCGGTCTACTTTTTAAACCCCACCATCCGCGTAGGCACGGCCGCTTCATCGCGGGAGAGCGCTAGGCCTTCCCACGGCAGGGTCTTGCGGGCTTGGTTCAAATATTCCCGGGAGGCATGCAGATCCGGCAGGTCGTCAACGATGTGTCCATCGCGCATGAGCGGAATGGTCATCTCGTGGGTGTCGAGCTGACCGGTATCCGGCGCTGGTGCGTCAAAGGGGTAAACGATTTCCTCCACGGCCACGCCAGAGGAACGGTAGGTGCGCAGCGCGCGCTTGGCACCGCCGACGGACTGCTTGGAAGTAGAGCGCTTGGCCACTGGGATGCCGTCTACTTCTACGACCTTGTAGACCATGCCGGCGGTGGGTGCGCCAGCCCCGGTTGCCACAGACGTACCGACGCCGTAGACGTCTACCGGATCGCCGCGCAGGCCGGCGATAGCGAACTCGTCGAGGTCGGAAGAGACCACGATATTGGTGTTGTGGTTGCCCAAATCATCCAGCTGTTTGCGCACGCGGCGGGTAACGGCGCCCAAGTCACCGGAATCTATGCGGACCCCACCTAGCTGCGGGCCACCTACTTTCACTGCGGTTTCTACGCCCTTGGTGATGTCATAGGTATCTACGAGCAGCGTGGTGTCCACGCCTAGGGTGTCGATCTGGGAGCGGAAGGCGGCCTCTTCGTTCGGAGTGCCATCCGGGTTCGTGTGCGCCAAAGTCCAGGAGTGGGCCGCGGTACCGGAGACAGGGATGCCGTAGCGGTAGCCCGCCTCCAAATTGGAGGTGGCTTCGAAGCCAGCCAGGTAGGCTGCGCGGGCGGCGGTTACCGCCGCATACTCGTGGGTGCGGCGCGAACCCATCTCGATAATCGGGCGGCCATCGGCAGCCGTGACCATGCGGGAGGCGGCCGAGGCCACCGCGGAATCGGCATTCATGATGGACAAAATAACGGTCTCCAAAATGAGGCACTCTCCAAAGGTGCCGCGCACCGTCAAGATGGGGGAGTTGGGGAAATAGAGTTCACCCTCGCGGTAGCCGTCAATCTGCCCAGAAAAGCGGTAGTGACGCAGGTATTCCTTGGTTTTCTCATCCAGGAAGTCCATCTCTGCCAATTGATTGGCTGAAAAGCGGAAATCCTCCACCGCCCGCAGGACCCGCTCGGTGCCGGCAACCACGCCGTAGCGGCGCTCATTGGGCAGACGGCGGCCGAATACCTCGCAGGTGACCTGGCGGTTTGCCGAGCCGTCTCGCAGCGCGGCCTGGAGCATAGTGAGCTCGTATTTATCCGTCAGTAAAGCGGTGGAGCGATCATTAGGAATAGCTTTGTCATTCACGTGAGTGATAATACCCACTGACTAGGTGTTTTTCAGAGGTTTAGATTCTTTGGACCTAGATTGTCCGCAGCTAGATCGGGCTGGCCCACAATAAATCCCCAAAAGTGGTTAGGCTAGAAAGCATGAAGGCGCAATTTCCCGTAGTCCGCATGAGCTCTCCTATGGCTACGCCCGAATTGGACGAAGAAATCGACGTAGATGTGGCCACGAGCGAGAACCTCCCGTGGATGTGCATCGTGTGGGATGACCCAGTCAACCTCATGAGCTACGTGTCCTATGTATTCCAAACGGTTTTGGGATACGACAAGAAGCGGGCCAATGAACTTATGATGCAGGTCCATACTGAGGGCAAGGCCGCCGTGTCCAGCGGCGAGCGCGACAAGATTGAAGCGGACGTGAAAAAGCTCCAGATCGCTGGTCTGTGGGCGACGATGCAGCAGGCAGGTTAACTAGATGCAACCGTGGAAGAAAAAGAAGTCCCTTATGCGCGCGCCAAAAATTACGGCTGTCTTCGAGCCGATGGAGCGCGAGGTTTTGGGAGATCTCACCGCTACCGTCTCTGAGGCCATCATCGGGCGCGCCCAGTCCGCACCTAAGGATGAGCTAGCAGAGATGCTGGATATGCCTACTGGGCATACGGAAGCCCCAGAAGATCCTTCACTGGCCCGCCTCTTTCCAGACTTTGAAATGCCCGGCGATGAGGAATACGAAGGCGATGCTTCTTTGCTGCGTTCGCTGCACGAAAATGACATTGCGCGCGCCAAATTGGAAAACCTCCAGGTGATCGGCACGGCTCTCGGCCCCACCGGTGGGGTAGAGGTCAGCATTAATGAGCAGGAGGCCCACGCCTTCGTTGCCGGCCTAAACGATCTGCGCCTCTACGTTGCGGCGGGCGATGTTTCTGATGACAACCTGATGTTGGACCGCGATAGCCTGGTGGAATGGCTTGCCTTTTGCCAGGATTCGCTACTTCAGGTGCTGATGGATTAATGCTGGGCGGCATTAGCATCGGGCATTTTAGCGGCACCGATACCGGCGTCACGGTGCTCTATTGCGGGCCGGGCGGCGCGCTCGGCAGCGTCGACGTGCGCGGTGGCGGACCAGGCACCCGGGAAACGGATCTCTTGCAGCCACATAATACGGTCGAGCGGGTTCACGCAGTGGTGTTGTCGGGCGGCTCCGCCTTTGGCTTGGCAGCCGCGGACGGCGTGATGAATGAGCTGGCAGAGCAGGGGATTGGCTTCCCGGTCTTTGGCGAGGAAAAACCCGGTCCGCGTGTGCCCATCGTTCCCGGTGCCGTCATTTTTGACCTCTTGGTCGGGCCTTCCCGACCCGGGCCGGAAGAGGGCGCGGCCGCGCTCCGAGCCGCGCTGGCGGGCAATGATGAAACCATGGGCACGGTGGGAGCCGGCGTGGGTGCTACCGCCGGCAAGCTGCGGGGTGGCTTCGGCCTAGCTACGCGCCGGGAAGGAAATTACGAGGTTAGCGCCGCGATGGTCGCCAACCCTGTGGGTGAGGTCATCGATCCGCAGTCCGGCCGGCTCTACGGTGCGCCAGGGAGCACCGCGGTCAATGCTGCTGCCTACCGCGCCTTGCCACATCCAGCGGAGTCCAAGCTCAATACCACCATCGGTGCCGTGCTTACCGACGCCCCCGTTAACACTGCCCAAGCCCAGCGCTTGGCCATGACTGCCCACGATGGCATTGCCCGCGCGGTGCGTCCTGCGCATTCACCGTTAGATGGTGACACCATCTTCGCCTTATCCACCGCGCAGCGCCCGGCCGAACTCAGCACGCAGATAATGACCCAGATTTGCGCCGCTGCCGCCGATGCCGTGGAGGAAGCGATTGTCAACGCGGTTACCGCCGCCGAGCCTGGCTTGGGCTTGAGCGTGTACCGCGATCTGCTGGACTAAGATAAGGCGCATTATGACTTCAGGTGGAACATTTAACTACCGGCCGGCGCCCGCGGGCCAGGTCAATCGTGGCGATTCCAAAAACTACACTCGCAGCGGGCGCATCACCACCGGATTTTCTATAGCTTTTGGCTTCCTCGTGGTGGAGTGGGCGGTCCACATTATTAACGCGTTCCTTTTTGGCGGCCAGCTATCTAATTACGGCATTCGCCCGCTGGACTTCAACGGCATCTGGGGCATTTTTACCGCCCCACTGCTGCATGCAAACTTTGAGCACCTCATGTCCAATTCGGTGCCCGGCGCCATTTTCTGCTTCCTTATCGGCCTGTCCGGCCGCAAGGCTTGGTGGGAAGTTACCCTGATTACCACTCTGGTCGCAGGCCTTGGCACGTGGTTCATTGGTGGCCCCGGTACCTCCCACATCGGGGCGTCCAGTTTGGTCTATGGCTGGCTGGCATATCTGATTGTGCGCGGTATCTTCAATCGATCGCTCATCCAGACCATTTTGGGCATTGTTCTCGGCTTTGCCTATTCCGGCTTGGTGTGGGGCGTGCTGCCCGTCTACGAGGGAGTGAGCTGGCAAGGCCACCTTTTCGGCGCCATCGGCGGCATTCTAGCCGGCATGACCATTACCTCGGACGATCCGGTTAAGGCAGTGAAGCGCTAATGCCTACCGCAACCTCTCCAATTGGCATCTTTGATTCCGGCGTGGGCGGGCTCACCGTGGCACGCGCAGTGATGGAACAGCTGCCGCAGGAATCCGTCATCTATACCGGCGATACTGCCCATAGCCCCTACGGTCCGCGGCCCATCTCAGAAGTCCGCGCCTTTTCTCAGGACGTGGCAGATCGGCTGGTGGAACGCGGCTGCAAGATGTTGGTCATAGCGTGCAATACCGCCACAGCCGCCTTCTTGCATGATGCGCGTGAACGCTACGATATCCCCATCGTGGAGGTTATCCGTCCCGCGGTGCGCCGCGCCATGTCCACCACGCGCAACGGAAAAATTGGCGTCATCGGCACCGAAGGCACCATCAAATCCGGCGCCTATCAGGACCTTTTTGCGCTCAATCCGAAGGTACAGGCTTTCGCTACCGCCTGCCCGGATTTTGTTCCTTTTGTAGAGCGTGGCATTACCGCCGGCCGCCAGATCCTCGGCGTCGCTGAGGGCTATTTGGCCCCGCTCCAAGCACAAGGAGTAGACACGCTGGTCTTGGGCTGTACGCACTATCCGCTGTTGACCGGCATCATCCAGCTAGCTATGGGAGATAATGTCTCGCTGGTGACATCTTCGGAGGAAACCACCAAGGACGTTATGCGGATTCTCACGGAAACCGATATGTTGGCCCCCGCAGATACTCAGCCGGTCCACACCTTTGAATCGACCGGTGACCCGGAAGCCTTTGCCCGCCTTGCCACACGCTTTCTCGGCCCGCGGATTGCATAAGTAGGTGCAAATTTCTCCCCCGTTTGCACGTTGAGTACGCATGCGGGGCGATTTCATGGAACTATTGAGCCCATGAAGCTGACCATCTTAGGCTGCTCCGGTAGCGTCCCCACCGCCCAGAACCCCGCCTCCGGCTATTTGCTGTCCTTCGATAATGCGCCGTCCATCGTCCTCGATATGGGCCCTGGCACCTTAGCGCAGCTGGAACAGCAGCAGGATCCTTGCGATGCGCACGTGGCTTTTAGTCACCTGCATGCCGATCACTGCCTGGATTTCCCCTCTCTGATGGTGTGGCGCCGCTTCCATCCCACGGCGCCCGCGGCCTCAAGAAATATGTGCTTCGGGCCGGAGGCTACGCCGACGCACCTGGGCCGCCTGTCTTCCGATGAGGTCGATGGCATCGATGACATGTCCGATACCTTCGCCTTTAGCGCATGGGAGCCGGGCGAGCGCCAGCTTGTCGACGATGTATATATCACTCCCTTCCCGGTCACCCACCCGGTAGAGGCCTATGCTTTGCGCGTGGAACATACTAAGACGGGCCAGACCATCACCTACTCCGGTGATTCTTCATATACGCCCGCGCTTGTCGACGCCGCACGGGGCGCCGACATTTTCCTCTGTGAGGCAGCCTGGGGCGCGAGCTCGGAGGGGATGGCACCGGATATGCATATGTCGGGCGCGGAAGCTGGCAGGGCGGCGCGCGAGGCGGGCGTGGGCAAGCTCGTGCTCATTCACATCCAACCGTGGGGCGATGCCCAAGCTACCTTGGAGGCCGCTCGCTCCGAATTCGACGGTGAGATTATCCTCGGCGCCGCGGGTATGGAGTTCTAAGATACGCTGGACGGCATGACTGAATTTACTCGTGCCGATGGGCGCGCGCTGGACCAGATGCGCAGCGTCCGCGTTACCCGCAATTTCACTACCAACCCTGCCGGCTCCGTGCTGGTGGAGTTTGGCAATACCCGCGTCATGTGCACCGCATCCGTGGAATATGGCGTGCCGCGCTTCAAGCGCGATTCCGGTGAAGGCTGGCTTACCGCCGAGTACGCCATGCTGCCTTCCGCCACCCACGATCGCATGCCGCGCGAATCCATGAAGGGCAAGGTCAAGGGCCGCACGCATGAAATTTCTCGCCTCGTCGGCCGCTCCCTGCGCGCCGCAGTGGACTTGGAGGAGCTAGGGGAGAACACCATTCAGCTCGATTGCGACGTCCTCCAGGCTGATGGCGGCACCCGCACTGCCTCTATCACCGGCGCCTATGTTGCGCTGGCTGACGCCATCGCACACCTCAAGGCCGAGGGCGTCGTCCCCGGCGAGCCGCTGCTCGATCCCATCGCTGCGGTCTCGGTAGGCATTATTGATGGTGAAATCTGCCTTGATCTGCCTTATGAGGAGGATTCCCGCGCCGAGGTCGACCTCAACGTAGTAATGCAGGAATCCGGCGACTTCGTTGAAATCCAGGGCACCGGTGAGCACGGTCTCTTTGGCCGGGAGGAGCTCAACGAGATGCTCGACGTAGCGCAGAAGGGCTGCCGCGAACTCATCGCCGCACAGAAGGCGGCGCTGGGGTGGTAATTCTCGTCGCATCTAATAACCCTAAGAAGCTCGGCGAGCTGGAACGGATTCTGGTTGATGCCGGCATCGAGGGCGTCGAGCTGCGCCCGCTTTCCGCCGTGGAACCTTATCCAGAACCGGTAGAAGATGGCCGCACTTTTGCCGATAATGCGCTCATCAAGGCCCGTGCTGGCGTGGCCGCTACCGGTTATGCCACCGTGGCGGATGATTCGGGCCTCGCTATCGAAGAGCTCAACGGCATGCCCGGCGTGCTTTCCGCCCGTTGGTCCGGCCAGCACGGCAATGACCAGGCCAATAATGACTTAGTCTTGGCGCAGATGGCCGATGTCCCTGATGAGCGCCGTGCCGCAGCCTTTGTCTCGGTCTGCGCGCTCGTCACGCCCGAAGGCGCAGAGCACGTGGCCGAGGGCCGCTGGGAAGGCCGCTTCTTGCGCGAGCCGCGCGGGGAAAACGGCTTTGGTTATGACCCGCTCTTCCAGCCGGAAGGCGAGTCCCGATCGGCTGCAGAGATGTTCCCAGAAGAAAAGAACGCGGTCTCGCATCGCGGCCGCGCTCTTAGTCAACTTGTCCCCGCCATCGCGGAGCTTGTTCACAACTCTTAGAGTTGGAACTCCTCCGTGATTTCCTTGCGGCGCTTGTGCTCCATCCAGAAGGACAGGAAGGGCACCACGCCCGCAAGGGCGGTGGTAAAGAGCTTGCCCACCGGCCACAGCGCGCGCGGGCCGAGGATGAGGATGGACAGCAGGTAGGTCATGTACGCGATGCCGTGCACGATCGCGATATAGGTGGCCCACTCGGGGATATCCATGCCAATGATGTACTGGCAGACCATGCGGATGACCAGGATGATCAAGAAGATACCGGTCACAGTGGCCGCGATGGAGAAAAACTTCAAGGGTCCGCGGATGCGGGCTTGGCGGGCGGGGTGAACTTTATTGGTCATAATCAGCTTTCTTCATTCTCGCCGCGCCGGCGGCGCGGGGTATTCATGGCGTTGAACGTTTCCACATCCATCTGGGGCCGCTGGGGCAAAAAATCCTCATCAATTTTGGTTTCTGCCTGCGGCTGTGTGGGAGTGTCGGCCGGGGCGGTTTTGTCTGTGTCATGCATGTCGCGGGCTTCTTCCTCGGCCGCGAGGCGCTCGTTTTCATAGCGCAGCGTGGTGCGATAGGCATAAACCACGAACACGGCAAACAGTGGCCACTGGAAGGCATAGCCCAGGTTTTGGAAGGTGCCCGAGCCGGAGCGGAAGCGGGTCCATTGCCAATAGGCCAGGAATAGGAAGAGCACGACGAAAAACGCGATGAGGAGGATGTGCCACCATCGCACCTGCACGCGCTTGTTTTTCTGTTCCTCTTGAGTGCTCACGCGTTCCACCCTACCCACCAGCGGCCGGAAAACAGAACACCCCTGGTTTCTGGATTACCCGCCCACCGTGTACACTATGTCAAGTCCCCCGCGCCCGTGGCGGAATTGGCAGACGCGCTAGATTTAGGTTCTAGTGTCTTATGACGTGTGAGTTCAAGTCTCACCGGGCGCACCATAGGCGCCGTCGACCCTCGTGGCCGGCGGCGTTTTCGCATATCACCGTCCGTATTTCACCCTAAGATGGGCATTATGAAAAAGCTGTTTTCCACCCTTATCGCTGTCATTCTCATCGCCGCCCTGGCGGTAGCTGCGGTGGTGGTGTGGCAAGTCCGGGAACCGGTGGACGTGGAGACCGAATCGAGCAATACCAAGGTCATCAAGGCCGTGGAGCGCGAGGAACAAGTGGTGCTCGTCTCCTTGGGGATTGAGGGATTATCGGAGGAGTCCGCCACCAGCACGCTGTGGAATTGGCAGGTCCCAGGCAGTGAGCGTACCCAATACATCAAGTACTCCTACCGCGCGAAGCTCGGCATTGAAGGATCCCGGGTGCACGTAGAAGAGGAATCCCCGCACCATTTCCGCGTGCAGGTCCCCGAGTTCATTTTCATTGGCCACTCGGATGAGAACTTCGAAACCGCGGTGGACGATAATGGCGCGCTGAGCTGGATTACCCCGGATATCGATAAAGCGGAAACCATCACCAAGATTCTGGATGAGGACAAAAAGAAAAAGGACATCGCGGATAATCGCGATGTCCTCCAAAGCCAGGCCAAGCAGTTCTACACCGGCATTATTTCCGGCGTGGACCCGGAGGCTGAGGTAGATTTTTCCTTCCGTTAGCTAGTCCACCTCGGTGAACTTGCGGTCCCAGGAAGAACGGACCGGGTTGGCATCGGCTAGCAAGATATCGAAGCGGTCGTTGGCAATCTCTACGATCTCACCCAGCGCGGTGCGGTACTCCTGCTCTGGGGAGTTAGCCAGCCTGCGTACGCCGGCGTCAATGACGCGGTCAACGGTGTCATTGGTATCCAGATAAGCCACAAAGGGCATATCGAAGCGCTCGCGGTAGGCGGCGGAAAGCTCGGTAATGCGCTCGGTCTGCACATCATCCAAGTCGGTTAGCCCCAAGGAGCCGCGGTCGGCGGAGATGGTGGCGGCTTCGTCGGCGTCGGCAAGCAGCAGCTCATCCATGGCAGGGTAATCGTGGATGAGGGCAGCACGGCGGGAATCATCCGCGGTCAGCACGGCTACCTGAATGGCGGCGCGCAGCTCATTGACATCGCTGAAAGGCCGCGACTCCCACGCCAGTTCGAGCGGCCACGTCTCGTTATTGAACAGCGGGCGCAGCGCGGAGACGAATTCCTCGCGGGAGGCATTGTTGAGCTGCTGTAGGCTTACGCTCTTGCCGACGGCCCGAGACACCTGCGTGCCCTGCTTTCCCCCGGTGTGGAAGAACAGCAGGTTAAGCACGATGGCGGTAATGGCGCCGATGGACATGCCGGAGGAGACGAAGGTTTGCGCCCACTCCGGGAAGGCCGTGGCGATATCCGGCTTGAAGGTCACCAGCATGGCCAAGCCGAGCGCGGAAGTGACGATGACGGAATTGCGGCCATCGGAAAGATCGGCCTTGGCGATGGTCTGTAGGCCCACCCACGCTACGTTGGCGAAAAGCGCCAGGGAGGCGCCGCCAAGCACAGGGGAGGGGATGGCGGCCACGACCGCACCGGCCTTGGGCAAAATGCCCAATACCATCATGAATCCGGCGGCAGCCACGGCCACCCAGCGCGATTTCACGCTGGTCAGGCGGACCAGACCGACGTTTTGTGCAAAGCAGGTATACGGGAAGGAGTTCATTACGCCGCCCACCAGGGTGGAAAGGCCATCGGCGCGGATGGCGCGCACGACATCATCGCGACGGATGCGCTTTTTGACAATCTCGCCGGTGGCAAAGACATCGCCAGTGGTCTCCACCATGGTGATGATCATGACAATGATGAGCGAGAAAATAGCCACCACGTCGAACTTTGGCATGCCGAAGTAGAACGGGGTGGTGATACCGAGAGCGGGGGCGGAGGAGACTTCGCTAAAGGAGGCGTCGCCTAGCACGAGCGCTACGCCCGTACCCAAGACTAGGCCGATGAGCACGGCCAGGGTGCCTAGGAAGCCAGAGGAAAAACGCTGCACCAAAATGATGACCGCGAGCGTGCCAAAACCGTAGAGCAGGTCACGGGTGGCTGGAACTCCCTCGGTGTAATTGACAAAGTCATTGGCCGAAACCCCCAATAGTGAAGTGCCCATCACCAGCAGGACCGAACCGGTGACCACCGGCGGGAAGAAACGCAGCACTTTGCCAAAGACCGGCGCCGCGAAGAAAGTAAACAGGCCGGCGACGATGATGGCGCCATAAATGGTCGGCAGCGAGGCCACCCCGCCTTCGCCGTCGGTTGCGCCCAGGCCAATGGCAATAATCGGGGAGACGGCCGTTGTGGTTACGCCCTGCACGATGGGCAGGCGCACGCCAATGCGCTTGCCGACGCCCATGGACTGAATGATCGTTGCTATGCCACAGGTCAAAAGGTCCGCATTGATGAGGTGGATGGTGGTTTCCGCATCCAGGTTAAGCGAGCCGGCGATGAGCAGTGGAACGATAACCGCCCCGGCATAAAAGGCCAGTACGTGCTGCAAACCCAAGGCGGCTAGTTTGGGGGCGGGTGGGACGGTATCTACTGGATGCTTGGGCTGGGAAGCCACGAAGTCCTCCTTTGTGCGGAAGCGAAGCTGAACGGGTTTAACAGTAGAGGTTCGTGCAGGTAGCGGCCAAAAAATCGGGGTGATGAGGAACACGTTCGGGGCTAGTTCACCCCCGATCTAAGACGTACGTGCGTTCTGCATGAAATCACTAACCAGCGAAACAACACGACCGGTTTATTTTTAGCCTTTCCAACGTCTGCTGAACTTGTTATTACCGCTGATGTAGTCAACAATTGAGGCCAGAGGGGCTTGGTGCTGTGGCTCGAAAAAGCGGCATTTACCCCTGATAGAAATTCGCCCGAAAGAAGGGAATTATGACTACCGCAACGCAGCCTCAACAGTTTGAAGCGTGGAAGGGATTTGAGTCCGGTCCATGGACCGAGGGCATCAACGTCCGCGACTTCATTCAGCGTAACTACACGCCGTACGACGGCGATTCCAGCTTCCTGGCGGGCCCGACCGAAAAGACCAAGCGCGTCTGGGAGACCCTGGAGAAGAACTACCTGTCCGTCGAGCGCGAAAAGCGCGTCTACGACGTTGACACCCACACCCCGACCGACATTGACGCTTTCCCGGCCGGCTATATCTCAGAGGACGACGACGTTATCGTCGGTCTGCAGACCGATACCCCGCTGAAGCGCGCCATGATGCCGTTCGGTGGCTGGCGCATGGTCAAGCAGGCCATCGGCGAAGCAGGCAAGGAAGTCGACCCTGAGGTGGAGAAGATCTTCACCCGTTACCGCAAGACCCACAACGATGCGGTCTTCGATATCTACACCCCGCGCATCCGCGCTGCTCGTTCATCACACATCATCACCGGTCTGCCGGATGCTTATGGCCGTGGCCGCATCATCGGTGACTACCGCCGCGTGGCTCTCTACGGTGTGGACTACCTGATCGAGGAAAAGCAGGCTTCCCGCGATTCCGTCGCAGACGCTGGCTTCTCTGAGCACTGGGCACGCTTCCGCGAGGAACACTCCGAGCAGATCAAGGCCCTGAAGAAGCTCAAGAAGATGGCTGAGTCCTACGGCTTCGACATCTCCAAGCCGGCTAAGACCGCTCACGAGGCAGTACAGTGGACCTACTTCGGCTACCTGGCATCCATTAAGTCCCAGGATGGCGCCGCAATGTCCATCGGCCGCCTGTCCGCCTTCTTCGATTGCTACTTCGAGCGCGACCTCGCCGCTGGCATCATCACCGAGGAAGACGCCCAGGAAATCATCGACTCCCTGGTTCTCAAGCTGCGCATCGTCCGCTTCCTGCGCACCATCGATTATGACCAGATCTTCTCCGGCGACCCGTACTGGGCAACCTGGTCTGATGCTGGCTTCGGCAACGACGGCCGCCACATGGTCACCAAGACCTCCTTCCGTCTGCTGCAGACCCTGGTAAACCTTGGCCCCTCACCAGAGCCAAATATCACCATTTTCTGGGATCCAAAGCTGCCAGAGGGCTACAAGGAATTCTGTGCCCACATCTCGATTGAGACCTCCTCCATCCAGTACGAGTCTGACCGCCAGATTCGTGAGCAGTGGGGCGACGACGCCGCAATTGCCTGCTGTGTTTCCCCGATGGAAGTGGGCAAGCAGATGCAGTTCTTCGGCGCTCGTGTGAACGCCGCTAAGGCTCTGCTTTACGCCATCAACGGTGGCCGCGATGAGGTAACCGGCAAGCAGGTCGTAGAAGGCTACGAGCCCATCAAGGGCGATGGCCCGCTGGACTTCGATGAAGTTTGGCAGAAGTACGAAGAGATGCTGGACTGGGTTGTTGGCACCTATGTTGAGGCCCTCAACATCATCCACTACTCTCACGACAAGTACGCCTACGAGGCAGTCGAGATGGCGCTGCACGATTCCAATATCGTACGCTCCATGGGCTGCGGCATCGCCGGCCTGTCCATCGTCGCCGACTCCCTGGCTGCTATCAAGTACGCCAAGGTCACTCCGGTCCGTGACGAGACCGGCCTGATTACGGACTACGTCACCGAGGGCGAGTTCCCGTTCTATGGCAACGATGATGACCGCGCCGATGACATCGCCGCAACCATCGTCCACACCGTGATGGAAAAGATTAAGGCCATCCCGATGTACCGCAACGCCATCCCAACCCAGTCCGTGCTGACCATTACCTCGAACGTGGTCTACGGCAAGGCAACAGGCGCCTTCCCGTCGGGCCACAAGGCCGGCACGCCGTTCTCCCCAGGCGCAAACCCTGAAAACGGTGCCGACAGCCACGGCATGGTTGCTTCCATGCTGTCCGTTGGCAAGCTGGATTACAAGGACGCCTTGGACGGCATCTCGCTGACCAACACCATTACTCCTTCCGGATTGGGCCGCACCCCAGAAGAGCGCATCAATAACTTGGTGGGCGTTCTGGATGCCGGCTTCATCATGGAGAAGTAAAAACCACTCAACCCTCAACCATCTCGAAAAGGAGAAAATCATGGCAACCCCAACTTTCGAAGACCGCATGTCAGCAATGAAGGCAAACCGCGATGCACACCAGATGAACTCTGGTCTGTACCACGCCAACATCAACGTGCTGGACAAGTCCACCCTCGAGGACGCCGTTGAGCACCCAGAGAAGTACCCGAACCTCACCGTTCGCGTCTCTGGCTACGCTGTTAACTTTGTCAAGCTGACCAAGGAGCAGCAGCTCGACGTTATCTCCCGCACCTTCCACCAGGGTTCTTAATCATGGCTGATGGCGTTACTGGTGTTGTCACCCTCTCTCCGGAAGAAGGAGAGCGTGTCCGCGGCGTAGCTGCGGGCCTGGGAGATAATGCACAACTCGATGACATTACCCGCCCGGAGCTCATGGAGGCGCGCCGTACCGGCGATATCGCCCTCGTGCACTCTTGGGAGCTCGTGACCGCCGTCGATGGCCCAGGAACCCGCATGACGATGTTCATGTCCGGATGCCCACTGCGCTGCCAGTACTGCCATAATCCAGACACCTGGGAGATGAAGACCGGCACACTGGAGCGGGTCGAGGATGTGGTCAAGCGCATCAAGCGTTATAAGCCCATCTTCCAAGCTTCCGGTGGCGGTCTGACCATCTCCGGTGGCGAACCCCTCTTCCAGATTTCCTTCACGCGCCGCGTGCTTAAGGAAGTCCACGATGCGGGTATTCACACCACCATCGATACGGCTGGGTACTTGGGCGCGCGCTTGCGCGACGAGGACCTAGACAATATCGACCTCGTGCTTCTCGACGTCAAGTCGGGCGACGAGGAAACTTACCGCAAGGTCACCCAACGCCAGCTCCAGCCAACACTGGATTTCGGCGACAGGTTGAACAAGATAGGTAAGCCGGTATGGATCCGCTTCGTAGTGGTGCCTGACCTCACGGACTCGCCAGAGAACGTGGAAAATGTGGCCAATATCGTGGCTCGATGGAAATCTAACGTCGAACGCGTCGAGGTCTTGCCCTTCCACAATATGGGCAAGGACAAGTGGGAAGGCCTAGATATGACCTACCAGTTGGCAGACACGAAGCCGCCAAAGCCGGAGGACGTGGAGAAAATCCGCGACGTCTTCCGCTCGAAGGGCTTGGAAGTCTACTAGCCTGGGAGGGCATGACCGACTACCGCCGCTTTGGCCACACAATTAAAGAGCACCACCTAGAAGTCCCGTGGGATTATTCCAATCCCCACGGGACTTTTGGGCTTTATGCCCGCGAAATCATCCCGCCCGGCGGAGAGGGCCTGCCCGCGTTGCTTTACCTCCAGGGCGGGCCTGGTTTCCCAGCACCCCGGCCGCTGACACCCACGGGGCTTATTGGCAAGGCACTGGAGCGGTACCGCGTGATCCTCATGGACCAGCGCGGCACCGGCCGATCGCACCGCATCGATGCATTGAGCCCGGCCGCGGAGCGCACCGCAGCGCACTTGGCGTTGCTGCGCCAAGATAATATCGTCCGCGACGCCGAGCGTTTGCGCGAGCACCTCGGCCTGGAGAAGTGGTCACTTTTTGGCCAATCTTTCGGTGGCTTCTGCATTACCGCCTACCTATCCCAGGCGCCCGAGCACATTGAGCATGCATTTTTCACCGGCGGCATCCCCACGCTGAAGGGGGCAGACGATCTCTACCGCGCCACTTTTAGCAAGCTCAAGGCCCGCCAGCAGCGTTTCTACCGCGAATTCCCGTGGGCCCAGGACCGTATCGAGGAGATCATCTCCCACTTGGACAATTCGGATGAGTGCCTTCCCACCGGAGAGCGTCTGTCCTCGCTGCGGTTTCGCACCATCGGTATTGAGCTCGGCCGCGGCACCGGTTTTGATTCGCTGGCTTATCTGCTGGAAGAGCCTTTCCGCACCGTGGCAGGGGAGAAGCGGCTGCGCGGCGATTTCTTGGTGGATGTCGGCCAGCGCGTGAGCTTTGCAGACGGCCCGCTGTATGCCGCTATCCATGAGTCAATCTATGGCGGCGCCGGTGGGCAGGCCGTTACTCATTGGGCGGCGCATCGTGTGCGCGAGGAATTCCCGGAGTTTGCGGAGTCCGGCACGTGGTTGACTGGCGAGCATATCTTTCCCTGGCAGTTCGACGAGGACCCTGCTCTGCACGCGTTTGCCGACGCCGCCCACGGCCTCGCCCGCCACGAATTCTCCCCGCCCTATGCGCTCGGTGAGGTGCCGACCACGGCCGCGGCCATATATGTCGATGATATTTTCGTTCCGCTCGAAGAATCCTTGGCTACCGCCGCCCACCTGGGGGACCTGCGGCCGTGGATTAGCAACGAGTTCCAGCACAACGGCATTCGCGAAGACGGTGCGACCATCCTGGGCAGGCTTTTTGCGCTTATCGACGATCACTAGCGTTTCGCTATTTCCTATGCGAAAATATTGGTGATTGTCACGACATTTAGGGAGATATTTTGATCGCCACCATAGTTATAGTCCTCATCCTGTTGCTTATCTTGGGAACCCTCTTTGATGGCTATTTCATCGTTCGCACTCGCGAAGCTGCCATCTTGGAGCGCTTGGGTAAATTCCAAAAGGTGGCGCATGCTGGCCTGCACTTCAAGATGCCGTGGGTAGACCGCGTACGCGATAAAATTTCGCTGCAGGTGCGCCAGCTGGATGTGATGGTGGAGACCAAGACCAAGGACAATGTCTTCGTCCAGATCCCTGTGGCCGTGCAATACGAGGTAGTTGAAGGCCGAGAGCGCGAGGCATATTACATGCTCTCCAACCACGAACAGCAGATTGTGGCCTACGTGCAGGATAATGTTCGTTCCTCCGTGGCGAATATGGACTTGGATGATTCCTTCTCCTCCAAGGACACCATTGCTCGCAATGTTGCGGCTTCCCTGCGCGATAATATGGCCGAGTACGGCTGGAACTTTGTCAACACCCTGGTTACCGATATCCGCCCCGATTCCCGCGTGCGCGAGTCCATGAACTCCATTAACGCGGCGCAGCGTGAGCGCGAAGCGGCCGTCGCCCAAGCAGAGGCCGAGAAGATCCGCGTGGTCAAAGAGGCCGAGGGTGCCGCCGAAGCAAAGAAGCTGCAGGGACGCGGCGTTGCGGACCAGCGCAAGGAAATCGTCGAGGGCATTGCCCAGCAATACGAAATGCTTCGCGACGCCGGCGTGGAAGAATCCCCCGAGGCGCTCATGCTGGTCTCTCAATACCTTGACGCGATGGTCGATGTCTCCCACAACGGCCAGGCCTCTGTGCTGTACATGCCCTCCAACCCGCAGGGCATGGGTGACCTCTTCAGCGGCATGCGCGACGTGCTCATGGCCAACCGCGCCCTCGACTCCGCCGAGGGGGCGCCTCAGCACCGCCGCCCGCAGCCGCACAAGCCATCCCGCGCCGAGGAAATCGAGCGCGAGTCCAAGCGTCAGGCAGAGCGTGCCAAGCGCGAAGCCATCGCTGCCTCCCAGCGTGCTGAGCAGGAGCGCTCCGAGCAAAATCGCGGTGAGCAACAGGCGCAGCAGGGCCAGCACTCCACCGCGCAGCCCCAGGCTGCCCGCGAGTACTTCCAGCAGCTGCGCGACCAACTCAAAAACGAGGACTAGCCCTGAGCATCGATAACCTCTTTGACGCCTATACCGCCCAGCGCGGTATTACCCGCCGCGCAGAAGTTGTACCCGACCACGAGTGTCAGATTTTCCCCGCCGAGACCAAGGCTGCCTCACAAGTCGATGCCTTAAACGCTGCCCGAAGCCTCGTTCACGACGCCCTTTCTGCCGACCAAGAGCATGAGTCCCAGCGCGACGGGGACAATTCCGACAACAAGTAAGTAGGTCCGCTCCGCACCCGCCGAGGAAGGGTCATACAGCGTCGACAGCGTTCCCGCTAGCGAGGTTCCAATGGCCATGGTGAGGAAATACAGCGCGGAAAAGCGCGTCGCGTACGCTCGCGGCGCGTGCGCGGCCGATGCCGCCATACCCACCGGCCCGATAAATAGCTCGCCGAGCGACATCAACAAGATGGTCACGGCCAACACCACAAATGGCGTTGAATTTTCTCCGCCCCCGACGAATGGCAACAGCACAAACATTCCGGAACCTGCCACCATGATGCCTACGGCCATCAGCACACGCCGCGAGCATGCCCACCGAGACATGCTCGCCGCCAGCGGTAGGGACAATGCCAGGATGAACAGTGGATTGAGCGATTGCGTCCATGCCGCCGGAATCTCAAACCCGCCGACCATGCGGTCTACACGTTGATCCGAGTACACGGCTAGCACCCCGTAAATCTGCGGCTGGAGAGTCCAGTAGGCCGTCGAGCAGAAAAAGAGCGGGATATACGCCAGAACCTGCTTCCGCTCCGGCACGCTGACCCGCGGGGATCGCAGCATGCTGGCGAAGAGAGCGAGGGCGGCCGCGATCGTCGCAAAGAGCAAAAGCATGGCGAGCTTGTCTGGTGGGACCGTCACCGCGACCGCGACGCTGCCCACTACAGCCACCACAGCTACCGCCGCGGCCTTGCCTGGCGCGGCAGTAGGGTTGGGAGGCCGGGTATCGAACTCCGTGACTACCCGCTGGCGCAATAACCCGTAGAAGACACACCCGCAGCACATGAGGCCTGCGGCTGCGAGGAAACCGGCATGGTAGCCGTGCTTTTGTGCCAGCCAGCCCGTGAGCATCGGTCCGAGTAAAGCGCCGATATTTATCCCCAGGTAAAAGATTTGAAAAGCCCCATCCCGTGCGCCGGCTGTGGGAGGAAAAGCCGCGCCCAGAATGGTAATTGCCGCCGTTTTAAGCAGCCCTGAACCCAGCGCAAGCGGCAACAGTCCGGCCACGAGGCCCGCCATACCAGGCACCAAGGACAGCGAAAGGTGCCCGCACATGAGCAGACTCGCGCCGGTAAGCAACGTGCGTTCGGCACCTAGGAGCCGGTCGCTGACCCACCCGCCAACGAACGTGCACAGGTAGAGCAGACTGCCGTAGGCACCGACGAGCGCCGTGGCCTGCGCCTGGTCCATGCCGAGTCCGCCGGAGGTGGAATAGAGATAGTAGGCGAGGATGGCCTGCATGCCGTAGAAGCTAAAGCGCTCCCACATTTCAATTCCGGCGATTGCTGGCAAAGCCACCGGTAAACGCCGAATTGAACGATGTTTAATAATTGTCATAAAAGCACTATAACGGCCGAAAGTCTGTGATAAACCTAAAATCATGGATATTTCAGCGGAGGACATTGCCGCTCTCGACGCACGCCACATTTGGCATCCCTACGCCGAGCCAGGCGAGCCCACGCTTGTGGTGGACTCGGCCGCCGGCGTTTATTTAACACTCGCGGATGGCACCACGCTTATCGACGCCATGTCTTCCTGGTGGGCCGCCGCCCACGGCCACAGTCACCCACGGCTCAAGGCGGCAGCGAACGAACAAATCGAGAGGGTGAGCCACGTCATGTTCGGCGGACTCACCCACGAACCGGCTGCGCGGCTTACTCGTAACCTCATGGAATTAACGCGTGGTGATTTTGAGCAGGTCTTTTATTCCGATTCCGGATCTGTATCGGTAGAAGTAGCCATCAAAATGGCACTGCAGTATGCCCGTGGCGCAGGGCACCCAGAGCGCACCAAGATGCTGACATGGCGATCGGGGTATCACGGCGATACCTTCGCGGCGATGAGTGTGTGCGATCCCGAAGGCGGCATGCACTCGATGTGGACCGGTACCTTAGCTCAGCAGATTTTCGCCCCGGCGCCGCCCACTCGCGGGGCTAGCCCGGCCGAGCGCGCGAACTATCTGCGCGAGCTGGAAGCGTGCATCACGGAAGAAGTTGCGGGGCTAATTATTGAACCTGTAGTCCAAGGTGCGGGTGGCATGCGCTTTCACGACCACGAGCTGGTCCGCGGGGCCCGAGAAATCTGCGACCGCCACGGTATCGTGCTGATCGCGGACGAAATCGCCACCGGGTTCGGGCGAACCGGCGAACTTTTTGCCACCCAAGCCGCTGGCGTTGTGCCAGATATCATGTGCGTTGGCAAGGCGATGACCGGCGGTTTTATGACCATGGCTGCCACGCTCGCCACCGCGAAGGTGGCCGTGGGGATGCGTCCGCGCGCGCTAATGCACGGACCAACATTTATGGCTAATCCACTCGCTTGTGCCGTTTCGGCCGAGGCAACTGCGCTCATTTTGGAGGGCAATTGGCGCGAGCAGGTAGCCGGCATCGAAAAGCAGCTGCAACGAGGGTTTGAGGGCCTGTCCGAGGAACCTGGGGTAGCCGACGTGCGCGTACTTGGCGCCATAGGTGTGGTGGAAATGGAATGCGATGTAAATATGTCCGCAGCGACGGCCGCAGCCGTAGCCCAAGGTGTGTGGTTACGTCCGTTCGGCCGGTTGATTTATATCATGCCGCCGTTTATCAGCACCGCAGATGAAATAGCGCAAATGTGCCGCGGCGTGCGCGCTGCGGTGGCAGGAGGACGACAGTGATAATTTACGTGACGGGGACGAATACTGACGTCGGTAAGACTGTGGCCACGGCCGCGCTCGCCAGCGCGTTCAAGCAGCGCGGCCGCGAGGTGGTCTACGCTAAGCCACTGCAGACGGGAGAGCCGGAAGGCAAGGGGGATGCGGCGACTGTCGGCAAGCTTGCGGGGGTGGAGATAGCAGAGATGGTGCGCTTTCCGGAGCCGCTGGCGCCGAATCTTTCTGCGCGCCGGGCCGGCATGGGCCAACCCAGCCTGCAGGAACTTAAAGAATGGATTGCCGCCCTTGACGCACCCGGCCGTGTGGTGCTCGTGGAAGGCGCCGGCGGGCTCCTCGTGCGTTTAACGGACGCCTATACGCTTGCCGACGTCGCCGATAAGCTCCTCATCGTCACCTCCCTTAACCTAGGAAGCCTCAACGCGGCCGAGCTGACCGTGCGCGAGGCACAACGCCGTGGAATTGAGGTGCTCGGGCTAGTTGGCGGCTCGCTGCCGGCCGATCCGGACTTGGCTACGCGCCTGAACCTGGAGGAGATGCCGGAGGTGACAGGCTGTACGTTTTGGGGCAGCCTGCCGGAGGGCATGGCGCGCATGGCACCGGCCGAATTCGCTCGGGTAGCCGCGGAAGTCTACGCGGACTTTGTCGAGCACGCCGAGTAGCGCTACCTCGCAGAGGCAGCGCTAGCGGACCCAACGAACCTTGCCATTGACTCGGGCAAGGCGCCCACGCAGCGGCGGGGCATTCGGATCATCTTGGTTGACCCCGTTGTGATACGGGCAGCACACCGTGAGGTTGTCCATATTGGTCAGTCCTCCGTGCTTCCAAGCCTTCAGGTGATGGATCTGGGCCTTGTCCGCAGGGTGGTTGCACGGCGGCCACGGGCAGGTAGGGTTTTCGGCCGCGGCCATCTGCCGCTGTTTCTCGGTGGCGTAGCGCGAGGTGCGATACAGGTTGACGGGGCCTTTAACGGGATGGATAAGGGTGGCTAGTCCGTGCTCGGTGAAGGTGCGCTCGACCAACTCGGCGCCGGTAATCGTGGCGCCATTAGTCAGCCGCAGGGTGACTTCTTCACCGTCGCCGTCCAAGATGCGGTCCAGCGCGTTGAGCGGGATGATGACGTTGGTTGTGGTGCGCGCCGAAGGCGCACCCGTGCCGCGAAGGAGATCGCGCAGGGAATCGAGTGGGCGCGCGGGGTCGAGCGCGGCGTCAAACTCCGCGAGGAAGGCCGAGGGGGCGGTAATCCGCATGGTCCAGGGGCCATTCGGGCGGCGAAGGAGCTGGACCCCTTCGCGGGGCGGCGTGCGGCGCGGGCGGAGGTCGCGCAGGCGTTGCTTGGCGCGGCGGGCGATTTCAGAGGCGGGGCCTCGCAGGCGGCACAGCTCTACCCGCAAGTTCCACGCATCGCGCTGTGTGCGCACGCGGGAGACATATTTTTCAATCAGCTTGAGCGTTATGAGGTCATGGTGGCGAGCGGCCGTGGTGGCGTGGCGTTGCTTCCGGCTGAAGCGGGTTGGGCCGTAATAAACTGCGGCAAGCGCGCGGAGGTTGCGAGCTTCTACATCTGGTAGACCCAGCTCGATGAGGGCGCGCTCAGACATGCCGCGGGCCTCGGCGAGGATATCCATCGCCGAGGCTATGTGGGAGGCATAAGCCTTCAGTGCGCTCATGGCCGCAACTCTAAACAGGGCCGGCAGTAGAACCGAGTCGTAGACGGCCGCAGCTGTGGATAGCTTGTTTAAGTGTCAACTGCCTGCGGTGGGCGGAAGTGGCACAAAGGCGCGAAACGAGCGCGCTTTAGATCGCTACCACCGTGCTAGAAAGGCCCCCGGATCGCGCGCAGTTGCGCAATTGCACCGTACGGCCAGGCTGTGGATAAGGAGACCGGCCCGGTCAATGCGTTCGTCACTGCGCTGGACGACGCCGCGCTAGTTTAGGCCCTTCATCACGCGGGCGACGTGGCCGGTGGCCTTGACATTGTAGTGCGTCTGGCCGATGGTGCCGTCCGGCTCGACCAAGAAGGTGGAGCGGATAACGCCCTGGACAACCTTGCCGTAATTCTTCTTTTCCCCAAACGCGCCGTAGGCGGTCATGACGGACTTATCCGGATCCGACAGGAGCGGGAAGTTCAGCTCATGGTCCGCGCGGAATTTTGCCAGCGCCTCTGGCTTATCGGGCGAGATGCCTACGACGGCAATATTGAGATCATTGAGCTGCTCCAAGGAATCACGGAAATCGCAGGCCTCCTTGGTGCAGCCCGGGGTATTGGCGCGGGGGTAGAAATAGACGAGTACGCGTTGGCCTGCGTAATCGGCGAGGGAAACGGTGTTTCCGGCGTCGTCGGCAAGCGCAAAGGCAGGGGCGGTATCTCCAACGTTCAATCGGTTTTCAGTCATGGTTCCCACCATACTTACCGGCCGGGCTGCACGCTTTTGCACCGGCGGGGTAGAATGAGCCCGTTAAGAGCGAACCTAAGTTAAGAGGAGAACTTCGTGGCACGCAATATTGAAGACATTCAACGCGATATCGAGCGCACTCGCCGCCAGCTGGCCGGCACCCTGGACGAGCTTGCGCAGCGCAGCAAGCCGCAGAACTTTGCCAACGAGGCCAAGACCGCGGCTACCGATAAGCTGCAGGACCGCAACGTGCAGATGGCCCTTGGCGGCGTCGGCGCCGCTGTGGTTGGACTAATTGCTTTCTCAGTCTTCCGCTCTCGCCGCCGCAAGAGCGACTTGAAGGAGCTGCAGCGCCTGCTGTCCGAGCGCCACTAATTACTAATTAAGGAAGTCCCCGCACACCGCGGGGACTTTTTTCGTAGGCTGGGTTGGGATGAAGACACCAATCCCTTTTTATTTGCAGGAAATCCTCAATAAAGTGCGCGATAATCGCGACGGCACCGTGGCGGATTATATTCCGGAGTTGGCTAAGGCGGAGCCCGAGTACCTCGGCGCCGCGATGTGCACCACCACCGGCCACGTATATTCTGCGGGCGATGATGAGGTGGAATTTACCCTGCAATCCCTGTCTAAACCGTTTGTTTACGCGCTGGCGCTGCAGGAGCTCGGCCTTTCCGCGGTGCGTGAGATAGTGGGCATGGAGCCTTCGGGGGAGGCTTTCAATGAGCTTTCGCTCAACCGTGATGACCACCGGCCGGTCAACCCCATGATCAATGCGGGCGCGATTGCGGTCACGCAGTTGATTAATGGCGTGGATTCGGAGCCGGCCGCGCGCGTGGAGCGGCTGCGCACCTATTTCTCCCGGTTGGCAGGCCGCGACTTGCTTATCGACGACGCCATGCGCTCCTCCGAGCTCGATGTCAGCGAACGCAACCTTTCGCTAGCGCACATGCTGCGCAATTACGACATCATCCAGGACGAGGCACACGATGCGGTCTCGACGTATATCGAGCAGTGTTCGATTGTGGTGACGGTGCGGGACTTGGCCGTGATGTCGGCAACTCTGGCCAATGGTGGGGTGCAGCCGGTAACGGGAGACAAGATTTTGGATGCGGACGTGTGCCGACTGACGCTGTCAGTGATGAGCTCGGCCGGCATGTACGACGGCGCCGGCCGGTGGATGGCCGAGGTGGGAATCCCGGCGAAGTCGGGTGTTTCAGGTGGCCTCTTGGGCACGCTGCCCGGCCAGCTGGGTGTGGCGACGTTCTCGCCGCGGCTGAACAAGGAGGGCAACTCGGTGCGCGGGGTGGATGCGTTTAAGTTGTTGTCGAAGGATATGGGCCTGCACCTAATGTCTACGGATGAGCGCTATGGCGTGAACCCAGTGCGCAAGGTGGAGCAGGATGCCGAGCTGACCGTCATCTATCTGCAGGGCCTGATTAACTTCAACGCGGCCGAGACCATCTTGTACGAGCTGATGGAGTCGGATTTTGGCGAAGGCACGGTGGTGCTCGAGCTATCGCATATCACCGGTACGAACCGCATGGGCCGGCGCATGCTGAAAGAGGGGCTGCGCCGAATTCGCGAGTCCGGCTTCGATATCGCCATCGTGGATCCGGATGGAGAGCTGGAAGATCGCACCATGTCGGACGGCACCGAGGTGCCCAAGGGCGAGCCGGAAGACTATGCGATCAACGGTGAACCCGTTTAGGTTTGGGTTACCTTACTTAATCAGGTTAGGATGTCCTATGTAAGGCCCTTCGCGTTAGCCGCGGGGCATCCAACGACCAAGGACTAAAAATGGCTCATACTCCCCTTAAGGTGATGGCGGTTGTGGCGGCGTCGGCAATGGCGCTGGTCGGCTGCGGTGCGGCCGAGGAAGTAACCGGCGGAGCAAGCGACGATGCTGCCTTCTCTTTTACTGATATCACTGGCCGTGACGTGGAACTAGATAAGGCTCCCGATCGCGTGATTTTGGGGGAGGGTCGATCGATTTTTGCCACCGGTGTACTCGACCCCGATAATCCACTGGACAAGGTCGTTGGCATCGGTACAGATCTCAAGCAGAACGTGCCGGATTACTACAAGGCGCTGGAAAAGGAACTGCCGTCCGTAAACGAGGTTCCAGAGATTGGCGGCTTTGCCAAGGGCGATGTGACCGTGGAAAAACTCGTGAGCCTAGACCCGGAGCTCATTGTGCTCTCGCTGGATCAATACGATGCCTCCCGCGAAGCGGGCCTGACCGACAAGATGGACCAGGCTGGTTTGAAGTATGCAGTCACCGACTTCCGCCGCGACCCGCTGGAGAATACGCCAAAGACTATGGACATCTTCGGCGAGATCTTTGGCCAAGAGGATCGCGCTGAGGAATTCAACGCGGATTGGCAAGAGACGGTGGATCTGGTTGAAGACCGCGCAGAGAAGGTAAAAGATAAACCAAAGACCTTCGTTTGGAGAGCAGCAGGTGTCTCCGATTGCTGCGGTTCGTGGAACGATTCCAATATCTCCCAGCTGGTCAACGCGGCCGGCGGCGAGAATATCGGCGATAAAGTCATTCCGGGCGAGTCCGGCACAATCACCCCGGAAAAGGTCCTGGAATCTGACCCGGATATGATCATCGCCACCGGTGGCGATTGGTCCGAGATGAAGGACGATGAAGGCCACCCTGTCGGATACGCTGCAGTGGGCTACGGCATTGATGAAAAGGAAGCCAAGGGCAGCATCGCGAAGCTGCCGGAGAAGCAGGCTGGCTTCGATAAGCTGCGTGCGGTTAAGGAGCACCACCTGCACAGCATGTGGCACCAGTTCTATGATTCGCCGTTTAACTACCTGGCACTGCTGCAGGTGGCGGAGTGGATCGACCCGGAGGCGTATGCCGATATGGACGTCGCCAAGCAGTGGATGGATGCGCAAGAAAAGTACTCGCCGGTCTCCGGCGAGGGAACCTTCTTTAGCACCAACTAATGCAGGGCGCAGAGGTAGCCGCCCTCGCGCGGCAACATAAGAAGTTAACCTGGCAACGCATCGGCATCGTTGCGGGCCTGACGCTGATTGCGGCCGTGGCCTTTATTATCAGCAACTTTGTGGGCGCGATTGATATCAGCCCGGCCGAGGTCATGAAGGGCATCGTGAATCCCGCGGGGCTGGATGACCAGACGCGCACGGTGCTGTGGCAGCTGCGCCTGCCCATGGCCGTGATGGCCGTGCTCATCGGCACGGCCCTGTCTTTGGCTGGCGCGGAGATGCAGACCATCCTCAATAACCCGCTGGCTGAGCCTTTTACCCTCGGCATTTCTGCGGCCGCCGCGTTTGGCGGCGCCACCTCCATCGTGCTCAAGTGGCAGCTGATTGCGCAGCCGCAGTTCAACCTGGCGCTGATGGCGTGGCTTGCTGCCGCGGTGGCTACGGCCATTATTGTTATCGCGGCCGTTATCCGCGGCGCGAAGGCGGAGACCATGGTGCTGTTGGGCATCGGCTTGGTGTTCTTCTTCCAAGCTATGCTGGCGCTCATTCAGTACCAGTCCTCGGCCGAAGCGCTGCAACAGATCGTCTTTTGGTCCATGGGCTCACTTACCCGCGCCAATTGGGCGGCCAACGGCGTACTGGCCGCCGTGCTGATTATCGCCCTGCCCATCCTATGGGCGCTGGGCTGGCGCCTTACTGCCTTGCGGCTTGGCGACGCCCGCGCTACCGCCATGGGAATCAATACCTCCCGTCTGCGCGTTGTAGTGCTCATCGTAGTTTCGCTCGTTGCGGCGACCACCGTGGCCTTCGCAGGCATCATCGGCTTCATTGGCTTGGTGGGCCCGCACATCGCCCGCATGCTGGTGGGCGAGGACCAGCGCTACTTCTTGCCGGCCTCCATGGCGGCGGGCGCGGCCGTGATGTGTGCCGCGCATGCGGTGAGTCTGATGATTAAGCCGGGCCTGGCTATTCCTATTGGCATTGTTACTTCGCTTCTGGGCGTGCCATTCTTCATTGCCATCGTTATGACCCGAAGGAGGGCCCTGTGGACGTAGAACTGACTATTTCCGGGCTGAGTGCGGCCTATGGCAAGCACCGCGTGCTGGAGTCTGTGGATGTGGAAAAACTCCACGGCGGGCAGCTGGTGGGATTGTTGGGGCCGAATGCCTCCGGCAAGACCACGCTCATTAAGTCCCTGGCCGGCGTGCACCGCGGTTGCGACGGAGACGTGGATTTCCGCGTCGATGGCACGGCCCCGCGCGGCAAGCGACGCCGCCAGCTTATCGGCTACGTGCCACAGGACCTTACGAGCACGGCCGCGCTGCGGGCCTTTGAAGCCGTGCTGATTTCCGCGCGCCGAGAGGCCTGCGAAGACCCGATTACACGCACGGGTGAGGTGCTGCACTCCTTGGGGCTGGACGCGATTGCTTCGCGCTACCTCAATGAGCTCTCTGGTGGCCAGCGTCAGCTTGTGGCGGTGGCACAGATGCTGGTGGGCAATCCAGGCCTCATACTTCTCGACGAACCCACGTCCGCCCTCGACCTCCATCACCAGATCTTTGTCTTGGATGAGGTCCGTGCCAAAGCGCAGCGCGATGGCAGCCTGGGACTTGTGGCCATCCATGACATCAACCTGGCCGCGCGCATGTGTGACCAGCTGGTGGTGCTTAAAAAGGGTCATATTCGTGCTCAAGGTAGCCCTGCGGACGTTCTCACGGGGGAGCTCGTGGAAGGCGTGTATGGGGTAGAGGCGGACGTCGTCCAGCATGGCGGCGCTCCACTCATTGCCCCGTTGCGGGTGAGATAGCACAAGGCCGGGTAATCGCCCGGCCTATTTTTATTAGTTTTAGTGGTGAGCCATCAGGCATCTGGTTTCTTGGCGCCGTGAGCACATAAGTCATGTGCGGCGCGGTGACAAGGACTGGCTCATAAAAAGAAAAATCTCGAGGTGCCGTTCTAAGAACAACGCCTCGAGATTCGTATTGTGCGCCATCAGGGAATCGAACCCCGAACCCACTGATTAAGAGTCAGTTGCTCTGCCAATTGAGCTAATGGCGCATTGTTGACTTCCTGCCGTGTGGCTCTCTGTGCAACGAGTAGATACTCTAGCAGCCATTCTTTAAAAGTGTAAAATCGCCTGGTCAAAGCGGTTTTTGAAGGGTGTATAACAAATTGGTTAATGCCTGAAGTGGCTTCTGGTAATTGGCGGAGGGAGACGCTAATCTATGTTGGTCTTTGAAAGCAGCAATTACGTGTCTAAGGGCAACTCAGTGAAAAATTCCCTCCCTATCGCGCGCCGTCTCGTAGCGGCCGTGGGCGTTGCGTGCATTTCCCTAGCCGCCGCCTCCTGCTCCTCTGATTCCTCAGCCGAGAATCAGGCTGCCGACCAAGAATCCACCGCCGCCGCACATGCGGATGGAGACAAGGACGGCGGCAAAGAGTCCGACAAAAAGAAAGACGGCCTTGTAGCCTCCGTAAAGGACGGGGCGACGGATGTAGATCCGTCCAAGCCAGTCACCGTGGAGACCACGGGCAAGCTCAAGAGCGTCACCATGACCAATGAAATGGGCGTGGAAGTTAAAGAAAAGCTCTCTAAAGACGCCAAGACGTGGTCTACTGCGGAGGACTTGGGCTATAACCACACTTATTCCATCGTGGCCTCCGATGTAGATGGCAACAAGAAGAGCCTCAGTTTTTCCACCCCGCAAGCAGCGGGTGTTGCCGAAGTCTCGCTTTCCCCTATCCCGGATTCTGAAGTCGGCGTCGGTCAGGTTATTGGGGTGAATTTCGGTGTGCCAATTACGGACCGGAAGGCGGCTGAAAAGACCATTACTGTGAGCACTAACCCCAAGGTGGAAGGCGCTTTCCACTGGGTCAATAACCAGGAGGTGCGCTGGCGTCCGAAGGATTACTGGGAGCCGGGCACTAAGGTTGAAGTAAAGGTGGACCAGTATGGCAAGGACCTAGGTGGGGGAATCTATGGCGGTGAAAACGCCAAGACGAATTTCACCATCGGTGACCGCACGGTGGCCATTATTGATAACGCCACCAAGACGATGAAGGTCTTTAAGAATAAGAAGTTCTTGCGTGCCATCCCGGTCTCGCTTGGCCGCGATTATCAGTACGATACGCCCAATGGCCGCTACGTTATCGGCGATGAGCACCCGCAGCTAGTCATGGACTCGGAGACCTTTGGCCTAGCCCATGACGCGGGCGGCTACCGCACGACCGTGGACTGGGCTACGCAAATGTCTTATTCCGGCATCTATGTCCACTCCGCTCCGTGGTCCGTGTGGGCGCAGGGCAATACCAATACGTCCCACGGTTGCGTCAACGTGACGCCGGAGGCTGCGCAGTGGTTCCAGGAGACGATGAAGCGTGGCGACGTGGTGCGGGTATTCAACACCTACGGCGAGACGCTTAATGCGTTGGACGGTCTCGGTGACTGGAATATGTCCTGGGACGAGTGGTCTAAAGGTAACACGGACGCTAATCAGTAGCGGCTAGGGGCCGCGCAAGGCACAAGCGCATGGCTACAGTGGTGGCCATGCGCTTTTCTGTTTTGGACCGCGGGGCAGCCGGCCCACTGGATCAGGTGGCCGAACACGCCCGGCACGTAGAGAAGTTAGGGTTTCAGCGCTTTCTAGTGGCCGAACATCACGGTGTGCCGGGAATACCAGCGGGGCAGCCGGGGATGCTCGCGGCGCACGTTGCGGCACAGACGCAGCGCATTCGGGTGGGCACGGCCGGCATTATGTTGCTCAATCACCCGCCGTTTCTGGTGGCCGAGCAGATTAATCTCCTCGAGGCGCTGTATCCCGGGCGCATTGATATAGGGATTGGCTCCTCCGTCGGGTTTACCGCGCCGGTGCGAAAGGCGCTGCGCCAGGGGGAGCCGGCCGAGGTGAAGCAGCGCTTCGAGACGGAGCTAGCCACGCTCTTGCGCTACCTGCGCGGCGAAGAGGCGGTGACGGTCAGGCCTGAGTATAGGGGCACCCCGCTCTATGTTTTGGCGGGCTTTCGCTCGGCAATGGTGGCGGCAAAGTTGGGACTTGGTGTCATTCTGGGCGGTCCTGTAGCCACGCAGGAGGCCGCTGCGCGAGTGTATCGCGAACATGCGCTTGCCGACGCCCCGCCTATTATCTCTTCGCTCAATATCGCCGTTGCCGAGACGTCCGCGGCCGCCCGTGATCTCTTGTTGCCGGAAGCCTATGCGAAGGTGCGAGCGCAATCGACCGGCGAGTTCGCGACCTTGCGGCCGGCGGGCGAGCTGGACATGGATGCCCTCACGGGGCAGCAGCGACGGCGCATTGAGGAGGCGTTGGCCCATGACGTTTGGGGAACGGTGGAGGAAGTGAGGGAGGAACTAAGGGGCGTCGGCAAGCGGCTAGGCGTTAGTGAGTTTGTGGTCACCGGAGATATGCCAGATGTTGCTGGCCGGGCTCGTTCGGAGGAGCTGCTGGCGAGCATGCAGGTAGAAAACTGAAAAAGCCCGAGCGCGAGGCTCGGGCACTTGGGGTGGCTGACGGGACTCGAACCCGCGACACCCAGGATCACAACCTGGTGCTCTACCAGCTGAACTACAGCCACCATCGCTGCGTGAAAGCAACGAGATATAGGTTAACTCACGCCGCCTAAATTACAAAAACGCCTGGTAATCTGCGGTAGTTTCGGCCTTAATCTGCTCCGCCTCGGGGGAGGTGGGGCCCTCATCGGTGCGGAAGACGCTGCGGCGGTAGAAGTCTAGCTCGCGGATGGATTCGATGATGTCCTGCAGTGCGCGGTGGGCCATGCCTTTATCGGGCTGGTTGAAATAGGCGCGCGGGTGCCAGCGGCGGGCAAGCTCCTTGATGGTGGACACGTCGATCATGCGGTAGGGCAGGGCACTATCAAGCCGTGGCATATAGGTGCGGATGAACGTGCGATCGGTCGCAATGGAATTGCCGGCCAGGGGAGCGGGGTGCTCCGGATCGCAGTACTCGTTGATGAGCGCAAGTACGGCATCTTCGGCCTCGCCGATGGAGGTGGTGGACTCGCGGATTTCTTTATCCAACCCGGAATTGGCATGCATCTCGGTGACGAAGGAATCCATCTGTGCCAGCTCCTCCTCGGTGGCGTGGACGACCAGATCGATGCCCTCTCCCAGGATGTTGAGATTGCCATCGGTGATGACGGCGGCGACCTCGACGATGACATGGCGCTCGGGGTCCAGGCCGGTCATTTCCAAATCGATCCAAACGAGGCGGTCGTGCTTTGCGGCAATGTCGGAATGTGGCATGCAGCCCATTCTACTCCCGCCTCCTTTTACCCCTAGATGGGGTACGGGCGGGGTTGTTCTGGAGGGGTGATTGCCACTGGGGAGGGCGGCCTTCCCGCGAGTGTGTTTCCATCCTGCATAAAAACAATTGGTGATTTGCCTCATATACTAGTGTGAGTTAGGGCATACTCTGGGTTATCGCTCTTCATTCGGGAGGTGCGACAGACTTAGGAGAGACCAGATGGCAAACTTCCTCGATGCCCTCAATACCGTAATTTGGTCCCCCGTCTTGGTGTTTTTATGCCTCGGCGCGGGTATTTATTTCACCGTGGTGACACGCGTTTTGCAGGTGCGCTGCATTCCGGACATGCTCAAGCAGATCGTCAACGGAGAAAAATCCGCAGACGGCGTTTCTTCCTTCCAGTCCTTGATGGTTTCGTTATCTGGCCGCGTGGGTGTGGGTAATATCGCCGGCGTGGCCACGGCCATTGCCTTCGGTGGACCTGGTGCCGTGTTCTGGATGTGGGCCGTAGCGCTACTCGGCTCGTCCACCTCGTTTATCGAATGTACGTTGGCCCAGATCTACAAGGAAAAGGACCAAGACACCGGCGAATACCGCGGAGGGCCTGCGTACTACATCGAGAAGGCCTACAAGCACACTAAAGCCGCACCCTTCATGGTGGTCTACGGAATCGTCTTTGCCGTCGCCATGATCCTGGCAACCAGCTACTTCCTTCCCGCAATTCAGGCAAACGCGGTAGCTGCCGCGGCCGATACCGCGTGGGGCGTGAACTCTACCTGGGCGGCCGTTGTCCTGGCGGGCATTTTGGCCATCATCATTATCGGTGGCGTGAAGCGTATTGCGAACTTCGCCACCATCGTCGTGCCCTTTATGGCGGTTATCTACATTGTGATTTCTGTGGTGGTCATGTGCATGAACTTCTCGCAGATTCCAGAGGTCTTCGGGCTTATCTTCAAATCTGCTTTCAATATGGAAGCCGGCTTCTCCGGCATGCTCGGCGCGGCCATCATGTGGGGCGTAAAGCGCGGCATCTACTCCAATGAGGCCGGTCAAGGCACCGGTCCGCAGTCCGCTGCAGCCGCTGAGGTTTCCCACCCAGCTAAGCAGGGCTTCGTGCAGTCCTTTGCGGTCTACGTCGATACGCTCTTTGTCTGTTCGGCTACCGCGTTCATGATCATTTCTACGGATATGTACACCGTCTTCCGCGGTAGCTCCGAGGATGGTGAAATGGTCTACCACGGTTCGCTGCCAGAAGGTGTTGAGGTTGGGCCTGGCTACGTGCAGTCCGGTCTCGATAGCGTCTTTGCAGGATGGGGACCCACCTTCATCGCGGTCTCCATTGCCTTTTTCGCCTTTACGACGGTCCTAGCGTACTACTACATGTCCGAGGTTAACCTGACCTATTTCAACCGGTGGGTACGCTCCCGCGCTGCTCGCCGTGGCCTGATTTGGGTGCTGCGCGCGCTGATTATTGTCTCCGTCATCGTCGGTGCTACCACCAGCCCGGGGGCGGCGTGGGCGCTCGGTGATATCGGCGTTGGCACGACGGCATGGCTTAATATCATTGCCATCCTCTTCCTCCAGGTTCCTGCCATCAAGGCACTCAAAGACTATGAGAAGCAGAAGAAGGCTGGCAAAGATCCGCAGTTCGACCCGGAGGCCTTGGGAATCAAGAATGCAGACTTCTGGGTAGAGCGCAAGCGAGCACGCGGCGAGGACAGCGTGCTCAAAAACAAGGATCTAGAAGACGCCGGGGCTTAGCCCATCTTGGCGTAGAAGCTGCCCACCAGCGGTGCAATTACCGGGGTGGGCAGCACTTGGCTGAGGGTATTCATAGCCTTCGACAAGGGCCCTGGCACCACGCGGCGCTGGTTGCGGCGCATCGCTGCAATTGTTTCTTGGGAGCAAGACTCATAGGTGGTCCACAAAAAATCTGGAACTACCTTGTCCACGATTGATTGGTCTTCTTCGGCGATGGTGGCCTCGCGCACGGGGCCGGGGGCAAGCAGGGTGCAAGAGACCCCGGTGCCCTTCAGCTCGTAGTGCAGGGCCTCTGTAAACGCATTAACGCCGGCCTTGGTGAAGACATAAGTGGCGTTATTGGGGATGGGGATATTGCCCGCGGCAGAGCCGACATTGCAAATGGCGCCGCTGCGGCGCGGCAGCATCCGCTCCAAGGCAGCCCGCGTAAGACGGTGGACGGCAGTGCCGTTCAGCTCAAACTGGGTTGTCTCATAGGACCAGTCCTGGTCCATGAAGGGGCCGAAGCTGGCGATGCCGGCGGAATTAACCAGGATCGACACCTCGTGGGTGGCGATGGTGTCGGTTACGCGGGCGACGTCGTCAGCCACGGCGAGATCCGCCGGTAGGGCGATGGCGTCAATATTGTGGCGCTGCTTGAGCTCCGTAGCGATGGACTCCAGTAACTCGCGGCGGCGGGCCACGAGGATGACGTTATAACCCAGGGCAGCGAAATCCTGTGCCATGGCTTTGCCGATGCCTTGGCTGGCTCCCGTGACGAGGGCATAGGAGGTGCGGGAGGGGGCGGGAAGTGACATGGTTAATCCTTTCCGGGGTGGGGCATGGTGAGACCTAGCGTAAACAAAAAGCCTTGAAGCGGCGAGAAACTCGGCGCCTCAAGGCTTCACACGGTGCCCCCAGCAGGATTCGAACCCGCGACACATGGGGTAGAAACCCACTGCTCTAATCCACTGAGCTATGGGGGCTTATGACCCACTTATAGTAGCCCACGACGGCGGGGAAACCTAAGCCAGGGTGCGCTGCGGGGCGCGCAGGATGTCCACCAAGTCTTGGGCGGCAGCGGTCAGCTCGCGATCCGTGCGGTAGGCCACGATGGCGTAGTAGTGCGGCAGCTCATCGGAAATTGGGCGGTTGATAATGCCCTGTGGCTGCACAGCAGGCGCGCAATTGGGCACGATACTTACGCCTAGGCCACTGGAGACCATGGGAATGGCGCTATTGAGGCTGGCTACCTCCTGGGTCCTTTCTGGCTTGAGGCCAGGGCGGCTATTCCACAGGTCGCTATAGAACTCTGCTAGCTCAGGAAGCTCGCGGCTGCGCGGCGGAATGAGCCAGGTTTCGCCGCGCAGGTCCGCGAGCGAGACGGGAGAGTCTAGCCCTGCAAGGCGTTGGGGTAGGGCGACGGAGTAATCAAACGTGGCCACCTGGTGGATGGTGAGCTCGTGGGCGTAGCGGCGGAGGAAGGCTTTTGGGTCGGATGTCGGCAAAAGCGCTAGGTCTACCTGGCCATCCAGCAGGCGTTTGATGGCGGTGGCCGGCGCGGCGTCGTCCAGCGAGATAGTGGCAGTGGGGTAAATCCGCTTCAGTTCGGCCAGGGCGGAAGGGGTAAATTCCCAGTTCAAAATGGGGGCGGAGGCGAGGGAAACGGTGCTGGCCTTGTCGCCGGTGATTTCGCTGATATGGCGCTGGGTTTCGTTCAGTAAAGCGTCAACCTTGACGGCCGTTTCATAGACATAATCGCCGGCCTCCGTGGTGGAGACGCCGGAGCGCCCGCGCGAAAGGAGCTGGGCATTAAGTTCCTTTTCTAGCTTTCGTATGGAAAGGCTCAGGGACGGCTGGGTCATGTCGAGGGACTCGGCAGCGTGCGTGAAAGAGCCATTGTCTACAACGGCGCGAAAATAAAGAAGTTGACGGGTGTCCATAAGCTCCATCATGGCACATGTAAAGACAAAATGTGTGTTAGGTGGGGAACTAGGTTGCGCTATACAATGCGCACTATGGCAAATGAGCAGGTTAACAGTGTAAATAAGGCGGGGAAGAAACCTCGTTCTTCCTGGGGAATTTATGTCGCAGCGATGCTTATTGCTGGCTTGATCGCTGGTTTCATTTCCCTGTTCCTCCTCGCCGATTCCCTAGCGGCCCTGGGAATTCCAGACCCCGGCCGCATTACCACCTTTGGCCTGCCGCTCTTTCGCGGCTTGGCTTGGATACTCATGGCTTTGTCCATCGGCTCGTTCCTCGCCTCGTCGTTCCTCATTGCTCCGCGTGGAGACCACGCTGCGCTTATCGACGCCCCCTTGTCCGTCGACGGCCACATCGCCGCGCGCACAGGTACCTGGGCTTCCTTTGGTGTGGCGGCCGTGGGGCTAGTGGAAATTCCGCTCATTATGTCCGATCTCACCGGAGCGCCATTTTTTCAGGTATTTGAACCTTCCACTATGAAGATGGCGTTGACGGAAATTTCTACCACCATTGTGTGGGGAATCTCCGTACTCATCGCCCTTGTCGTGGGCGTTCTTGGCCTGTGCGGTCGCGGCTGGTCGATGCAGCCGGTGCTGCTTTTCTTGTCCATCTTGCAGGTTGTGCCCATCGGCATGGAAGGCCATTCCGCGGCTGGTGGTGACCACGACTATGGCACCAATTCGCTCCTGTGGCACTTGGTCTTTGTCATGCTGTGGGTAGGCGGGCTCATGGCGCTAATCGCCCATGGTCGGCGCCTTGGCCCCAATCTCGCCTTTGCGGTAAAGCGTTACTCCGGCATTGCCTTCATGGCCATTGTGGTGCTGGCAGTATCGGGCTTGATCAACACCCTCATCCGCATGAATATCTCCGATTTGGTGGATTCTGCCTACGGCATCATCTTGATCACTAAGTTCGTACTCACGATTTTGCTGGGAATCTTCGGCCTTGCTCACCGCGAGCTCACCATCCCGCAGCTGGGCAAGGATTCGCGCCTTTTTATCCGTATCGCCATTGTGGAAGTAGCGGTTATGGCCGGCACCATTGGCGTGGCCATTACGCTGGGGCGCACCGTGCCCCCAGCGCCGCGCGATCCGAACCTCAACTCGATGCAGATTTTGATGGGCTATGAGCTCTTTGAAAAGCCCACGGTGCTCAACGTGTGGACTATGTTCCGCTTTGACATCATGTTCGGCACCATTGGCCTGCTCTTGGCCGCGGCGTATGGCTACTGCGTCTACCGCGTGCATAAGCGTGGCCTGACGTGGAACAAGGGACGTACTGCATGGTTTATGAGCGGCGCGTTGGGTATGACCCTCGTGATGTCTACCGGCCTGGGACTTTATATGCCAGCGATGTACTCGATGCACATGTTGGTACATATGATTTTGTCGATGGCGGTACCGCTTCTGCTCGTCCTTGGTGCGCCACTGACCCTGCTTATGGAGGCCTTTGAGCCTGGGCCGAAGGGTCAGCCGAGCCTGCATGACTATGCGCTGGCGGCCACCCAATCTAAGGTCGTCGCGTTTATTACCAATCCGTTTGTCAATCTCGTGCAGTACCTATTTTTCCTGTACGTGTTGTATTTGTTCCCGAGCCTGTATCAATTTGCCATCTCGGAACACGCAGGCCACCTTATTATGAACTTTGCGTTCATCGTTTCTGGCTGCTTCTACTTTTGGGAAATCATCGGGCCGGACCCGCTTCCCAATCGTCGATCTACCCCATTCCGCTTGGCCGTGCTATTCCTTTCCATGCCGTTCCACCTTTTTGCTGGTGTATATCTCATGCAGCTGCAAAGCGTGCTGGGTGCCGACTTCTATCAGTATTTGGACCTGCCGTGGGATCAGGATCTGCTCCAAGATCAGCGCGTGGGCGGCGGCATTGCGTGGGGCTTTGGCCAATTCCCGCTGGTCATCGTCTTTGGCAAGCTCTTCCTAGATTGGCTGGGCGATGACCGTGCTACCGCCCGCCGCCATGATATGCAGGCGGATGCGGACGATGATGCCGAATTGGAACGCTATAACGCGATGCTGCAGGATATGGGACACGGCGATGAATCGAGCTTCCGCGGGCGCTAGCCTGTGGATAACCGTTTAAAAATCTCCCCAAACTCTGTCCTTCGTTGACGGATACAACAAGTTATTCACAGGGTTGGGGTCGCCGGCATGGTGTGGCTTGTGCGCCGGTATCAGGATGTGGAAACGAGCGAGGAAAACCACACTCGCCAACTCAACTATCCAGCAAAGGATTTTCTAGCACCATGTCCCAATACCCAATTACCTTGACCGGTCGCCTTACTCGCGACCCAATCTTGACCAAAACCTCCACTGGGGCCTATAAAGCCAAGCTGCGCGTCGCCTCCTCGCGCCGGATCCCGGACCGCCATGCCGACGCCGGTGTGGACAATACGGAAGGACACAACACCAAGGCGCCGCAGTGGCGTGACGTGGATCATCTTTATATCGACGTCGAGATGTGGAATCAATTCGCCATCAATGTGCGCAAATCCCTGGCAAAAGGCATGCCTCTAGTCATCGTGGGGTCTCTCGTTACCGAACAATGGCGCGATGACCAGGGGGCCGATCATTTCCGCACGTATATTAAGGCGCAGTACGTGGGCCTGGACTTGAACCGTCACGTTATCGGTACAAAGCGCCTCGTCCCGCAGTACAACCAGGAAAATATTGTGGTCCCGGAGCTAGGGGACCACGCCATCGAACCGGACGTGGACCACAGCCTGCCGTCGCAGCAGGCGGGGCAGGGAGACACCGCTGCCGATACCGCAGCGGACCGCTACCTTGCCGAACGAGCCGCAGCTGCACGCGGTGGGGAAGAAGATGCCTTCGACGCCGAAGTGGAAGAGGAGGCTGCCGAGGCAGAATCCGCCCCAGTGAACGCTTAAGCGTTTCCTCCCCGGCTTGATCGCCTCGGGCGTACCTGACCCGAGGCACTCGAGCGGTGGTTCTGATGTAGTGTTTGTGTAGATAAATACGTCTCCCAAATTTTTGCAAAGGGGTAAAAGTGGGCGAATTCATCTACACGATGAAAAACGTGCGCAAGGCAATTGGCGATAAGGTCATCCTTGACGATGTAACAATGGCGTTCTACCCAGGTGCCAAGATTGGTGTGGTCGGCCCCAATGGTGCCGGTAAGTCCTCCATTTTGAAGATTATGGCCGGCTTGGACCAGCCTTCCAATGGCGAGGCCTTCCTAGATCCGGGCGCCACCGTGGGTATCCTGCAGCAGGAGCCGCCGCTCAACGACGAGAAGACCGTGCGCGGCAACGTCGAAGAGGGCTTGGGCGAAATCTTTGAAAAGAAGCAGCGCTTCGAGCAGATCGCCGAAGAAATGGCCACCAACTACAGCGATGAGCTCATGGAAGAAATGGGCAAGCTGCAAGAAGAGCTCGATGCTGCTGATGCATGGGAGGTCGACTCCAAGATTGAGCAGGCAATGGAAGCTTTGCGCTGCCCGCCTTCCGATGCCCCGGTGACCAACCTTTCTGGTGGTGAGCGCCGTCGCGTAGCGCTGGCTAAGCTCCTGCTTACCGAGCCGGACTTGTTGTTGCTCGATGAGCCTACGAACCACTTGGACGCCGAGTCTGTGCAGTGGCTGGAAAAGCACTTGGCTGATTATCCGGGCGCTGTCTTGGCCGTGACCCACGACCGCTACTTCCTCGACCACGTCGCGGGTTGGATTTGTGAGGTTGACCGAGGCAAGCTCTACCCGTATGAGGGCAACTACTCCACCTACCTGGATAAGAAGCAGGAGCGCTTGGAGGTTGCTGGCAAGAAGGACGCGAAGCTGCGCAAGCGCTTGAAGGACGAGCTGGAGTGGGTACGCTCCGGTGCGAAGGCTCGCCAGGCCAAGAACAAGGCCCGTCTGGAGCGCTACGAGGAGATGGCTGCAGAAGCCGAGAAGTACAAGAAGCTCGACTTCGAAGAGATCCAGATTCCTACCCCGCCGCGCTTGGGTAATAAGGTCGTGGAGGTCAAGGACCTGCAGAAGGGCTTTGATGGCCGCACCTTGATTAAGGACCTCTCTTTCACCTTGCCGCGCAACGGCATCGTGGGCGTTATCGGCCCGAACGGCGTGGGTAAGACCACCCTGTTTAAGACCATCGTTGGCCTGGAGCAGCCGGACGCCGGTTCCGTCGAGGTGGGCGATACCGTCAAGCTGTCCTACGTGGACCAAAACCGTGAGAATATCGACCCCGAGGCAACCGTCTGGGAGGTCGTCTCCGGTGGCCTAGACTACATCCACGTGGGCCAAAACGAGATGCCTTCGCGTGCCTACCTATCGGCCTTCGGCTTCAAGGGCCCGGATCAGCAAAAGCCGTCCAAGGTGCTCTCCGGTGGTGAGCGCAACCGTTTGAACTTGGCGCTGACCCTGAAAGAGGGCGGTAACCTGATCCTCCTTGACGAGCCGACCAACGACTTGGATGTGGAAACCCTCGGCTCGCTGGAAAACGCGCTCGAGAAGTTCCCGGGCTGTGCCGTGGTCATTTCCCACGACCGCTGGTTCTTAGACCGCACCTGTACCCACATCTTGGCCTGGGAAGGCAATGTGGAAGAAGGTCAGTGGTTCTGGTTTGAGGGTAACTTCGGCGATTATGAGAAGAATAAGGTCGACCGCCTTGGTGAAGAGGCAGCCCGTCCTTCTCGCGTGACCCACCGCAAGCTGACCCGCTAAGTAGCTGAAGCCTTTACTGAGGAGAATGATGGCAACCCCAAGTGTGCACACGTATCGTATTCAAACCCGCTGGTCGGATTTTGATATGTACGGCCACATGATGAATGCAAACTACATCGAGCTCGCCCAGGAAGCGCGCTTGGCCTTTGCGAAGGAACATATCTATTCCAAAGGCCTTGACTTCATTGCGTTCGTGCGCCACCTCGATGTGGACTTCCTTCGCCCGATGGAGTTTAAGGACACCACTACGGTGGAGGTAGAAACTACCATTTCGCAGATTGGTACCACCTCGTTTACCACTACCCAGCAGGTCAAGGATGACCAGGGTGAAGTCGCGGCAACCGTGGAGTGCGTGCAGGTAGTCATTGATCGTCAGCAGCAGACTCCTCGTCCGCTGACGGAACAGGAAAAGGATATTCTGCAAAATACCGCGGCCAATTAACCGCGGAACGGAGCGAAGATGAGAAAGGCAGGGCCCGAAGGCATGGTCACCGAGACTCTAGAAATTGGAAGCGGTGGACCTGGCCTTCGGGCCCTTGTCACGCGCGCGGTTGGCTTGGATTCGGGTGCTTCGGTGCGGCTACGCCAGCTGACTGACGACGTCGTCGATGTCTTTGTCACCACACCTTTCGAGGTGGTTGCCTCCCGCCGCGTGCAGGGCGTCGTTTCCCGCGACGGGGCAGTGGTTTCTGCGGCTACCCTGGCCGAGCTGCTCAAGGAGCAAGAATCGAGCGGAACGCTAGATTTGGGACCTGCCCGCGATGCGTCGTGGCCGGGAGCGCTTCCGCCGGCCACTGGCTACAGCGTGGTCGATACCTTGCCGGTTACCGTGGTGCGCGAGCTCTCCGATAAGGGTCAACAACTGACCCGGCAATTTTCTGGCCCCATGGGCCCGCCATCCAGCTTGCTGAATCAGACCGTTGTCACGGTCGAGGGGGAAGGTGCCACGGTGGAAATCCCTATGCGCATGATTTTTGCCTGCACCAATTTGGGTTTGATCCCTGGTTTTTCCGCACCGATGGATGTGCCGAGGCACCTGCGGGTGGCTCAGCTAGGCAGGTGGGTGCGCCTCGACGCCCCCTTTGGCAGCATCTACCGTTCCACCCGCTTGTCGCTGTTCTAACTTCGCTCGCGAAAAACCGGCCTGCCACGTAGCGGTTCTGTTCAACAGAATCGGCGCGCACGCGCCCTGCTTTGGAGATTTTGTCCGAAAAGCGGTCCGTCTTAGGGGGAGGGGGACTCTGGCCAAGTGGGGTCATTACTCTTTTGAACTGCACATTTACAAGATGGCTTGCTGCGTTGCTACCCCCCGCTTTGTGAATTCATGAACATAGTGCCGCACGCAAACGTGTCCTGCGTTACCCTTACGTGGTCGATGTAATTTACTCCACCCGCAAGGAGATTGTGTAATGCGTATTGTCGTGCCTAAAGAAATCATGAATAACGAGAATCGCGTGGCTCTTACCCCGGGCGGCGCGCAGACCCTCGTTCACGACGGCCATGAGGTCCTCATTGAGACCGGTGCTGGTGAAGGCGCATCCTTCCCGGATTCCGAGTACGAGGCCGCCGGTGCCAGCATCGTTGGCACCGCGGAGGATACTTGGGCACAGGCGGAACTGCTGCTGAAGGTCAAGGAGCCGCTCGAGTCTGAGTACCAGTACCTGCGTCCGGACCTTACCGTCTTTACCTACCTGCACCTTGCCGCGGACCGCCCTTTGACTGAGGCGCTTGTTGACGCCAATACCACGGCCATTGCATATGAGACGGTTACTGACCGCCACGGTACCTTGCCACTTCTTACCCCGATGTCCCAGGTGGCAGGCCGCCTTGCCGCAATCGAGGGCACCCACCACCTGCTGTCCACGCAGGGCGGCCGCGGTCTGCTGGTTTCTGGTGTTCCAGGTACCCAGCCAGCACGCGTCGTCGTGATCGGCGGTGGCCAGGTTGGTGCGTCCGCCGTTGCCATGGCCCACGGTCTGCGTGCCGAGGTCACCGTACTGGACCTTGATCCGCACGTTTTGCAGCGCTTCGATGACCAGTACGCCGGCAGCGTGCGCACCTTGATTTCGGATCCGGCCACCATCGATAAGGAACTGCAGGAAGCTGACCTCGTCATTGGCGCGGTACTCATCCCAGGCGCCGCTGCACCAAAGCTGGTGCGTGAGGAGACCGTAAAGAAGATGAAGAAGGGTGCCGTCCTCGTGGACGTCGCCATCGACCAGGGTGGTTGCTTCGAGAACTCCAAGAAGACCTCCCACGATGACCCAACCTTCCAGGTCCATGACACCTTGTTCTACTGCGTGGCGAATATGCCGGGTGCGGTGGCCAATACCTCCACCCGTGCCTTGTCCTCCGCAACTCTGCCCTACATTCGCGCGGTGGCCAATGACAGCCTGGATGCCGCCATCAAGCGCTTCCCGGGCCTAGAGGGTGGCGTAATGACTCGTGGTGGCCGTTTGGTCTCCGAGCCTGTACGTAAGGCCTTTGACTGGGAAGACTAAGCATCAGGTCCCCATAGTGTGGGCTAGATAAACCACAAGCCCGGTTCCTCGCTAAATAGCGGGAGCCGGGCTTTGTCTCTTGGGTGGGGCAAGACGGTGCGATTATGGTGCCTTGTTGATCATCATGGCGGCCACGCGCTGCATATGATCCCAGATCATTTCGCGGTAGGCCGGTGGGATGGTTTCCTCGTCGATTTCCGCGAGGGAGTTACCCATTAGCTCTAGCCACCGGTCATGCGCGGTTATATCGATGGGGTAGGGGGCGTGGCGCATGCGAAGGCGCGGATGGCCGCGGTTTTCAGAGAAGAGCTGCGGGCCACCCCAATACTGCGCCAAGAACCAAGTGAGGCGCTGCTCGGCACCTTCCCAGTCATTATCGGGGTACATCGGACCGATGACATTGTCCTCTTTGACCTGGGAATAAAAGCCGTGGACGAGGCGCTGAAAGGTCTCCATGCCGCCAATAGCCTCATAAACAGAATCCATTTACTCTTCTTCTTCCTTGCGGGGATCGGGAATGCCGATGCCGTGCGGGTAGGGGGTAGTAATGCCTTTAGTGTGCATGACATTGAGCACGCGGGATTGCAAGAAACGCTGGACGTCCCACTGCTTGCCCGGCAGGGTCTTTGTAGACACGCGGAAGGAAACATAATCCGGTTCGAAACCGGACATGCCATCCACACGAGGCGTGCTGAGGATGAGCTTGCGTACCTTATCGTCCTGCGCGGCTTCCTTCACTGCGTCCTCGATGACCTCGCCGGCGAGCTCTGGGTCATTAGAAAGGCCCACAGGAATCTGGATGCGGGCAACGGAGTACTCATCGGAGTGGTTAGCTACCTGGAGGATTTCGCCATTGCGCACGTACCACAGAGCACCGTCGATATCGCGGACCGTGGTGATGCGTAAGGAGATGGACTCGACATCGCCAAAGACGCCGTTGCCAAGGTCAACCACGTCGCCAATGCCGTATTGATCCTCAATGAGCATGAAGATGCCGGAAAGGAAATCCTTCACCAGTGCCTGGGCGCCAAAACCAAGGGCGACGCCAATAACACCGGCGGAGGCGATAAGCGGTGCCACGTTAACGTCTAGCTCATCCAAGATGGCAATAACGGCCCATACCCACACGAAGATAGCGGCGGCGGAACGGGCCACTCCGGCTAGCGTCTTAATGCGGGAGGCGCGCCGGGTTTCGCGGGTATGGCGCATGGCCTCTTCTTGCTGGGTCGGTTCGGGGCGGTTGGCTCGACCCTTGAATTTTCCGCGGAAACGCTGCTTATCCAGCCCGGAAGATTTGATGCTGTTTTCGGCCACCTTGTTGATAATGCGGTGGAGGAGCCAGTGGGCAATGACGGCCAGGATAAGGATAACGGCGATGCGAATCGGGCGCTCGATAAGCCAGCTTTGCACCTTCTCGTCATTCCAAAAACTAGAGACGGACTCGACGGCCGAGTCCTTGGTGGAAGCGGCTGAGGCTAAGAATTGCGTATTCATCATTCTTTCTTAGTCGTGGACAATGGGAACCGCGCCCATTGTAAAGGCCGAGCCTGAAAACGCGATGAGTGGTGGGTGGCTAGGTGGGTGAAAATAAATACCTATCTTTCCTTAGCAAGTGAACAGCTTGGTCTAGACTGTGTTGCTATGACAGAACGCAGCACGCAGAACCTCGCTCAAGGCTTTACGTCCCGTTCCATCCATGGCGGCTACCACCCAGACCCGCACATGGGCTCTATCAATGTGCCGATCTATGCGTCAACCACGTTTGCGCAAGATGGCTTAGCGCAGCTGCGCGGCGGGTTCGAATACGGACGCGTGGCAAACCCCACCGTGCGCTCGCTCGAACGCACTCTAGCGGCGCTAGAGGGCGCTGAGTATGCCCGCGTGTTCTCTTCCGGCATGGCCGCCGCCGATACGCTGATTCGGATCTTGGTGCGCCCAGGGGATCACGTCATTTTGGGTAATGATGCCTATGGTGGTTCCTACCGGCTACTGAATGATTTCACTGAGTGGGGCGTGGAGATGTCCATCGTTAATACCAGCGATACCGCCGCAGTAGCCGCGGCGGTCCAGGACAATACCAGGCTCATCTGGTTGGAAACGCCCACCAATCCGGCGTTGAATATCACCGATATCGCCGCGGTGGCCAAGATTAAGGGCAACGCGCAGGTCCTAGTGGACAATACTTTTGCTACGCCTTACCTGCAGAACCCATTGGAGCTCGGCGCGGACCATGTGTTGCACTCGACCACCAAGTACCTGGGTGGGCATTCCGATGTACTGGGCGGTGCGGTGGTTACTAATGATGCCCACGTGGACGAGCGCCTGCTCTACTTCCAAGGCAATGTGGGTGCGGTGAGCTCGCCTTTCGACGCCTACCTTACGGCTCGCGGAATCAAGACTCTTTCGGTGCGGATGGATCGCCACTGCGCCAATGCGCAAAAGGTGGCAGAGTTCCTGCAGGGCCGCCCCGAGGTAAAGCAGGTGCTGTACCCAGGGCTGAAAGATCACCCAGGGCATAAGTTGGCAGCACAGCAGATGCGCGGATTTGGCGGCATGATGTCCGTGCGCTTTCATAGCGCGGAGCATGCCAAGCAGATCTGCCTCAATACGCGGCTTATCTGTCTAGCGGAATCGCTGGGTGGGGTGGAATCGCTCATCGAGCACCCGAAGAATATGACGCACGTATCCGCGGAAGGATCCGAGCTGGTGCCGCCAGATGATATGGTGCGCATCTCAATCGGAATCGAAGATATCGATGACCTGCTCGCGGACTTGAAGCAGGCCCTCGACGCGCTATAGGCCGCGGGACCGGGGCCAGGACCGGGACCGAGCCCTTAGCGCGGTGGTGGCTTAGGAGCGCACCACGGCGAGGAGGGAACCGGCGGTTTTATCGGTTTCCTGCAACATGAGTGGGTTGGTTCCCGGCATCGGAGAAATAGTGGTATCTGGCCACTGGGAATAGGTGGGGATGCCCACAATGTGCAGGCGCGCATCCAGCTCGCCGTTCGGGTGAACGGTGCGGCGGGTCGTCCCATCGGTTTCCGGCGAACCGGTGGGTTGTCCGTGATCGGGGAAGGGGCGAACGCGGCCGGAATCTACCAGGCAGCGGGTCATGGAATCGCCGGCGGTGCGGATATCGGGGCGGTGCATAAAGGCGTCGACAAGCGTGGGTGCAGAAGCCGAGCGTGGGCCGGAGGTTAGGGTGAAGTGATCTGCCTCGATGGCCAGGGTGGGGTGATCGCCTAGGAAGTGGGCCAAGCCGGCGTCAACAAGCGCGAGCAGCTGGCGCACGCGGAAGAGCGGCGGGCCGGAACCTATCATCTGGCCAAAGGACATTACTTGGGCATAGCGGCCGGTGCGGGACTCGCGGGTATAGCGGCCCTCCGCGCCAAGGATGGAGGCGGGCTTGCGCGATTGCGATAGCGACCATAGCGCGGCCTTGATGGGGGAGTCGTGGCCGGCGGAGGCCTCCCGGATATTGCTTTCCATGGACTGGGCAATATGCTCGGTGAGCTCATCTATGTCCCCGGTAAACCCGGCAATTTGGTACATGAGATCGTTCATGTCCCACGGCTCGGTAACCATGGGCGCAATAGCCGCGCCTAGCTCATCCGGGGCGGTGGCATCGATGACCTCGAGAATGTCTGCGCGCGGGCGCAGCAAGGAATCCGGGCGCACGCGCTCCAAAGTGGTGATATAGGCCTCGTAGCTATCGCGGGCGATAGCGGGCCAAACCTGGGCGTCAAAGTCGATGTTTTGGGTGCCGCTGAGCTCCGCAATGACATTCTTCAGACGGCGGCGTGGCATGGTAGGCGGCAGCTCACCGTATTCGGACTTGGGGTGGTAGGGATAGCCGCGGCCGGAGGAAATGATGAAGTTGGGCTCGTCGCCGCAGGGCTCATAGCGCAGGCCGGAACGTGTGGAAGAATCCACCACGAAGGTGCCGCCGCGCTCGATGGTGGTCAGCGCCATGATGTCATAAAAGCCCATGCCCAGCCCGCGTACCAGCACGTCTTCACCGCCGGGGATGGCGGCATAGTCCTGCTCCACTGGGTTATCGGGAGCGATCCAGTTCAGGCCCGAAGCCGCCAGCTGCTTTTCCTGCTCGTTGTACTCCGGAACCATCCAGCCATAGGCCAGCACGGTGGCATCGGCGCGCACCTCGGAGCCATCGGCCAAGCGGAGCACGTCTACGTGGCCATCTTCGCTGATGGTTTCCAATCGGCTGAAGTGGTTCACGGTGGAAATGCTCTTAGGCAGGCGAGCAATGACCACGTCATAGACCCACCGCAGGTACTCGCCATACAGCGCGCGCGAGGGGTTGGATTCGGGGCGGGTAGCGGCAAGTTCTTCGCGGTAGTCCTGCGCAATATGTGCGGCCGGAGGATACTTCTCAAAAAGCTCGCGCTTGGCGGCGGAGACATTGTCGCCATCGCCGCGCAGCAGCTGAATCCACTCGTATTGGATGGGGCCCTCGAGCACGGGGGCGTCCACAGTGGAGCCGGGCTCGGTGAAAAGGGTGACAGCGCCGGCGCGAGTATTCATGCACAGGGTCTTGGTTTGGTCCGTTTCCCAGATGCGGCCGGCACCATGTTGGGCATCATCGATGAGGTGGACGGTTATGGGGTCGCTGGAATCGTCCATGCGGGCGGAGAGGCGTTCCAAGATGGAAATGCCGCGTGGGCCCATGCCGACGATTGCGATTGCTGGAGTAGACATACTACCTATCGTGCCACATCCAGACCCTTCCAGGAGCATCGAACCCGGCGGTGGTATTTAAATAGACTAATCAGTCTATACAAAACTTTCTTTTCCCTTGTTATGGCAGGTAATAGGGTAGACCGTCCAGTCTTGTATTTGTGGGTATGGATATGCTCTAATGGGCGAGTACTACTTAAGAATTAAAGGAACTCGAGCTTTTATGAAGCAACTTTCTCGGCTCCTGAGACCAGTGGCCGCGGTCTTGGCCAGCGGTGCGCTAGCTCTCTCGCTAACCTCCTGCGCCTCTACTTCCCACGCCGCGGAAGATGGCATGGTCACCTACGTCGAGCCCAATATGTTCAATAACCTCTATCCCCCCTCCGGCGGCTATTACCCCAACGGTGGCGTGCTCAATAACATCACGGACCGCCTGCTGTGGCAGGACCCGGATACCCTCGAGCTGCACCCGTGGATTGCGGAGGAGATGCCTAAGTCGAACAAGGACAATACCGAGTTCACCTTCAAGATTCGCAAGGGCGTGACCTACTCTGATGGCTCTCGCCTAGATGCCGCGAACGTAAAGAAGAACTATGACCTCTACGCCCTAGGCGATGAGGACCGCATGCTCACCCCTTCGGAGCAGTTGCCCAACTATGAAAAATCCGAGGTCATCGATGACTACACGGTGAAGTTCTACTTCAGTGAGCCCTCCCCAGGCTTCCCGCAGTCCACCTCCGTGATGAACCAAGGGCTGCTTTCTAATGCCACTCTGGATCTGGATGACACCGGCTTCGCGCCGGGCAACGCTACTGCGATTTCTGGTTCGGGCCCCTTCGTCATCGAGGAAGAAGAGCTGGGAACCAAGCTGGTGCTCAAAAAGCGGGAAGACTATGACTGGGCACCGCCGGCCCGCAAGGACCACCAGGGGCCGGCCGATATTGAGGGCATCAATATTGTTCTCGCGGCCGAGGATTCCGTGCGCGTGGGATCGCTCGTGGCCGGACAGTCCGATATTGCTCGCCAGATCGAAGCCCCCGATGAGAAGCACCTCAAGGATCAAAACCTGGAGATTTTCGCCGCGCCCACCCGTGGCGTAAACAATAGCTTCCACTTCCACTTCCGCCACCCACTCTTGGCGGATAAACGCGTGCGTCAGGCCATCATTCACGCCATCGACCGCGATAATATTCTGAACACCCTCTTTTCTGACTCCTATCCCAAAGGCACATCGATCCTGGCCAAGACGGCTATTGGCTATAAGGATCAAGCAGCGAATTATGCCTTCGATCCAGAGGAATCTAAGCGCTTGCTCGATGCAGCCGGTTGGTGCGAAGGAGAAGATGGCATCCGCGAGAAAGACGGCAAGCGCCTGTCCGTGACCTTTAATGAGGCAGTCCCGCAGCCGCGCTCTAAAGAGATGTTCACCAAGGCCCAAGAGATGCTCAAGAACGTCGGCATCGAGGCCAACCTCAACCCAGGCGACCGCTCCGCGCAGCAGAAGGCCATGAAGGACCAAGACACCGTGCAGGTACGCCACACCATGACCGGCCGCGCCAATGTGGATACCTTGGCCACGTGGCTAGATGGCACGGGCCGCAATTCTTTCCTCAACTATGACGAAAAGACCGATAGCTTCGGCGATAAGAAGCTGCAGAAATTGGTGGACGAGTACTTCGACCTCAGCAGCGAAAAGGACCGCCTGGCCATGACTGGCCGCATGCAGGACTACCTCTCTGAACAGGCCTATATCCTGCCCATGTTCGAAGAGCCGCAGGTATATGGTTTCCAGCCTTATATCGAGGGCTTTAGCACCGAGGCTATCGGCCGTCCATCGTTTTATGCGGTAGACATCAACACCGCAGAAGGGGAGGACTAATCCATGAGCCTGAAATCTATCGCCCTACGCATCGGCCAAGCCGTGCTGGTTATCTGGGCAACCTTCACCCTCTCATTCATCCTCTTGGCGGCGCTGCCCGGTGACGCCGTCGCGACCCGCTATGACAACCCGACCCTAGGGCTCAACGCTGAGCAGTTGGCCGCTATTCGCGAGGTTTATGGTGCCGATGAACCGCTCTTAAGCCGCTACGTCAGTGCGCTTGGTGGATTCCTCACCGGTGATTTCGGCTTTTCCGTCGCTACTGGCACCGCCGTATCGGAGATGTTGGCGGACGCCCTTCCTTCCACGCTGGCGCTGGCCGTCCTCGCCTTTCTCGTAGGCGTAGTCTTGGCCTTCGCGGTGGCCATCGCCTCCACCTTTGGTCCATTTTCTTGGCTGCGTAGCTTCTTCCGTAGCCTGCCTTCCGTGATGGTTTCCCTGCCCACCTTCTGGATCGGCATCATTTTGATCCAGATATTTTCCTTTGGTTTGGGATGGGTGCCGGTTATCGGCGCGAGCGATGCCCAAAGCCTTATCCTGCCGGTGATTACCTTGGCCATCTTCGTGGCCGCACCGCTGGCACAGGTGCTCCTGCGCTCCATCGATGAGGTAATGGATATGTCCTTCGTGCAGGTAGTGCGTGCCAAGGGTGCTAGCGGTGCCTGGTTGCTGTGGCGCAATGTTTTGCGCAATGCGTTGCTGCCGGCGCTGACCATGGCCGGCCTTACCTTTGGTGAGCTCGTTGGCGGCTCCGTGGTGACGGAAGCGGTCTTTGCCCGCCACGGCATTGGCGCGCTGACCGTGGATGCGGTGGCCAACCGCGATACCTCCGTATTGCTCGCCATCGTGGTGCTGGCCGCGGCCGTCTTTGTTCTTATCAATCTCATCGTGGACCTGCTCTACCCAGTGCTTGACGTGCGCCTGCGCGAGGGCAACCACGATAGCGCGCACAGCAATGCCACCACCACCGCCACCGCTGATACTCCCGCAAAGAACGAGAAGAAGGTCCAAGCATGAAGCTTAAATCCACACGCCTGAAGCTCACCCCGGGCACCATCATCTCGCTTATTGTGCTGGGCCTGGCGGTGCTCTGCGCACTGTTCCCCCAACTATTTACCTCCCAGGATCCTAACCAGGGCGGTGACACCACAGCGCTGCTGCAGCCCAGTTTCCAACACTGGTTCGGCACCGATGCCGTGGGCCGTGATCTCTATACCCGCGTGGTCTATGGCGCGCGCCAATCCCTACTCGGCGCGCTATTGGCGGTACTTTTCGGCCTGATCGTTGGCACCGTCTTGGGCATTATCGCCGGAGTGCGCCGCGGCTGGGTAGATGCCATCATCATGCGCATCGTGGATGTGCTGTTGTCTATTCCTGGCCTCTTGCTTTCCCTGTCCGTCATTATCGTGCTCGGACACGGCATCTTTAATGCTGCCATCGCCGTGGGCATTACCTCCGTGGCAACCTTTGCGCGCCTCGCGCGCTCCCAGGTTCTCAGCGTGGCAGGCTCCGATTTCGTCGAGGCCGCCTACGGCTCCGGCGGCTCTGCCTTCCAGGTGCTCGTGCGCCATATTCTTCCCAATTCACTCACCGCAGTCTTCGCCGTAGCCGCCTTGCAATTCGGCCTGGCCATTTTGCAGCTAGCCACCCTTGGCTTCCTTGGTTACGGCGCTCCGCCCCCAACACCGGAATGGGGCCTGCTCATTTCTGAATCACGCGACTATATTGCCACCGCCGGCTGGCTGACCATCGCCCCCGGCATCGTTATCGTCGCCGTGGTTCTTGCGGCCAACCACCTCAGCCAGACACTGCGAAAGGCGGCCTAATGTCTCTGCTTAGTATTAGTGATTTATCCATTACGTACCGCACCGCCCACGGCGAGATGGAAGCGGTCAGCGGCATTGAGCTCGAAGTGAACCCCGGGGAAATGACCGCCATCGTGGGCGAGTCCGGCTCCGGCAAGTCCACCTCCGCCATGGCCGCCATTGGCCTGCTGCCAGACAATGCCTCGATTGTCTCCGGCACCATTACTTTCGACGGCCACGATGTCACCCATTTCTCCCAAAAGCAGTGGCGCACCCTGCGTGGCCGACGCATCGGGTTGATTCCGCAGGATCCCAATAACTCGCTCAATCCGCTCAAGACCATCGGAGCCTCGGTGGAAGAGGGCATGGCCATCCACCGGCAGGACGATAAGGAGTCCCGGAAGAAGCGTGCTCTGGAGTTGCTGGAGCGCGTGGGCATTGATGATCCACAGCGCCGTTATCATCAGTACCCGCATGAGCTTTCCGGCGGCATGAAGCAACGCGTGCTCATCGCTGCCGCTGTGGCACTGGAGCCAGAGCTCATCATCGCCGATGAGCCTACTTCCGCGCTGGATGTCACCGTGCAGAAAATCATCCTGGATCTCCTTGATGAAATGCGCGAAGAGCTCACCATGGGCATCCTTTTTATTACCCATGATCTGGCCGTGGCGGGTGATCGCGCCAATAATATTGTGGTGATGGAAAAGGGCGCCGTCCGCGAGTCGGGCGTAGCCGCCCGTGTCCTCACCGATCCCCAGCATGCCTACTCCAAGCGCCTGCTTGCCGACGCCCCCTCGCTCACCGCCCCTACTTCCTCCCAGACCGCATCTCCGGTGCGGAATAGTACGCCCGCCCAGCAGGAGACGTTGCTCGAAGTCGAGGGGCTCACCCAGCGCTTCGGGGATTTCACCGCGGTAGATGACATCAACTTTTCCGTAGCCCGTGGCACTACCCATGCCTTGGTGGGGGAGTCCGGTTCCGGAAAGACAACTACCGGCCGTGCCATATCTCTGTTGAGCACGCCTACCTCGGGAAGTATTCGCTTGGCGGGGGAAGATATCAGCACCGCCCGCGGTAAGCGCCGCCGGGAGCTGCGCCGCTCTATCCAGATGGTCTACCAAAATCCCTTTGGCTCGCTCGATCCACGATTGAGTATCGGCGATACCATCGCTGAGCCGGTGCGCAACTTTACCGGGGCCTCGAAACGCGATGCCCGCGCGAAAGCACAAAAGTTTCTTGATTTGGTGGCCTTGGACTCTTCCATGGCAGCCCGCCGTCCCCGTGAGCTCTCCGGCGGCCAGCGCCAGCGCGTGGCTATCGCCCGTGCCATGATCATTGAACCCGATCTTGTGGTGCTCGATGAGGCCGTTTCTGCGCTCGACGTCACCGTACAGGCACAGATCCTGCGCCTGCTCGATGAGCTGCAGCGCGAGTTGGAGCTTACCTATATCTTCATCTCTCACGACCTCGCGGTAGTCAACCAGATTTCCGATACCGTCTCCGTGCTCTCCCACGGCACACAAGTGGAATCCGGGCCCACGGCGCAGGTTTTTGCACACCCAGAAACCGAATACACCCGTCAGCTAATTGACGCCATCCCAGGCTCCCGCTACCGTGCCGGAGACCTAAACTTGGGGCTATAAATCGAGCCCTAGAAAGGTTGGACTGAGAATATGACCGACATAATTAACGAGCTCTCCCACGCTTCTGCCGAGGTGCAGCAACTGCGCCGCGCGCGCCAAGAGGCGCAGGACAATGCGCAGCTGAGCTTTAGCGCTTTGCTTGAGCCTGCAGAGCCAGGTGAATTCACCTATGCAGAGCGCTATGCCGTCGCGGCTTTTAGCGCTGCGGTCTACCAGGCGGGCGAGGCAGCAGATTTCTACTTCGACCTGCTGGGTGATGAGGCCGATGCGGACCTTGTTGCCGCCGTGCGCGCCGCAAGCCAGCGTGGTGTGTCTACCGGCCCCTACTACCAGGGTGAATTCCTTATCTTCGGCGATACCGCCGCGGAAGCCGCCCTCGGCGAGCGCCTGGCCGCCGCCTTCGACTGGGCGCACGTTTTGGCCTTCCACCCCAAGGATGCCTCCCCGCAGGCCATCGGACACCTCGATGCCGCCGGGTGGTCGGCTACCGATATTGTCAGCCTGTCTCAGCTTGTGGCATTTTTGGCTTTCCAGCTGCGCGTGGTTCATGGTTTGCGTGTGCTCTCTGGCGAGGGTGGCGCCCCACGTCCCGCGGCCGAGCGTGCAACCGGGGTAGCTGACCCAGGCTGGCAGGCTACCGCGAATACCCTGCAACCCGATACCGTGCTGCCGGACCACTTTGTCAACCACTCCCTGGGCTGGAAGCCTTGGGTAGAGGCACTGGCGAAAGAGGATTTCACCGCAGCGCATACCGACGCCCTCATCAAACCAGAGCGCATTGATTCCGAGTACTTCCGGTTGCTCGCCCGCGATCCCGCGGCTTTGAAGGCGCGTACGCTAACTGACTTGGACATCTTCTATAACACCGAAGGCGGCCTCTCCCGTGCAGACCGCGAGCTCGCTGCCACTGTGGCCTCGCGGTACAACGGTTGCGAGTACTGCGCTTCCGTGCACCAGGCACGGTGCGTCCAGGAAGGCGGCGACCGTGACATCGTAGACCGCCTTTTGGACACAGGCATCGACGCCGACCTGGGTTCTAAAGAGTGGGACCTTATCCGTCGCGCAGCTGTGGCGTTGACCGAAACTCCCTTCGCCTTCGATGCGCAGCTATGCACCGACCTTCGCAACGCCGGTTTCGATGATCAGTCCATTCTGGACCTCATCTACGCATCGTCCTTCTTTAACTGGGCCAATCGCTTGATGCTTACCTTGGGGCAGCCGGATGTGCCCAAGCGCTTTCGACAATAGGTGGTGATTGGGTTGGTGCGGCAACCTCAGCGGAGGATCCCTATGATGGGGCGGCATGACTGATACTAAGAATCTCACCGCACCAGCACACTCAGAGGCCGCAGCCCCGCGCAAGGTGGCCGTCGTCACCGGCGCCACCGGTGGCATGGGCCGCGAAATCATCGCCGACTTGGCTGGTGACTACCACGTGTACGCACTGGGACGGAGCGCGGCGGACCTGCCTAAATCGGAATCCATCACGCCGATCGCCATCGACCTAGTAGCCGGCCTCGATGAAGGCATGGCGCTGCCGGAGCTGGATCGCGTAGATGTGCTCGTGCACGCCGCCGCACGGGCTACCAAGTACTCCGTGGAGGAAGCCACTCCAGAAAATTGGCGCGCGCACATGGACCTCAACGTGCACGCCCCCGCAGAGGTGACCCGTGTTTTGCTGCCGCAGCTGCGTAAAGCCGAAGGCACAGTGGTCTTTATTAACTCTGGTGCTGGCCGCCACAGCTATGGCGATAACGTCGTCTACGCGGCCACGAAGCACGCGTTGTATGCGCTGGCCGACGGGTTGCGTATCTCCGAGCCGGGAATCCGCGTTTCCACCGTAGCGCCCGGGCCTACCGATACTCCGATGCTGCAGGGCCTGCAGGACTATGATCCCTCCCAGGTCATTGCACCGGTCGAGGTGGCGCGTGCCATTCGTACCGTAGTAGAGGCGGGGCCGACCACTCAGTTGACGGAAATCCAGGTCAGGCCGCGAATCGAACTATCTCTGCGCAAGTAATAAATCAAGTGTTATTAAGGTTCACCATGCAGTGATGGGGGTTGGTTTCGGCCCGCCCGTTACACTCGAGGGCTGTGACTTCCCAAAGCCGAAAACGGCCCGCCTATCTCCTTATCTCAGATGCCCTACGTGACAAGATCGAGCGCAATGAATTAGAGCCTGGTCAGCGTTTTCCTACCGAACGCGAATTGGTCCGAGAATTTCATGTTGCGCGCATGACCGTGCGCCATGCATTAGACATTTTGGAAGATGAAGGCCTTATTGATCGCCGCCGTGGGCGCAGCGGCGGCACCTACGTGCGCACGGTTCCCCCTACACTGAGCCTGACCAAAAAGGACAGCATCGCCACTCAACTGCGCGAGCGTGGGCACGAAATCACCGTGCGGGTGGTCTCCGTGAATAAAACCCATGTGCCCAAACATGTGGCAGCGGCCCTGGGCGTGAACGATGCCACCTATGCGTGGGATATTAAACGCCTTTTTATCGTCGATGGTAAGCCCGTCATCGTCTCGCGCTACACCATCCCAGTGGACATGGCTCCCGAGCTCAATCAGCACGACCTGCGCGAGCCCATCCTAAACATACTGGCAGGCTATGACCTCCAGCCGGTCTTCAAACGCGAGAGTATGAGCGCCGCTACCGCTCGCACAGAAGAACAGAAACTCTTGGGCGTGAGCCGATCGCACCCGCTTTTGCGGTTCGTACGGCTGCTGAAGAATGAGACCGGCGTGGTCTTTGCCTATGTCGAAGAGTCGCTGCGCTCTGATATCGCCAATGTAGAAGTGGTCTTGGGCGAGGATCCTGCGCCACAACCCGTACAACCCCGGGACGGCGGCGCAGGAAAGCCGGCCTAGCCAGCGTCCACCTGGCGGTTGCGTAGCGCGCGGGCCACGCGGTCGCGCTGCTCGGTGACTGTACGACGCAGACCACCGGGCAGGTCCTTCTGCAAGAAGGCATCGGCGCGGTCCAAGCCCTTGCGGGTGATATCCCAGGAAGGGAAGAGGCCGGTAACTGTGGTCAGAGCCACCTCTGAGGATTGGGAAGCCCACACCTTTTCCGCGATATCGAAGAACTCCGCGGTGGGAAGGAACGTATCGCCATGCGGATAGAGCAATCCTTCAAGTTTGGAGGTCAGCTCGCGGTTGGTGAGGTTACCCGCCACGATTTCTTCCCATACCGCGCGCTTGTTTTCCGCAGTTGCCACCGCGGCGCGAGCGCGCAGCGAAGAGTAGTAGCCGGTGGCGGAATTATCCCGCTTCAGTTGCGCATCCGCGGCAGCGGGGACGTCCTCTATCGCGCCATCGGCGGCAAGTGCCGCGAGCGCGGACCAACGCTGCCCTGCATCCGCGGATGATTCGAGCACGCCGCGCAGGTAGTCACGCGCGCTATCGTGCAGGCGAATTTTCGCCAGCGCCTGGGTGCAGATGATGGAGCGCTGGGCATCGGAACTGCGGGCGCCGTCGAGGAGGGCGTCGGCAAGCAGGGTGCTCTGCGCGGCCCACCGTGGATCGGCATAGTTCTTCAGCGCGTTCGAGGCCTGCAAAACAATGCGCTCGAGGACGGCAAGCTCGGTCTCGGCCTGCATACCGCGGGCAACTAGCTGGATGAAATCGCGGGCCCGCATAGTGCCGGCGCGGGTCATCTCCCAGGCGGTGGACCAGCACAGGGTGCGGGCTATAGGATCAGCAAACTTATCGATATTATCCAGCAGGAATTGCAGGGAACCCGCGTCCAATTCGATGAGGCAGTAGGTCAGGTCATCGTCATTGGGCAGCAGGAAGTCAATGTCTGCTAGCTGGCGGCCGATGAGCTCTGGAATCTCGGTGGAGGAGCCATCAACATCCATCTCGATGCGATCGGTGCGCACCACCTGACCGTCCTGCAGGTTATACAGGCCCACCGCCACGCGGTGGGTGCGCAGCGTATCGCCGCGCTGGGAGAGGTAGGCATGGGTAATCGTGCCGGACTCATCTGCATTGAGCGCTATGCTCAGAGTGTTGATGCCGGAAGTCTTAAGCCACTGCTGCGCCCAGAAGGAAAGATCGCGGCCGGAGGCCTGTTCCAGGTGGCCAAGCAGATCATCAAAGGTGGCATTGCCCCAGGCATGGGCGGCGAAGTGACGGCGGACCCCGGCCAGGAAGTTTTCGCGGCCAACATAAGCTTGGAGCTGCTTCAGCACCGAAGCGCCCTTGGCGTAGGTGATGCCATCGAAGTTTTGCTCGACGGTTTCGATATCGCTTGCATCGGTAGAAATCGGGTGCGTGGTAGGCAGCTGATCCTGCTGGTAGGCCCAAGACTTTTCTACGTTGGCAAAGGTTACCCACGCGGTATCGTATTCGGTCTCTTCCGCTTGGGAAATGGCCGCCGACCAAGTGGCGAAGGACTCATTGAGCCACAGATCGTCCCACCACTGCATGGTGACCAGATCACCAAACCACATATGGGCCAATTCGTGCAGAATGGTATCGGCACGGCGCTCATATTTATAGTGCGTGGCTTGGGAGGTAAAGACGTATTCATCGCGGATGGTAACGCAGCCGGCATTTTCCATCGCGCCGGCGTTGAACTCCGGCACGAAAATCTGGTCATACTTGCCAAAGGGGTAGGGGAAACCGAAATTGCGGTGATAGAAATCAAAGCCCTGCTTGGTCTCCGTAAATAAGCGCTCAGCATCTAAAGCGTGGGCGAGCGAAGCACGGCAGTAGATGCCCAGCGGTACCTCGAGCTTTTGGGCCGGCTTGCCCTCTGGGTGTGCGGTCAGCTCGCCGCGCCAGGTATCGGTGACCTCGTGGTAGGGACCGGCGCACAGGGCTACCAGGTAGGTCGATAGTGGGTAGTCGATAGCCGTGCTGGCCACGTCTCCTTCCCAGCTCACTGGCCCATTGCTAATGACGGTCCAATCCTCCGGCGCCTTGAAATGCAGCGCGTAGGTGGCCTTCATATCCGGCTGGTCAAAGCAAGCAAAGACCCGCTTGGCATCGGCGGTTTCAAATTGGGTATAGAGGTAGACCTTGTCATCGGCGGGATCGACAAAACGGTGCAGGCCCTCGCCGGTGCGCGAATACGGGATCTTCGCGGTGACTTCTAGCGTGTAGTCGGCCACTTGGAGGCCGGAAAGCGGAATGCCGTAGGTGGGGTTATAAGAATTCGTGGGCAGCGGATTGCCGTTGAGGCGCACCTCTTGGATTTCCTCGGCGCGCAGATCGATGAAGGTGGAGCCAATCTCGCGCGAGGTGAAGCTCACCTTCGTAGTGGAAAGGAAATGGGTATCTGAATACTTGAGGTCTAAAGTGACATCATAGTGGCCCACCTCAATCATTCGGGAGCGCTCAACCGCTTCCGTGCGAGTCAGGTTTACGGAGTTCATAGCCTATATTCTCCTTCTGTGCCGAAAATAGTTCTGCATCCACAGTAGTCGCGCGCCTAGGCTGGTGGGGCAAACTTTTATCAATCAAAGGAGCAATCATGGCTGACGCAGTAAAGTTCTGGTTCGACGTATCTTGTCCCTTCGCTTGGGCCACCTCGCGGTGGATCAAGGAAGTAGAAAAGGTACGCGATATTGAGGTCGAGTTCGAGCCGATGTCCCTGTCCGTGCTGAACGATGGCCGTGATCTAGACCCCACTTACATGGACATGATGAAGGCTAACTGGGGCCCAGCCCGCGTCTTTGCCAAGGTTAAGGCCGAGCGTCCAGAAAAGGTAGATGAGCTTTATACCGCTATGGGCACTCTGGTCCACGCCAAGGGCAACGGCGGACGAACTGGCTTTGGTGCTTATGATGACATCATCGCTCAGGCGCTTGCAGAAGTGGAGCTTCCGGCCGAGTTCGCCGAGGTAGCCAATACCGAAGACTATGACGAGAAGCTGCGCGAATACCACCACAATGGCATCTCTTCCGTGGGTGATGAGGTGGGCACCCCGGTTATCAAGCTGGGGGAGACCGCGTTCTTCGGCCCGGTCATTACCCGCGTCCCTACCGGGGAAGAAGCAGGCGAGCTTTTCGACGCCTCCTTGCGCCTTGCCCAGTTCCCTTACTTCTTCGAACTCAAGCGCTCCCGCACCGAGATGCCGCAGGTAGAGGAGAACTAAGCGCTTTTCTGTCGGCGGCGCAGCTCAACTGCGGCGCCGACGCATAGCGCGATGGTCAGCGGGGTCAAAATAAATGCCGGCAGACCCGCGATATTGATAGCGGGCAGCGCCATGCCGGCTCGAAAGTCCTCCCACGCAACAAGTACCCAGGAAGCCCATGAGGCGCCGGCGAGAAGCGCGATAATGCCGGCCGCAATAGCGCCCCCATTTGCCCGCGGATTCCCGCGCACCTTCTGCGCAATCCACCATATGCCCAAGCCCACGTGCGCCAACGTTGCTAGGATGCTGGCGATAAGCGGCAAGAGGAAGCCTCCGCTGCCGGATACCATAACGCCTAGCATAATGAGGCAGGCTAGAAGGGCCCCGCCGTATAGCGTGAGGACCGGTTTGGTTATGGGCATGGCTTTCCTCCTTTTATAGTGGTAGCAACCGACCGCGAGCCTATCAGGAATTTGTAATGCGAAACAGGGCGGGCGCTAAGCCTCCTCGAGGCGCGCCGGGCCGGTAGGATAAGGGCCATGCGCGTATATCTAGGAGCAGACCACGCAGGTTTCGATACCAAGAACCTGATTGCTGAATACCTCACTAAACAGGGCCACGAAGTCATTGATTGCGGCGCCCACACCTACGATGCCGAGGACGATTACCCGGCATTTTGCATCGAAGCGGCACAACGCACCGTCAATGATCCGGGTTCCTTGGGCATTGTGCTTGGCGGTTCCGGCAATGGCGAGCAGATTGCCGCCAATAAAGTCAAGGGAGCCCGCTGTGCACTTGCTTGGTCCGCAGAGACCGCCCGCCTTGCCCGCGAGCACAACAACGCCCAGCTCATCGGCATCGGTGGCCGCATGCATACCGAGGAGCAAGCCTTGGAAATCGTAGATGCTTTCCTGGACCAAGAATGGTCCCGCGCGGAACGCCACCAGCGCCGCATCGACATCTTGGCGCAGTACGAGCGCACCGGTATCGCCCCAGAGCTGCCCGAGGCCTAAGCCTTGAGAAAATAAACGCCGCGGAACAAAGTTGGTTCCGCGGCGTTTCTTTGTGTTTCGGCCAGGCATAGCTAGGGCGCTAAGACTTAGGCATCATTCATGTCATTCGGGTGCGGGCCGCCGCGTCCCTCTTCGCCTTCGTCCAAGGCGGTGATGGCAGCCATCTCCTCCTCGGTTAGTTCAAAGCCGAAGACATCAAAGTTTTCCGCAATGCGTGAGGGCGTCGCAGACTTGGGGAAGAGGATGACGCCATTTTGTAGGTGCCAACGAATGATGACTTGCGCTGGGCTGACATCGTGCGCTGCAGCGGCGTCGGTGACCTCGGGGGCATCCAAGATATCGCTCTTTCCCTGCCCCAGCGGGCCCCATGCCTCGATAGCCACGGTGTGGGCGCGGAAGGCGTCCAGCTCCCTCCAGCGCTGCAGATAAGGATGAAGCTCGACTTGGTTGACCGCAGGCTTTATATCGGTCTTGAGCTCCAGCTGTTCCAGGTGCTCCAGCTCGAAATTGGAGACGCCGATGGACTTTGTTTTGCCCTGCTTCTGCAGATCAATGAGTTGCTGCCAAGCCTCAACATAGGTGCCCTTTGCCGGTGTAGGCCAGTGGATGAGGTAAAGATCCACATACTCCAAGCCGAGCTTTTCCAAGGACTCATCGAGCGCTGCAGCAGCATCGGTCTGGCGGTCATTCCACAGCTTGGTGGTGATAAAAAGCTCCTCGCGGGGAATGCCAGACTTGGCAATAGCCCGTCCTACGCCTTCCTCATTGCCGTAGATAGCGGCGGTATCAATATGGCGATAACCCACGCGCAGGGCTTCAGCTACCAGATCTTCGGTCTGCTCCGGATCCATCTGGAACACGCCAAAGCCCAGCTGCGGGATGGTATTGCCGTCATTAAGGGTGATTTTAGGTACGCTCATGCGCCCCAGACTACCTATCTATTGCAGCGGGCCGAGAGTGATGAATTTATTCCACGTCTCCCACTCATCCTGCAGGCGGGCACGCTCATGGGGCGGGGTAGCGGTGTCGTCGATAAGCGAGGCATCAATCATGCGCACTCCATTGTCAAAGAACAACGCTGCGTGCCCCGAGGCGCCGTGCCGCAGCACCGGCACCAAGTTCAATCCATCAAAGGACAGTTGCGCATTAGGGCGCACGTCGAGGCCGGCAATGGCAGCGAGCGTAGGCGCTAAGTCAATAGGGGAGACCAACTCATTATTCTCCCCGCTTTCGGCTACACCCGGCCACAACACCGACATAGGTGAATTTCCACCTAGTAGCGAGCAGACGGCGATGACGCCATTGACGTCGTTGAGTTCTTCTAGGCTGGGCTGCTCTAGCAAGCGAAAGACATCGCTACCGGCCGGCTGCGTATCCTCGCGCACCTCATAACCGACGCCCGCAAAAATCTCGCTAATGCGCGTGGTGGCTTGGCGTTGCGGATACTGCCCAGTCAGCGTGCCGCGGCGGGAATCAGCGTACGTCTCCGACGGCACCCACGTGTTATTGAAGCGTACGCCCCGCAGTGCAGTCTCAGGCGCATGGTCAAAGGTCGCAAGAGTGATATCCATAGCCATAATTCTAGGCTTGCCGAGGCGATTCAACGATTTCGTCCCCACAGATCGCCTGTCTCGTCGACGGTTGCGGTGGTTTAGATGGACGAAATCGTTGAAAGTAGCTTCCTGATGGGGCGGGGGCTAATCGAGGTCGAGGCCATCGATGCCGTGAACTGTCACGGTTTCCGAAAGTGGCGCGCGGCCTGGATTCGTTTTAAAGACCGGGCTCGATTCATCAGCTTTACCAAAGGTAATAGCGGTGACCAGCTTGTAGTCCTCGTCTACGCCGAGGAATTCACGCGCGGTTGGCGCAATCAAGGAAATCATCCCCTGTGGGATGCCGTGGTAGCCGTGTGCTTCCAAAGAAAGCAGGAAGTTTTCGGTATAGGTTCCTTGGTCAAAGGCGGCGCGAATGCGGTCACCCATCGGCGGGATAAAGAGAAGTACCGCATGGGATGCGCCAAAGAAGCGCAAGTTTTCGCGGATGAATTCCACGCGACCTGCTTTGTCCTCGCGCTCAATGCCCAGGAGGCCGTACATTTTGGCGGCTAGCTCTTGGGAGCGCTTGGGATGGATACCCTCACCATAATCGGTGGTGAAGTCTGGGCTGAGCCCGTTGGTGTCGAATTCCTTAATAAGCGCGGCGCTTAGTTCCTTGAGCTTTTCTCCGCCCACCAAATGCACGTCCTACGGTTGGGTATTGGAGTTGGACGGTGCGGATTGAGCATCCAGCAAAACCTGCTTGATGTCTTCTACCGGCATGGGTTCTGGCAGGAACGCGCGGGGCGAATGGCGGCTGCGAATAAACTCGGAATACTTATTGGTTGAAGTCATGCGCGCCACCTTACACTTCGTCGCATGTTTTCGCCGTATACCGTGAACATCCGATGATGATGGGTGGAAAACGAAAAATCGCCCACCTAGAGGTGGGCGAAAACTGGAGGGAATGACGGGAATCGAACCCGCGTCTTCAGCTTGGAAGGCTGAGGTATTAGCCACTATACGACATTCCCACAACGCGCTATATCAACGCTGGGCCATACTTTAGCGCAACCGCGGCCAAAAAAGAAAATAGGGAACTAGGCTGGCGCCTGAGCCGTTGTTATAAGAGGAACGGATCTATCTATAGAAAGCGATGATCATAGTGGGAATTTTGCTCGTTGCGCTGGCAATTGGTGGAGGCGCCTGGTTTCTTTCCTCCCGTAGCTCTCACAAACGTCGGGAAGAACGCGAGGCACAGCAATTGGCCGATGCACAGGCTGATGCACGTCGGTGGATTGAACGCCTGGGTGGCCAAGTAATGCAGATTTCTGGCACGGATTCTGCCTCCCAGCAAGCGATGGCTGATGCTTCTGAACGGTTCACTGCAGCTAACGCGGCGATTTCGCGTGCTACTACCGCCAAGCAGGCGAATTTGGCGCGTGAGTCGGCCCTGGAAGGCATGCATTATGTGAATGCCGCGCGCGAAATTATGGGCATGAACCCAGGCCCAGAACTCCCGCCGCTGGAGGGGCAGCGTGCGGCTGGCAAGGTGACGGAAGAGCGTACGGTCGAAGCGAATGGCCAAGAGATTACGGCCTCACCATATGCTTCTGCGAATACTCCCAACTACTACCCGGGTGGAATCGTGGCAGGGCGTCCGGTTCCGGCAGGTTGGTACTCCCGTCCATGGTGGGCCGATGCGCTGCACACCGGCGTGTGGATGGTGGGCTACTCCATGATGTTTAATGCCCTCTTCTCCGGCATGTCGGGCATTGGCTACTCTGCGGCTGCTGCAGAAAGCGGCGATTGGGGCGGTCCCGATGGCATGGGTGATGCTGGCGACGTGGGTGGTGACGCCGGTGATGCTGGCGACGTTGGTGGCGGCGATGATGGCGGCGGTTTCTTCGATGGTCTAACTGACGGCGACGGTGAAGGCTTCTTTGATGGAATGTTTGATTTCGATTTCTAGCTGAAGCACTGTCAAAATTGGCCGCTGGGCTGCGTTTATATCTTTAAGTGGGGGTCCGTTTAGGAGATTTAAAACGGACACGGTACACTGTCTCAGGTATGCAACGCAGCCAAGGTTACTTGGTGGCCTACATACGGGGCGTGGCGCAGTTTGGTAGCGCACCTGCTTTGGGAGCAGGGGGTCGCAGGTTCAAATCCTGTCGCCCCGACGTATGGGGGTCTGGAAATGCCCTAATAAGGATTTCCGGACCCCCTTTAAGTTTATGTACGTAAAACAATGAAGCCAGGGAGATTCACTCGTGAAGACCACCGTAGACAAGCTGAGCGATACCCGCGTTAAGCTCACCGTCAACGTTCCGTTTGCGGAGCTGGACCAGGAAATCGATCAAGCTTACGCGGCAATCGCGCAGCAGGTTTCTATTCCAGGTTTCCGTAAGGGCAAGGCACCGCGCCAGCTTATTGATGCTCGCTTCGGCCGCGGCCCCATCCTGGAGCAGGTTGTCAATGACATGCTGCCTTCCCGTTACGAGCAGGCAGTCAAGGAAAACGATCTGAAGGTTATCGGCCAGCCGGACGTTGATATTTCCAAGATTGAGGATAAAGACTTCGTGGAATTCACCGCCGAGGTTGATATCCGCCCTGAGTTTGAGGTTCCAGACTTCTCCAAGATCTCCGTTACCGTCCCGGCCCTGAAGGCTGACGAAGAGGACGTCGACAAGGCGCTGGAGGAGCTGGCAGAGCGCTTCGGTGAGCTCAAGGACACCAAGCGCAAGATGAAGACCGGCGACTACGCAATCATCGACATCACCGCTGAGATTGACGGCGAGAAGATCGAGGACGCTTCCACCGAGGGCCTGTCCTACCGCATCGGTGACGATGACCTCATCAAGGGCTTGGACACCGCCCTGCGTGGTATGAAGACCGGTGAGGATAACGAGTTCACTTCCACCATCCAGTCTGGCGAGCACAAGGACGAAGAGGCCACCATCAAGGTTCACGTCCAGCAGTCCAAGGAGCGCAAGCTGCCGGCTATGGACGATGAGTTCGCTCAGATGGCTTCCGAGTTCGACACCATGGATGAACTGCGCGAATCCACCAAGACCCAGGTGGAGGAGACCAAGAAGGCTGAGCAGGCTGCCCAGATTCGCGATGAGGTCCTGAAGGCCGCGCTCTCCGAGGTCGAATTCGAACTGCCGCAGTCCGTAGTGGACGAGCAGGCTCACTCCCAACTGCACCAGATTCTGGGCCAGCTGGCTCACGATGAGAAGGCACTGGCTCAGTTGCTTGAGGCACAGGGCACTTCCCGCGAGGAGTTTGATAAGCAGACTCGTGAGCAGGCGGAAGAGTCTGTCCGCACTCAGCTGTTCCTTGATGCCGTAGCAGAAAAGGAAGAGCCGGAAGTTTCCCAGCAGGAGCTTACCGACCACATCCTGTTCACCGCTCAGTCTTACGGTATGGACCCGAACCAGTTCATCCAGCAGCTGCAGTCCAATGGTCAGATTGCTAACCTCTTCTCTGACGTGCGTCGTGGCAAGGCACTGGCTGCCGCTATCTGCCGCACCACCGTCAAGGATGAAGAGGGCAATAAGGTTGACGTTGACCAGTACTTCGGTGAAATCGAAGAAGAGGACGCTGCAGAAGCTTCCGAGGAGAAGTAATCTCCCGCTTGTAACGCGCTGCTGCCACATGTGTGGTGGCGAGCGCGCATGAAACCCCGGATTCAGGTAACTCAAGGATGAGCCTGAATCCGGGGTTTGTGTCATTGTGAACGCCCTCTAGGAGTCTTTGAGTACTTCGAAGAGGGCGTGATGTGTGTTGGCTGGGGATACCGCTAGCCGTTCTTGGCTCTAAAGGCCTCGTCGGTCAACTGCAGGAAGCGCATAACGTAATCCTTGACAAAGTCTGCGGTACGTTGATTGAGATGTCCGGACTCTTCGAAAAGGGTGGGGGATTGGCCCAGAAATACTTCGGGCTGACCAGGGAGCGGCATGTCGAAGTAGGACAGAGCGAGGCGAAGGTTCTTCTGTGAACTGTAGCCGCCCATGCGGCCTACAGAGTGGCTAATGATACCTACGGGAAGGTTCTTCCACGCCACATCTGAGTTGGGTTTAGAGCCGATGTCCACTGCGTTTTTGAGGCAGGCAGGGATAGTGCGGTTGTTCTCTGGCGTAATGAAGAGGATCCCGCTCGAGTTCTTGATGGTCTCGCGAAAGGTGGTGTACTCAGCCGGAGTGGGCTTGTCCGTGACGGCGGGGTCATCGTAGTCGAAGTCATAGAGCGGCAAGTCACGGATTTCCACGATGTTTGCCTCGTAGCCTTCAGGGATCATCGTGAGCACCTCGTGTGCAATCTTGCGTGCAAATGACTCTCGGCGCAGGCTGCCGACGATAACGCTGATACGTGGGGTGGTCATGGTAAACCTTCTTTCTTAGTTGGGTGTAGGGAGACGTGGTCAAGGGAGAAAAGGCTTGCAGCCAAAGGCCGGTGGTGGGCCGGCAGCGTGGGCGGCGGTGAGGAAGCCATCTACTTTGTCTCCTTCTTCATGGCGGAAGTACAGTTCGATGAGTCCTAGAAGCCCCCCGAGGACGGCCTCTCGTGCGGCGGATGTATTCAACAGCCGCATGGCTGCGGGTTGGTTTCCTTCGCGGATGGCTTCAAACAGCGCGATGGTCTCAAGCCAGCTTCCTTGGTCCGGTCGCGGAAAAGGTTTAGAAATCCCAGTCATCATCACTCGTTTCTTCAGCAGTACCAATGACATAGGAGGAACCAGATCCGGAGAAGAAGTCATGGTTCTCATCTGCTCCGGGGGCTAGGGCCGCGAGGATTTCTGGGTTCACTTCCGTTTCTTCGGGCGGGAAATAATCCGGGTAGCCCAAATTCATGAGTGCCTTATTGGCGTTATAGCGAACGAACACGGCTACATCATCCATGAGTCCCAAAGGCTCATATAGCTCGCCGGAATAGTCCAGCTCTAGTGCATAAAGCTCTTCGAGCAAAGAAATGGTGAAATCATGCATCTCCTTCTGCCGTAGCGGGGTCGTGGATTCCAGACCGCGCTGATATTTGTAACCCGAGTAGTAGCCGTGCACTGCCTTGTCACGCAGAATGAGGCGGATCATGTCTGCCGTATTTGTCAGGGTGGCGTGGACAGAAAAGTGCAAGGGAAGATAGAAACCCGCGTAGAGAAGCAGCGAGGAAAGCAACGTCGATGACACCTTGCGTTTGAGTGGATCCGGCCCAAAATAGTGCGCGAGAACTTTCTTGGCGCGTGCCTGGAGAAGGTCGTTATTCACCGCCCAGCGGTATGCTTCATCAATTTCCTTTGTACTGCTCAGGGTAGAAAACACTGAAGAGTATGAACGGGCATGGACTGACTGCATGAAGGCGATGTTGGTATACACGGCCTCCTCGTGTTCGGTGCGGGCATCTTGAATCTGACAGATTTCACCCACGGTGGCCTGGACAGTATCCAGGGTGGTGAGTCCCGTGAACACCCGCATGGTGAGGTTGCGTTCCTCGGGTGTCATCTTCTGCCACGCCGGGAGATCATTAGAAAGCGGGACCTTCTCTGGCAACCAAAAGTTGGCGGTTAGACGGTTCCACACTTCAAGATCCTTGTCATCGCTCACCCTGTTCCAATTGATGGCGCGGATGCGGGCTGAAGGATCATGCCGGTAGCTCGGCGGAGTAACTGAAATGCTGGTTAGTTCAGCACTATTCGATGTTGACGACATAGCTTCTTTCTTTCTGAGTGAATGGTTGTGGACAAGGGGGAGGACCGTGCTCCTACAAAGCACAGGAGACGCAGCCTTCGACCTCGGTTCCTTGGAGCGCGGATTGGCGTAAACGGATGTAGTAGAGGGTCTTGATTCCGGCTTTCCAGGCATAGATTTGTGCCTTGTTGATGTCCCGCGTGGTGGTATCAGCGGTAAAGAACAAGGTCAGGGAAAGCCCTTGGTCCACGTGTTGGGTGGCCATGGCGTAGGTGTCGATGATTTTTTCGTATCCCACGGCGTAGGAGTCATCGAAATACTCCAGGTTGTCGTTGGTCATTTCCGGCGCGGGGTAGTACACGCGCCCCAAGCGGCCTTCCTTGCGTATTTCAATTTTGGAGGCAATTGGGTGGATGGACGCGGTGGAGTCATTGATGTAGGAAATTGATCCAGTGGGTGGAACTGCCTGCAAGTAGGCGTTGTAGATGCCGTCTTGCATCACTTGATTCTTGAGCCGTAGCCAATCCTCGCGTTGAGGGATCTGCACGCCTGCTTCGTGGAAGAGCTGTTTTACGTGTTCAGTGGCTGGCGCCCAGTCTTGGTCGATGTATTTGTCAAAGTAGGCGCCAGTGGCATAGGTGGATTCTTCGAAGCCTGTGAATCGTTGACCTTTTTCAACCGCGAGTGCATGGGATGCGCGGAGCGCATGGTAGGTCACCGTGAGGAAATAGATATTTGTAAAGTCCAGTGCCTCGGCGCAGCCATAAGGAATACGCTGTGAAGCAAGGAAGCCGTGGAGATTCATTTGGCCCAGACCAATGGCATGCATGGAAGCATTTCCGTGAGCGATGGAGGGAACAGCTTCGATATTCGTCAGGTCTGAAACCTTCGTGAGGGCACGCACTGCGGTTTCGACGGTCTCCCCGAAGTCCGGCGATTCAAAAGCCTTCGCAATGTTGAGCGAACCTAGATTGCAGGAAATATCCTGGCCAACGGTGGTGTAGTCACCCGAAGCTCCGTAGGTCGATGGCGTGTTGACCTGGAGGATTTCGCTACACAGGTTGGACATATTGATATGTCCTTTGAGGGGATTAGCGCGGTTGACCGTATCCTCAAAGAGGATGTAGGGGTATCCGGATTCAAACTGAAGCTCAGCCAGCGTGGTGAAAAACTCGCGGGCCTTAATGGTCGTGTGAGAGATTCGCGGATTGGCAACCAGCTCGTCGTAGTACTCGGTGATGGACATGTCAGACATGGCTACGCCGTACTCGCGAGCGATGTCATACGGGCTAAAAAGATGCATATCCTTGTTCTCTTTGGCCAGACGGAAGGTTATATCTGGAATAACAACCCCCAGCGAAAGAGTCTTGATACGGACTTTCTCATCGGCATTTTCCCGCTTGGTATCCAGGAAGCGAAGAATATCTGGATGGTGCGCATGCAGGTAGACGGCTCCAGCGCCCTGCCGGGAGCCCAATTGGTTGGCATAGCTGAAGCTATCTTCGAGAATCTTCATGACTGGGACTACGCCGGAAGCCTGGTTCTCAATCTTTTTGATCGGGGCTCCGGATTCGCGCAGATTGCTCAGCAACAGGGCCACTCCACCACCGCGCTTTGATAGTTGCAGTGCAGAGTTCACGCAGCGGCCAATGCTCTCCAAATTGTCTTCGATTCGCAAGAGGAAGCAGGAGACCATTTCGCCGCGCTGGGCTTTGCCTGCGTTGAGAAAAGTAGGGGTGGCGGGCTGGAAGCGTCCGGTCATGATGTCATCCACCAGCTTTTCTGCGAGCTCTTCGTCGCCCTGTGCAAGGTATAAAGCTGTGGTGGCGACGCGTTCTTCGTAGCCTTCTAGGAATCGGGAGCCATCAAAGGTTTTCAGTGCATATGAAGTGAAGAACTTAAATGCGCCGAGGAAGGTGCGGAACTGATGCTTAACTCGATGTGCTCTGTCGTACATGGCGCACAGAAAGGCGTCATCATAAAGCTCAAGGAAATCCCGCTCGTAGTACTCGTTATCAACCAACCATTCCAAGCGTTGCTTGGTGGAATCGAACTGATGCATGCGGGGAGCGACATGGTGCGTGACATAGTCTTGTGCTGCCTGAATATCCTTGTCAAACTGGATTTTTCCAGAAGCGTCGAACAAGTTCAGCTGCGCGTTGAGTGCGTGGTAGCTCTTGCGCTTGCCGACACCGCCGGCATTGTCTGCTGAAGCGGTGCGGGGCGTAGCGCCAATAGTCTGTGTGGGGGTGGCATCAAGAGGCCACATTGTGTTTTCCAATCTGTGTGATGCGGATGTGTTCTTCATCTTGTGGGGGATTAATGGGGTGTCATCGTTAGCTGCTTTTGCTGCTCCCAAAACTTCTGAAGGCCCTGCTTTACGGCGGCGATGTCCTTCTGGGTGCCGAGAAGCTCGAAGTGATACAGCTCCGGTACGTGGCACTTGGCGGAAATGATGCGTCCGGCGACGCAGTAAGCACTTCCGAAGTTGGTATTCCCTGAGGTAATAACGCCCCGGATAAAGGAGCGGTTGATTGGGTCATTGAGGAAGTCGATGACCTGTTTGGGGACTGCGCGTTTGAGCGAGCCGCCGCCGTAGGTGGGAACGATGAGTACGTACGGGTGTGAAACCTGGATCATCCCGGTTTTCTTGGGGCGCAGTGGAATGCGCACCGCGGGTCTATCTAAGCGTTCGACGAATCTTTTCGTGTTCTCTGAAACGCTGGAAAAGTACACCAAATCTGGTGAGTCTGACATGGCAATCCTGCTCATCCTGGCCTTAGCCATAAGTGGGGTAGGTGATATTCGAAAAGACTAACTACGCAATGCCGTAGTTGCAACTACGGTCTAACGTAGTTTTGAAAAGGGCAGGTGAGAGCAGGATTAATGCAAAGGGGAATGTCTAAAGGTTGTGGTGTGCTACAAACACTGCGTCGGTAGCTGGGCGTCCAAGTACTACCCACTGAGTGCCGCCGGCCACCTGTATTTCGAGAGAATCTGAAAAGGGCGCTCCCTCGCGCGTGCTAAGAACAGCCCCAGTGACAATGCCGCGCTCTTCAAGGAACTTCAGCAGTTGTGGGTCGGAATCAGAAATGCGTTCCACGGTCACCTGCGATTGTGCACCGCTGTCGGTGAGGCGATGCGCACTGGGGATGGTGATCTGTCCATCAACCGTAGGGATAGGATCGCCGTGCGGATCCCTAGTGGGGTAATCAAGGAACTTATCCACACGTTCTATGAGCATGTCAGACACCGCGTGTTCGAGATTTTCGGCTTCATTATGGACTTCGTCCCAGGTGTAGCCCAATGCTTGAACCAAAAAAGACTCAAGCAATCGGTGACGGCGCACCATGACCAATGCGTACTGCCTGCCAAGTTCGGTTAACTCCACAGAGCCATAGGGCGTGTGTGACACGAGCCCTTGCTTCGCCATTTTGCGCACTGCATCGGAAACCGAGGAGAGCTTGAGTCCCAGCTGTTTCGCTATAAGCGTGGCGGTAACGGGCTCGGATGACCATTCCTTTAGCCCCCAGATAGCTTTCAAATAGTTCTGGGTACTGGTGGACAGCTCGGAAACAGACATGAGTAAATGTTAATCCAGCTTCCGTGTGCGCCTTTGGCGCTGTGGCCCAACGCTCATAGCGAACAGAGGCCAAGTTTGAGAGGAATGCCGGTAAGGTGGGGCCAGTTAAAGCATTCTTCACTTGAAGGAGAACCACTAATGTCTGAGAAGATTTCAATGAACTCGTCGTCTACGGGTATGAATCTGAGCGATAGCGTGTACGAGCGCCTGTTGCGCGAGCGCATTATCTTCCTGGGAACCCAGGTCGATGATGAGATTGCGAACAAGCTGTGCGCCCAGATCCTCCTGCTGTCCGCCGAGGACCCCACTCGCGACATTTCGCTCTACATCAACTCCCCGGGTGGCTCTGTCACTGCGGGCATGGCTATTTATGACACCATGAAGTACTCGCCGTGCGATATTGCCACGTACGGCATGGGCCTGGCTGCCTCCATGGGTCAGTTCCTGCTTTCCGGCGGCACCAAGGGCAAGCGCTACGCTCTGCCGCACGCGCGCATTATGATGCACCAGCCTTCCGCTGGTGTCGGTGGTACCGCTGCGGACATCGCCATCCAGGCTGAGCAATTTGCTCAGACCAAGCGGGAGATGGCGGAGCTCATTGCCGAGCACACCGGCCAGACCTTTGAGCAGATCACCAAGGACTCCGACCGTGACCGTTGGATGACCGCCCAACAGGCCAAGGACTACGGCATTGTTGACCACGTCATTGAGTCCGTTAACGGCCCGCTGAGCAACTAGGGAATAAGGAGAAAATCACTATGAATCAGTCCCAGATGCCAAGTTCCCGCTACGTTCTGCCGTCCTTCATTGAGCAGTCCGCACAGGGCACTAAGGAAACCAACCCGTACTCCAAGCTGTTTGAGGAGCGCATCATCTTCCTGGGCACCCAGGTCGATGACACCTCCGCTAACGACATCATGGCGCAGCTGCTGGTCCTGGAGTCCCAGGACCCAGACCGCGATATCACGATGTACATCAACTCCCCGGGCGGCTCCTTTACCGCGCTGATGGCCATCTATGACACCATGCGCTACGTCCGCCCGGACGTGCAGACCGTGTGCTTGGGCCAGGCCGCTTCGGCGGCAGCTGTGCTGCTTGCCGCCGGTGCGCCGGGCAAGCGTGCAGCTTTGCCGAACTCCCGCGTGCTCATTCACCAGCCGGCAACTCAGGGTACTCAGGGTCAGGTTTCTGATCTAGAGATCCAGGCCGCCGAGATTGAGCGCATGCGCAAGCTGATGGAAACCACCCTGTCTGAGCACACCGGTCGTACCGCTGAGCAGATCCGCATTGATACGGATCGCGATAAGATTCTGACCGCTCAGGAAGCCGTTGAATACGGCATCATCGATACGGTCTTTGATTACCGCAAGCTCAACGCTTAATTTGGAATAACTCATTCTAGGTAGCCCCTGCCGCTCAACCGAGTTCCGGTTGTGAGGCAGGGGCTTTCAGCATTGTGGGGCAGGGAAGGGGCAATGCCCGGTAATTCTTGCTGCACCCGAATGGGGTAAGTCTCTCTGCGCAATATCTGCAGGTCGTTAGGTGAATTTCTATCGTGCGACACTAAACCTATAATGGTCGATTTGTGATTTAGACCTCTAAGTGGTCATATATTTTTTATGGAGAAACACACATCCGACGCGGCAGCTCAGGCCGCTGCGCCCACGCCGCAGAGCGGCGAACGCACATTCTTTGGGCACCCTTGGGGATTGGCCAACCTCTTCGGCGTGGAAATGTGGGAGCGCTTTAGCTTCTATGGCATGCAAGCCCTTGTCTTGCTGTACATGTATTACGCCACTACCGATGGTGGCCTTGGCCTGGACCGAGCGGACGCGACGTCTATCGTGGGTGCCTACGGCGGCTTGGTCTACATGGCCTGCTTGTTGGCTTCTCTTGTTGCTGACCGTGTCTTAGGCGCAGAACGCACACTGTTTTACTCGGCTAGCATGGTGATGCTTGGCCACATTGCTTTGGCGTTTATTCCCGCAATAACTGGTTTGGCCATTGGCCTCGTTCTTATCGCCATCGGCTCCGGCGGTGTTAAGACCACCGCGCAGGTTGTGCTTGGTGCCATGTACAGTCGCGATGATCCGCGCCGCGATGGTGGCTTCTCCATCTTCTATATGGGCGTTAATATCGGCGCTCTCGTTGGTCCACTGCTCACCACTGCCCTGTGGGGCTGGCAGGGTTTCCACTGGGGCTTTGGTATCGCAGCAATCGGCATGGCGCTCGGCCTGATTCAATATTCGCTCATGCGCAAGACCACTATCAAAGACGCGGGGCATGAGGTTCCAAACCCAGCGAGCTTCAAGCAATTGCTTATGGGTGTGTTGGCAGTAGCGGCCATCATTGTGGTTATGGTTGTGGCACTGGCAACCGGCGCTATTCAGGTTGATTGGCTTTCCAATATTGTTACCGCGGTGGCACTTCTGGCTGCAGTTTATCTGTGGGTTCAGATGTATACCTCGAAGTTGGTAACCCGCGAAGAAAAGAACCGCCTGCTGGGCTTTATTCCGATGTTCATTTCCGGTGTTTTGTTCTTTGGTATCTTCCAGCAGCAGTTCACCGTTATGACGATTTACTCGGATGTGCGCTTGGACCGCCACGTATTTGGTTGGGAAATTCCTCCATCACTCGTCCAGTCCATTAATCCAGTCTTCATTGTTATTTTCTCCGCGGTCTTTGCAACGATGTGGACAAAGCTAGGGGATAGGCAGTGGTCCACCCCAGTAAAGTTTGGCGCTGCCAATATCGTCATCGGCATCTCCTTGTTTTTCTTCCTTCCTTTCTCGGGGGCGGAAGCGAACTCCACCCCGATGTATGTCATCATTTTCATTCTCTTCCTTTTCACCATGGCGGAACTCCTCCTTTCGCCGGTGGGCAATTCTCTAGCTACCAAGGTGGCGCCAGAGGCATTCCCATCCCGCATGATGGCGGTATGGATGATGGCCGTGGCAATGGGCACGTCCCTGGCTGGCTCTTTGGCTAGCTTCTACAACCCAGATGATGCAGGCGCGGAGAATACCTTCTTTATCTCCCTTGGCGTTGTATCTATCGTGTTGGGCGGTATATTGCTTGTCCTTAGCCGCTGGGTAGTAAGGAAGTTTTCTAGCTTCCGCTAAAGGGTGTTAAAAGAGCCCGAAATGGGAGGTGTGTCGATTCAAATGCGACATACCTCCCTTAGTGGTTTTTATCACTCAAGCTAAGCGGTGGGGGTAAAAGAATATAAGTATTCTAAGCAGGGCATTTCTAAGCCGGTGCAAACCCCAAAAGGCACGGTTCTATGCTGCGGTAGGTTAACTAAAGGTTAACCAAAGAAAACGTTAAAGAAAAGCAATTGTCTATGGTTCGGGGCTGGAGTATTCTGCATTTCGTCCGCGACGCGTGAAGGCGCCGTAGATACGTACCGTGTTCATCTTTTTCTTTCCAAGGGGCCAACGCTGTGACAGCGACTCTGATCATCCTCGGCATTGTGGTGGTTACCGCCCTTGCCTTTGACTTTACGAACGGATTTCATGACACTGCCAACGCGATGGCTACGTCCATTGCCACCGGTGCTTTGAAGCCATTTACTGCGGTGGCAATCTCCGCAGTCCTTAACCTGGTTGGTGCCTTCCTTTCGGTCAATGTTGCTGCGACCGTAGCGAAAGGCATTGTTAACCTCGATTCATATGATTTGTCCGGCGCCGCAGCAGACACTGACAGCCAAGCACTGCTGATGGTGGTTTTTACCGGTCTTATCGGCGGCATTATTTGGAATCTTTTCACTTGGTTGCTGGGTATGCCGTCGAGTTCCTCCCACGCGCTGTTCGGTGGCCTTATCGGCGCTGCTTTCGCGGCGATGGGTACGTCCGGCGTTGAGTGGTCCTCTATCGCTGGCAAGATCGTTATCCCGGCCGTTGCCTCGCCGATTATTGCGGCGCTAGTTTCCGCGTGTGCCACTTTCCTTGTCTACTGGGTTACCAACACCATTCCGAATAAGGCTAAGAATGAGCACTTCCGCCATGGCCAGATTGTCACCGCTTGCTTGGTGTCGCTGGCACACGGTGCTGGCGATGCGCAGAAGACCATGGGCGTTATCTTCCTAGCGCTGGTTGCCTCCGGGCATGCGGTTGCTGACTCCCGCATCCCCACCTGGGTCATCGTCTGCTGTGCCGTAGCAATCGCAGCCGGCACCATGTCCGGTGGCTGGCGAGTTATCCGCACTCTGGGTAAGGGACTGGTGGAGATTGAGTCCCCGCAAGGTATGGCCGCTGAAGCTACCTCCGCGGCAATCATTTTGACCTCCGCTACCGGTGGTATGGCGCTGTCCACCACTCACGTGTCCACCGGTTCCATCTTGGGTACCGGCCTGGGCCGTCGCGGTGCCGAGGTTCGCTGGGGTGTTGCGATGCGTATGGTTTCCGCATGGCTTATCACCCTGCCCTGCGCTGCGTTTGTTGGCTTTGCTACGTGGTGGTTGGCACACGGTGTCTCCTCCTTTACTAACGTGGCAACTGGCGCCATCGTTGACTTTGTCTTGCTGCTGGCCATGGCCGGACTTATCGTCATTCGCTCCCGCATGAACCCAGTGGATGCCTCCAACGTGAACAACGATTGGGATCCAAACTCCGAGTCCGTGGATTCCTCCATGGGAGCTGAGTCCAGCCGTCAGGAGCCGGTTGCTGCCGGCGCCGCCCCAGTTGCTGCAACCCAGGCGGAGGACACCTCCGCGCCGTCTACTGCTCAAGAGGAGCGCTAAACCATGACTGCTGCAGAAATCTTCCAGTCTCTTCTCCATGTTGCCGGCCTGGCATTGGTATTTGGCGCTGGCATTCCGCTCCTTTTCTCCCTGGGTATGCGTTGTATGACCGGTGACCCCATTCGTGATGGCAACGGTGTTGTCGTAGGGGATACTCCGGCAAGCACTCAGATGAAGGTGCTTGGTTGGACCGTTTACGCAGTGCTAGCCGTAGTTATCCTCGTGGCCATCATGTGGATTGCTCGCGATACGCTGGACCATTACTTCGGCTTCGCGCCGTTCGGCGACCTCTAAGTTATCTCTCCCTTCCTGAGGGGGAAGTCAACCTTCCAAGTGATGCGTGGCACATTCTCCGAAAGTTAACAAAAGGTTAACTTTAATCGACCTATGGGTTGCCTAACGGGGCTGTGTCACGTATATTCTTCTGTATCAGACAGAGAGAAAGCCACATGGAGGTGTGAGAAATGAACAAGATGCGTTCTTTGATGGACGGCATCGCTGATGCGTTCAAGGGCTCCACCACTGGTACCGGCCTGGACACCATTTCGGAAGCTCCGGTCCGTGCTTTGGTGGCAGAAACCCTGCTTGACGCTGATAAGACTCCTGCTACGACTAAAGACGTAGCAGAAGCGCTAGAAGCCGTCACCGGTCATGCACCGGATGAAGTTGAGATGCTCGACGCAGAACTCTTCCTGCTCGACTTCGACTGGCTGCAGTAAGCAGCTACTGAATGAAATCCCCACGAGGCCCCTTGCCGCATACTGTGCAGCAAGGGGCCTCGTGCTTTGCCGGACTCGTTGGACTTCGGTAAGCGCGGCTAATCGCGCGGCGGCAAGATGGCCTCCGGGGTTTCGGGCAGGAGTTGGCCGCCATCAATAATTAGGGTCTGGCCGGTAATAAAGCCTGCCTCTTCTGAGGCAAGGAAAGCCGCCGCATTGCCGATATCGCGTGGAGTGCCGAGACGATGCAGTGGCACCGATCGCGTCATCTGATCGAGATACTCTTGGCCTTGGGCCTTGAGGCCCTCAGTGAGGATATTGCCGGGAAGAACACTGTTGATGGTGATGCCATCGCGAGCGACTTCGAGCGCAGCTGAGCGCATAAATCCTTGTTGGGCGGATTTGGAGGCGCCGTAGTGGGCCCAGCCAGGAAAGCCCGTGTGCGAGCCGGTGATGGACGTGGTAATTACGATGCGTCCATAGCGGCGTTCCTGGAGGTAGGGGAGTGCTTCCTGGATCACCTTAAAGGTGCCGTGGGTATTGATGGCAAACATGGCCTCCCACTGCTCATCGGTCATTTCTGCTAATGGGCAATTGGGAAATACGCCGGCATTGGAACAGACGATGTCGAACCCGCCATGCGTGGCAACAACGTGACGGTACATTTCCTGTACGGAAGTACGGTCGGTGACATCCACATGAATCGCACTGGCACCTAGCTCTTTTGTGGTAGCGGTGGCGTGCTCAAGGTTGACATCAGCAATGATGACAGAGGCGCCGGCCTCGCTAAGTGAAGCGGCAATGCCGCGGCCAATGCCGGAAGCACCGCCGGTGACAATGGCTACGTGGTCTGTGAGATCGAACATAATTCTCCTGTTCCTAACGGGGCGGAATGAAGGTCGTTTCACCTTTTAGCTTAGGTCGCAGGAGCAAGGAAAGTCGGGGAAATTCGCCACGCGGAAGGGAATGAATGAAGGGCCTGTCGGGTTGATTTACTAAGGTAGAAATAGATGAAGATTAAGCCGCTCGGAAGGGTAGAATCATCCTTCCATTTGTGGATAGCGGTACGAAAAGCGAGTGTGAAAGAACTTAATGGCACGTATGCAAGAAAGCGCTGACCTGCTCAAGTGCTCCTTTTGTGGCAAGAGTCAGAAACAGGTGAAAAAACTCATCGCCGGCGGCGGTGTCTACATCTGTGACGAGTGCATCGAGCTATGCAATGAAATCATCGAAGAGGAACTGGGCCAAGAACAGGCGCAGGAATCCTCCGACGCGGAGGTGCGCCTGCCTCGGCCCTCGCAGATTTCTGCCTTCCTGGATAAATACGTCATTGGCCAAGACAAAGCCAAGCGCGTGCTATCTGTGGCGGTCTACAACCACTACAAGCGCATCAAGGCGGAAGAGTCTGCCGCGTTGGAAGCACGGCGCAAAAAGGCCGAGGGCGATGAGGTGGAGATCTCTAAGTCCAATATCTTGATGTTGGGACCTACTGGTTCCGGAAAGACCTACTTGGCACAGACCTTGGCCCGGCTTCTCGACGTCCCCTTTGCCATCGCCGATGCCACTAGCCTCACCGAGGCCGGCTACGTGGGTGAAGACGTGGAAAATATCCTGTTAAAGCTGCTGCAAGCCGCAGACTTTGATGTGGAGCGTGCCCAGCGCGGCATCATTTACGTCGACGAAGTGGACAAGATTTCCCGCAAGTCCGAGAATCCGTCCATCACCCGCGATGTCTCCGGTGAGGGTGTTCAGCAGGCCTTGCTGAAGATCCTGGAAGGTACCGTGGCGGCCATTCCACCGCAGGGTGGGCGCAAGCACCCGAATCAGGAGTTCATCCAGCTAGACACCTCGAATATCTTGTTCATCGTTGCCGGCGCATTCGCTGGGCTCGACCAGGTTATTGCGGATCGAGTGGGCAAAAAGGGCGTGGGCTTTGGCGCCAACTTGGATACCAAGGATGAGCGCGAAAAGGTCGACCTCTTTTCCCAGGTACGCCCTGAGGACCTTGTGAAGTTTGGCCTGATTCCAGAATTCATCGGGCGCCTGCCCGTCGTGGCCACGGTGGATAACTTGGACCGTGAATCCTTGGTCAAAGTGCTTACCGAGCCAAAGAACTCCTTGGTCAAGCAGTACAGTCGCCTATTTGAGATGGATGACTGCGAATTGGAATTCGAGCCGGCGGCGTTGGATGCCATCGCAGAGCTTGCCTTGGAGCGTAAGACAGGTGCACGTGGCCTGCGCGCCATCATGGAAGAGCTGCTGGTGCCAGTTATGTATGATCTGCCGGACCGCGAGGATATCGCCGCGGTACATATCACCCCAGAGTGCGTGACAGAGGGCGCGGAGCCGCAGTTTAGCTATAAGGACGAGGCGAAGGAATCTGCCTAAGCGCCTGCCGGCGCGACTACTCCTCGCTGTAGATATCCTGTGGTGAGGCCTCGTCTCCCTCTTTCGTATCGAACGAGGATGAGGTGAGGTAGGACTCGTGGCCCGAGTCCGGAATATTGGCGGTCAAAAACGCCAGCACAGCATCGACGGTAAGCCTATGCATACCATCGATATTTTCTTGGGTATTGAAGTTCACGCCCAGCATGTTTTCCACCATCACCTGGTTGGTTACGCGGTAGACGGTCAACGAGGAAATCAGGGTGAAAATGTCATTGGCGGAAATACCTGGGCGGAAAGCACCGGCGTCTTGGCCCAAGAGCAGCAGGCGGTCGAGGTGGAGGGCGACTCCGGCGACGTCGGCAATAGCTTGCTGAGCTGGATCCACAATCTGCTGATTGCTCTCCCATACCAGCATGCGAATAGCATCCGGGTTGGCCACGCGTTCGCGGAAGAGCCAATCCACCAACTTGCGCACGCCCTCGACCGGAACCGCGGTATCGATTTCCAGAGCGTCCTGCGGCGGATTAAGGCGCTGCGCGGCCGTGCTGAGTGCACGTAGGTACAAGCCCTTTTTATCGCCAAAGTGGTAGTGAATCATGCGCTTGGACATGCCCGATTCTTGGGCGATGGTCTCCAGCTTGGTTTCTGCGAAACCACTGCGGGAAAAGTGCTTGATCGCTACGTCCACCACGGAGTCAATGCTGACGGATTCCGCGTGGGCAGCGTGAGGAGAATCCGCCTGGCCTGCATCCGGCAGTGCATCAGTATTCTCAGTGCTCATGGCGTAAGTCCTTAATCCTTGCGGCGCAGCGGTGGCGCGGTCAACTGATATCTAATAGTGCGGGAGTAGATAGGCCCCATGCAATCTGTGTGCGTGGCGTGGGGGAGAGCCCCGCTTTTCCTTTTCCCATCATGCCCGATTAGACACCCGTTGCGGGAGCTTCTTACCCATTGGGGGCGTTAATTTGGAGGTAAATGGGGGTAATTTAGCGCAACCTCAGCGAATATCCCCTCCAAAAGAGGGGGCCAGATTCACAGCGCGAGAGGCGGCGGTGGGGCTAAGCTCGGGGATGGGTACATTCCGTGGCGGTGCGAGCAGCCTGGCTCGCGTGTGCCGCCCTTGACGCAGCCATTGAGGAGGCTTTTAACCATGACTCAGCCCGTCAAAATCACTGTCACCGGTGCCGCTGGCAATATCGCTTATTCGCTGCTGTGGCGCATCGCTGCCGGCGATGTTTATGGCAAGGACACCCCGGTAGATCTGGCGCTGCTGGAAATCCCCGCCGCGGTGGGCAAGGCCCAGGGCGTGGCCATGGAGCTCAATGACTCCGCCCTGCCGTTGGTCAACTCGATTACGGTAACTGATGACCTAAAGGAGGCCTTTGAAAACACCTCTGCTGCCTTCCTCGTAGGCGCGCGCCCGCGCAGCAAGGGTATGGAGCGTGCGGATCTGCTGGAAGCCAATGGTGCCATCTTCACCAAGCAAGGCAAGGCCATCAATGACTATGCCGCGCGCGATGTCCGCGTGCTTGTGGTGGGCAACCCAGCAAATACCAATGCTCTCATCGCTGCGAAAAATGCCCCGGATGTGGACGATTCTCAGTTCAATGCTCTGATGCGCTTGGACCACAACCGCACCTTGAGCCAGCTAGCGCTGAAAAGCAGCAAGTCCACCAATGATTTCACCAAGGTGGCAGTCTGGGGCAATCACTCCGCAAGCCAGTTCCCGGACATCACCTTTTCCAATGCCGAGGTGGACCAGGATTGGTACCGCGAAGAGATGATCCCCAAGGTAGCGAAACGCGGTGCCGAGATTATTGAGGTGCGTGGCAGCTCCTCGGCCGCATCGGCAGCGTCGGCAGCCGTGGACCACATGCATGACTGGATTCATGGCACCGAGGATTGGCGCACCGCGGCGGTGCCCTCGGATGGTTCCTACGGCGTCGACAAGGGCCTTATCTGTGGATTCCCCACCATCTGCCGTGATGGAAAGTGGGAAATCGTGCAAGGACTGGAGCTTAGCGAGTTCCAAAAGGAGCGCATTGCAGCATCTGTGGCCGAGCTGCGTGAGGAGCGCGAAGCCGTAGCAGACCTGCTCTAAAACCCACTAGGTGCGCACCACATACTCGGTGTGCACCCTGCCTAGATGAGCCGGTTGACGTGCAAGGTAGAATCGGCCAGGTGACTGAGCAAAATAATGAGCAATTAGTTGGTACCAACCGCGCTGATGCGCTGCCTAAGTCTTGGGAGCCGCAGGCCGTAGAAAAGGACCTCTATGAGGGCTGGGTAGAAAAGGGCTACTTCACCCCGGATGCACATTCGGAGGCCGAGCCTTATTCCATCGTGCTGCCGCCGCCGAATGTGACCGGTCAGCTGCATATGGGCCACGCTTTGGACCACACGCTGATTGATTCCATTATCCGCCGCAAGCGTATGCAGGGCTATGCCACCCTGTGGCTGCCGGGTGCCGATCACGCCGGCATTGCTACCCAGACCAAGGTCGAGGCCAAGCTCAAGGAGACCGAGGGCAAGAAGCGCTGGGACTACGAGCGCGAAGAGTTCATTGACAAGGTCTGGGAGTGGAAAGAACAGTACGGTGGCACCATCCAGAACCAGATGCGTGCCATTGGTGACTCCGTAGATTGGTCTCGCGAGCGTTTCACCTTGGACGATGGTCTCTCGCGCGCTGTGCAGACCATTTTTAAGAACCTTTATGATGAGGGCATGATTTACCAGGCTAACCGTCTGGTCAATTGGTCGCCGGTGCTAGAGACCGCAGTGTCCGATATCGAGGTGGTGTACAAGGACGTCGAGGGCGAGCTGGTGTCTATCCGCTATGGCTCGCTCAATGACGATGAACCGCACCTTATCGTGGCCACCACCCGCGTGGAGACGATGCTGGGTGACGTTGCCATTGCCGTCCACCCAGACGATGAGCGCTACGCCGACTTGGTGGGCAAGGAGCTGCCGCACCCGTTCCGCGATGACCTGACGCTCAAGATCATCGCCGATGACTACGTAGACATGGAGTTTGGTACCGGTGCGGTGAAGATCACCCCGGCACACGACCCGAATGACTACGCGATGGGCACCCGCCACAACTTGGACATGCCTACCGTCATGGATACCACTGGCCACATTGCCAATACTGGCACCCGCTTCGACGGCCTGACCCGCGAAGAAGCCCGTGTGGAAATCCGCGAGGCGCTGCGTGAGCAGGGCCGTATTGTCAAGGAAATCCGTCCTTATGTTCACTCCGTGGGACACTCCGAGCGCTCTGGGGAACCCATCGAGCCGCGCCTGTCCCTGCAGTGGTTCGTAGACGTATCAAAGATGGCCAAGGACTCTGGTGCTGCTGTGCGCGAGGGAGATACCACCTTACATCCGCAGTCGCTGGAGCCGCGCTACTTTGAGTGGGTCGATGATATGCACGATTGGTGCATCTCTCGGCAGCTGTGGTGGGGTCACCGCATTCCTATTTGGTACGGGCCGGAAGGCGAAGATGGCCAGCGAGACATCGTCTGCGTCGGCCCCGATGAAGAGCCCCCAGCAGGCTACGAGCAGGATCCTGATGTGCTGGATACGTGGTTCTCCTCCGCGCTGTGGCCATTTTCCACCCTCGGCTGGCCGGAAAAGACCCCGGATCTGGAGAAGTTCTATCCTACCAACGTGCTGGTCACCGCCTATGACATTTTGTTCTTCTGGGTAGCCCGCATGATGATGTTCGGTACTTTCGCTGGCGCTCATACCCCAGAGCTTTTGGGGGAGGGCACCGATGGTCGACCGCAGGTTCCATTTAAGGATCTTTACCTGCACGGCTTGGTTCGCGATGAGCAGGGCCGCAAGATGTCTAAGTCTTTGGGCAACGGCATTGACCCGATGGATTGGGTGCGTGACTACGGCGCAGACGCCCTGCGCTTTACCCTTGCTCGCGGTGCCAACCCGGGTGTGGACCTGCCTTTGGGCTCTGATGCTGCAGCGGCCGCCCGTAACTTCGCCACCAAGCTTTTCAACGCCACCAAGTTTGCCCTCATGAATGGCGCCGGCGTAGCAACGTTGCCCAACCGCGACGAGCTTAGCGACGCCGACCGGTGGATCCTCGACCGCGCCGAAGAGGTCCGCGCCAAGGTGGATGCATACCTGGATGATTACCAGTTCGCTAAAGCAAACGAGCTGCTCTACCACTTCACTTGGGACGAGCTGTGTGACTGGTACCTGGAGATTGCAAAGACCCAGATCCCGCGGGATGGTGTCAGTGAACAGGGCCGCAATACCCAGATTGTCCTGGGACGCGTCCTAGACGTTGTCCTGCGCCTGCTGCACCCAACCATGCCTTTCGTGACCGAGGTGCTTTGGAAGGCTTTGACCGGCGGCGAGTCTATCGTCGTGGCACCGTGGCCCACCGTTGCCGATACCAATGGTGGCGCTACCAAGGATGAGGTGGCCGCCCGTCGCATTGCAGACGCGGATAAGCTCATTACCGAGCTGCGCCGCTTCCGCTCTGACCAGGGTGTCAAGCCTTCTCAGAAGGTCCCGGGCCGCCTCGACTTTGCCGCTGCTGACTTGTCGAACCAGGAAGAGCTGGTGCGCAACCTGGCTAATACCACCGCTCCAGCCGAAGACTTCGATCCTTCCGCCTCCATTGAGGTACGCCTTTCCCAGGCCACCGTGGAGGTCACCCTAGATACCCACGGCGCTGTAGACGTGGAGGCTGAGCGCAAGCGCTTAGAGAAGGACTTGGCCAAAGCCAATAAGGAATTGGAGCAAACCGGCAAGAAGCTTGGCAATGAGAACTTCCTGTCCAAGGCGCCGGAAGAAGTGGTTAATAAAATTAAGCAGCGCCAGCAGATCGCTCGCGAAGAGGTTGAACGCATTACCAGCCGTTTGGAAGGCCTGAAGTAGTGGCGGAAAAGGACAAGGGCACAGAGGATTTTGAGATCGTCGATGCCCTCAAAGAAGGAACCGACGGCGGTCCGGTGGAAATCACCGAGTCCGGCCTGACGCTCAATCTGGGCATGGGCGGCGAGGATGAGTACAACGAGGCCGCCCCACAGGAGGTTTCCGCCGCGGAGCTACGCGCCCTCGCGGAGGTTGAAGAAGAACTCAATGAGCGGTGGCCCGAAACCAAGATTGAGCCTTCCCTCGATCGCATCGAGCTGCTTATGGATCTGCTCGGTCACCCGGAGCGTTCTTTTGATGTCATCCACATCGCTGGCACCAATGGTAAGTCCTCTACCGCACGCATGGTTGATTCGCTCCTGCGTGCCTTCCACCGCCGAGTGGGCTTGGTAACTAGCCCACACCTGCAGCGCGTTACTGAGCGCATCGGCATCGATGGCCAGCCCATTCACCCGCGCGATTATGTGCGTATTTGGCACGAGATCAAGCCGTTTGTGGAAATGGTCGATGCCCAATCGGACGTGCCTATGTCTAAGTTCGAGGTCCTTGTCGGCCTGTCCTATGCTGCGTTTGCCGACGCCCCCGTAGATGTCGCTGTCGTCGAAGTCGGACTCGGCGGACGTTGGGACGCCACCAATGTGGTCACTGCAGACGTCTCCGTCATCACCCCAGTGGGCATGGACCATACGGATTATTTGGGCGATACGATCACCGAAATCGCAGGTGAAAAAGCTGGCATTATTAAGCCGCGCGAGGATGCCGATGATCCGTTGACCCCGAATGAAAATATTGTGGTTATCGCGGAGCAGGACCCAGAAGCCATGCGCGTCATCTTGCAGCAGGCCGTCGATGTCGAGGCGGGCGTGGCCCGCTCCGGTTCCGAATTTGCGGCCCTCGAATCCCGCATTGCCGTTGGCGGCCAGCAGGTGAATATCCAAGGCCTCGGCGGCCTGTATGAGGACATTTTCCTTCCCCTCCATGGCGAGCACCAAGCCAAGAATGCTGCCGTGGCCCTTGCAGCGGTGGAGGCCTTCTTTGGGGCTTCGGCCGGCCACCCATTGGACGTTGCTACCGTGCGCAATGGCTTCGCCCAGGCGATTTCGCCCGGCCGCCTCGAGCGCGTACGTACCTCCCCCACGACGTTTATTGATGCCGCGCATAACCCCCACGGTGCCAAGGCTTTAGGCGCAGCGTTGGACCGCGATTTCGACTTCGCCCGCCTCATCGGTGTGTTGTCCATCTTTGCGGATAAGGACGCAACTGGCATTCTCACCGCGTTGGAGCCGTATCTGACCGAGGTAGTCATTACCCAAAACTCCTCGCCGCGGGCTCTCGACGCTTATGAATTGGCCGAGACTGCTCGCGATATTTACGGCGAGGAACGCGTCCACGTTGCCGAGGATCTTCCCGGCGCTTATGCCCAAGCCGTTGAACTTGCTGAAGACGCGGAGGTGCAATCCGGCTCCGGCATTATCATCACCGGCTCGGTCGTCACTGCCGGTGACGCCCGCGCGATGTTTGGAAAGGAACCTGCATGAGCCGCGACAATCACCACCCAGGCGGAGAGCGCCAACCCCGCCCGCCCCGCAGCAGCCGTGCCCGCGGCCGCGAGGAACATATCCCTGAAAGCGAGATCGGACCCCTAGGCATGGGCCAAGCCCCAGTCAAGGACCCACTTAAAAGCTTCAACGGGATGGTCATTGCCAGCTCCCTGACCATGGAGGCGCTCGCCCTATCCTTCGCACTGCCGATGCTGTACAAGCTGTATGACGGCACCCTGTGGACGCCTTTTAACTATTGCTTTGTCCTTGCCGCCATTGTCTTTCACCTAGTGATGATCGCGTTCATGAATAAGAAGTGGGCGCTAACCGTCATCGTGTGGGTGCAGCTGCTGTGCGTCATCTTGGGCTTTATGGTCCACTGGGCCGTAGCCGCCATCTTCATCATCTTCGGCTTGGAGTGGCTCCTGGCCGTTTACCTGCGCAGTAACCTCATCGCCCGCATGAAGCGTGGCTACCTCACCACGCAGCACCTCAACGAGAAATAGCACGGTAGCCTTGACGGCCTTCGGCGAGTGGCCAAGACGCGATAGACTGGCGGCCATGCGCACTCTCTATCTCGTCCTTGCCGCACTCGCTTGTGTTGCCGCGGTGGTAGCCCGCGCCGCTACGGGAACGCCGTGGCTACCGCTAGTCGCCCTCATTATTGGCGGCGTTTTTCTGGTTTTGGCCCTGCGGAGCAACTTCGAACCGGCCAAAGAAGCCACCTTCGAGGATTTGGATAAGGAACAGCGAGCGGAGCTGCAACGCCTGTTGGCTAATGGACAGTTTGGCGCCGCAGTAGGCCAGGTACGCCTGTGGTTCAGGGGGACTTCGCAGGGGCGCGCCGAAGAGATAGTTAAACAACTCGCATAGCCCTGGACCCCACACTTTTACCCCAAAGGAATACCCCAGCGCGCGACGCATGCGTGCGGTTTCGGTACAGTGTGGGGCATGACTGAACGTACACTGATTCTCATCAAGCCGGACGGCGTAAAGAACGGCCACGTAGGCGAAATCATCTCCCGAATCGAGCGCAAGGGCCTGAAGCTGGCCGAACTCGATCTGCGCGTTGCTGACCGCGAGACCGCGGAGAAGCACTACGAGGAGCACAAGGATAAGCCATTCTTCGGTGACCTCGTCGAGTTCATCACCTCCGCACCGCTTATCGCTGGTGTTGTCGAGGGCGAGCGTGCCATCGAGGCATGGCGTCAGCTGGCCGGTGGCACCGACCCAGTTTCCAAGGCCACCCCGGGCACCATCCGCGGCGACTTCGCTCTGACCGTTGGCGAGAACATCGTGCACGGCTCTGACTCCCCAGAGTCCGCAGAGCGCGAAATCGCTATCTGGTTCCCGAACCTTTAAAGCCTTTATAGCGTTTCGTACGCACTTAAGCCCGAGCCACCGGCTCGGGCTTTATTCATAGCGTCACCTGGTCCCTCGTTATATGGGCAGCGAGCAGGAGCACAACACGCCTACACTGGTGCGGCTAAGAACTATTTTCAACAAGACGTAGGGAGGCGCATATGCGCGGCTACGCGGTCGTAGACATTGAGACCACCGGATTTTCCTATAAGCACGGGCACCGCATCGTTGAAATTGGCGTCGTGGAGCTATCGCCGGAAGGAGCAGTGCAGGATTCCTGGGAAACGCTCATTAACCCGCAACGCCATATCGCGGCCACGGAAATTCATGGCATTTCCGCCTCTGATGTTCTAGGCGCGCCCACCTTTGCGCAAGTAGCGGACAAGCTGGCTAATTCTCTCGAAGACCGCATATTCGTTGCTCACAATGCGGGATTCGATCGGACCTTTATTCAGTCCGAGCTGCTGGCTTGTCGCGCCTGTTCTGAAGAGGCGTTGCCGGCGATCGATACGGCCGTATTGGCACGCAGGTATCTTGGTCTTCCCAAGGTGAAGCTGGGGGATTGCTGCGCCCATCTGGGAATTCATAATGAGTTGGCACACTCCGCATTGGCGGATGCGATGGCCACGGCGCAACTATTCCAGCATTTCCTGGCCAATACCCCGGCAGCCCAAGAGAACTATATGAGTGAGCGCTTGGCTGAGCAACAGCTGTATCGCAGCCTGGCACCCCACCCGGGTTGGGTGGAGCCGGCACTTCTCAGCCGCGCAGCTGCGGAATCCGCCAAGCAAGCGGCACAGTACGGCGGCTGGTTCGCCGGGCTCGTCGCACAACGTGAGACGCCATCGAATACGGCTGCGGAAGACTATTTCAAGCTTCTCGATGCCGCCTTGCTCGACCGCCACCTCTCCGCCACCGAGCAAACCCAATTGCTGGCCTTTGCTCAAGCACATGGGCTCGATGAACATGGTCTGCGCGAGCTGCATGAAGCCTATATCACGCTGCTGATTGAAGAAGCCTGGGCTGATGGTGTTGTCACGGCTGAGGAACGCGACATCCTGGCTTCTGTCGGCCGCGCCTTGGGGATCCCGGCTTCTGATATCGAGGCTGCCGTAGACCCCGACACCGCTCCACAGGCAGAAGGTCGGCATGGTGCCCCTAGTGAAGAGGCGCCGCAAGGTTCTGAAAAGGCCGGCAGTATTGGCGGACTCGCCAGCATGGGCGGCATTGTGGTGAGCGCTGGCGAGCGAGTAACCATTACCGGAGCTAAGGCCTACTCGACTGCAGAATGGGAAGAGTATTTTGCCGCGCACGGCGTGGAGATTGGCGGCCTAGCCAAAAAGACCAAGGTGCTCATCGCCGGTGACCCGGACTCGCAATCGGGCAAAGCCAAGAAAGCGAAGCAGTATGGCATTCCCATCGTTGCGGAAGACGTCGCCCGTGAGGTCATTCACTTCGCAGACTAGGACTGGAGCTCTCCTAATCGAAGGAAAGCAATTGGCGCAGCGTGCTGAAGGCTTCCTTTTGCACTCGATGGGTAACGGTACGGCCCGATTGCCGCTTGATTAAAAGGCCGGATTCCCTCAACTTGCCGAGGTGATGAGATACCGTCGGTTGGCTAAGCCCGGAGAGCTCGGTCAACTGCGTAACACTCATCGGGCCGCAGCCCTCATCACACAATATGGACAGCAGGCGAAGCCGGGCTGGGTCAGCAAGTACTTTAAATTGCTGGGAAAAGCGCAAGGAATCGCTCTGGCTGAGCGGGCCACTGCTCAGGGAGCAGCACTGCCCGTCGGGGGTGTTATCAGCATTGCTAGGGGAGGAGTCCATGCACACAGTATAAGGAGGCTGCTTCCTACTCCGTTGTATTGACGAGTATCAATATGGGTGATTAAAGTACTGCCTTGAAATGTGAATTCCTCGTCGCGCAAGGAGAGCTATGGCCATTCCGCAAAGCCCAAAATTGTCATTTCTCGATAGATTCCTGCCCGTCTGGATCATCATGGCCATGGCTGTGGGGCTATTGATCGGCCACTTCCTGCCAGGTATTGGAGAAGCACTATCTGCCCTAGAGGTAGGCGGTATTTCTCTTCCGATTGCACTGGGTCTGCTAGTCATGATGTATCCGCCCCTGGCTAAGGTCCGCTACGAAAAGACCCGAGACATTGCTGCCGATGGCCGGTTGATGGTGGTATCGATTGTGTTGAACTGGCTGGTGGGGCCTGCATTGATGTTCACCCTGGCGTGGATATTTCTTGCCGACCAGCCCGAGCTGCGAACCGGCCTGATTATTGTTGGGTTAGCCCGCTGTATCGCAATGGTCCTGGTGTGGTCCGATCTCTCCTGCGCCGACCGCGAGGCCACCGCTGTTCTCGTGGCTATTAATTCCGTTTTCCAAGTAGCTATGTTTGGCGTTATGGGCTGGTTTTACCTGCAGGTTCTTCCTGGTTGGCTAGGCCTGGATACCACCTCTGCTGATTTTTCTTTCTGGTCCATCGTCACGGCGGTTCTCGTATTTTTGGGAGTGCCACTGCTGCTTGGTGTCCTCTCACGGGTCTGGGGTGAGAAAGCCAAAGGCCGCGAATGGTTTGAAAACCGCTTCCTTCCGGCAGTATCTCCCTTGGCGATGATCGGCTTGCTATATACCATTGTGTTGCTATTCTCCCTCCAGGGAGAACAGTTGGTAGCGCAGCCCACGGCGGTGATCAAGGTTGCGATTCCGTTGGTCATTTACTTCGTTGGAATGTTTTTCCTAGCTTTGGGTGTGGCAAAGGTCGTGGGAATGAACTACGCGCAATCCGCTTCCGTTGCGTTTACCGCAGCTGGTAATAATTTCGAACTAGCCATCGCGGTTTCCATTGGCACTTTTGGAGCGGCGTCTGCACAGGCGCTCGCCGGCACCATCGGACCTCTCATTGAGATTCCCGTGCTCGTGGGACTCGTGTACGTCATGCTCTGGATAGGGCCGAAGCTATTTCCAGGAGACGAAAGCTTGCCGCGTTAACGCTTGCCCAATTGGTAGAGGCAACGAACCCCGGTCGGTGTGACGGTGTTTTTCCAGTCCTTGGGCGCAGAGCGCAGGGCGATGCGGTCAAGTTTCACTAGGCCCGCCTGTGCCAATTCATCAAGGTTCTCGCATACTAGGTCGAGATCGACCTGCATGAATGTGGACAGGGCCTTAGCGGAGACCGTATTTCCCTGCACCGCGCCGGCGGCTATGAGGGCGGTGAGGGTGTCCACGTGGGCGTCGGCAAGCTCTAGGCGAGCCTCGGTTACTCCTTCGAGCGGATCTTTTTCCAGGATCCTATTGATGCGCCGCCGGCCAATCCGAAAGGATTGAGAAAACATTGCCCACAGCCCCAAAGGCAAGCCGCACGCCCACCACGCCCCTGACAGGACACCGGCAATGGGCGGGGCAAGTTCTACCTCCGGCACTAGCCCGGCTGCACTTAGTGGAGCCATGGCCAGCGGCGCGGCGATGGGGATAAGCGGGGCGATATAGGCAATGGTGGGATAGTCGCCCTCGCGATACTCCTCCCGCGCGGCGTTGATGCCGCGTGGGTAGTTGCGGATGAGGTGCACTAACCCCAGCACCGCACAGATGGCAAAAATACCGGCTCCTACCAGCATATAATCCACGCCGGTGTTGGCGAATCCAATGGCAAAGCCGGCCGGTACGCCGAAGTAAAGCGCCGAGCGTGCGGGAATTTCATTGCGCTGCCGATACTGCGCCAGCTCGCGGGCGGGGATTCGTGCTAGTTCTGCCACCCTGTCAACATAACACCGCCTGCCAGCCTGGCTGCGTTTCTGTGACACAATGGTAATTAGCGCGTACGAGACGCGTAATAACTTAATACCCACAAACTTTTATAGCGCGCAGAATGCCTCGCGCGGCGGCGGTACAGTCCATGGCTGTGCCTGCGCCCGAGGTAGCGCCTGAAACAGACGATGTACAGGAGTAAGCCCGAACATGGTGGCACAGAACTCTCAAGAAACAACTGAAAACCTCAAGGCGGCGGCGTCTTTGGCCCAGAACTTGGATCGTGGCCAGCTCAAAGACAAGGTCCGCGTTTATGCCCTTGCCAAGCAGCTGGGGCTTGCCTCGCGCGATCTGGTGGCGCAGCTGAAAGAGATGGGGCTAAAAAAGAGCGCGCAAAGCTCCCTTACCCGTGAGGAAGCAGGCCAAGTGCTCGATGCTGTGGCTAAAGCCGCGGCGCTTGGCGATGCCTCCTCTGACGATACCAGCGAAGCCTCCACCGCCGCACCGGACACGGAGTCCGCAGACAATGCTGCTGTACCGCAGGAAGATAATTCAGGCAAGCAGCCCGAGAAGAAGCCGGCGAAGAAGCGCGCCAAGCGCGCACGCAAGGCCACTCGCAAATCCGCAGCCCCGGTGTCCGAAGAGTCGGCCGAGACCGACGCAGCGGGGGAGCAGCCCACAGAAGACGAAGAACGCCTACGCCACCGCGTGCGCAAGAACGTGGATAATGAGATCTCCCAAATCGAAGACAAGGTAGAAGCGTCACTCGCCAAGGCCGCAGCCGATACCGGCTCAGCTGCCGAAGACGCCGCAGCGGCGGAATCCGCGGATGAGGTGGAAGAAGCGCCGGCGAGTGCACTCGATACCGGCACAGTTGATGCGGCGAAGCTGCACGAAGCGCTTGCGGAGGCCGGCGAGGATTTCGAGGATGACTACTACGCCCCGCACATTGTCCCGCGCGCTGAATCTGAGGAAGAATCCGGGCACTATGACTTTGCGCCGATCTTCATGGCCCCACAGCAAGATGATGCAGCGGCCTTCGCACTAGTTGCAGACGCTGCGGAGGAAGATTTCTCCGGCGATGACTCCGAAAGCGACGATGCTGCCGAGGAAGTGAGTGAGCAGCCGGACTCCGGCCGTAGTTCTGGTAAATCCGAGGCTCGCCGTCGAGGTCGCCGCGGCGCCTCCCGCGGACGCGGCGCTAGCTCGAACCGTGAGGATCAGGCTACCGAGCCCGAATACATTGACGAGCCGAAGGCCATCCGTGGCTCCACGCGCATTGAGGCCCAAAAGCGCCGCCGCGCGGAACTGCGCGCAAAGGGCCGCACCCGCCAGCACATTGTTTCCCAGGCAGAGTTTCTTGCCCGCCGCGAAGCCGTGGAGCGCACCATGGTGGTGCGCGATAAGGAGCGCGAGGATGGTGCCGGAATCATCACGCAGGTGGGCGTGCTAGAAGATGACCTGCTGGTCGAGCACTTCGTTACCACCGAGTCCCAGGCTTCGCTGATTGGCAATATTTACCTAGGACGCGTCCAAAACGTCCTGCCGTCGATGGAGGCGGCCTTCGTAGATATCGGACAGGGCCGAAATGGCGTGCTCTACGCCGGTGAAATCGATTGGCGCAAGACCAAGCTGCATGGGCGCGCCCGCAAGGTAGAAAACGCCCTGAAGTCCGGCGATCAGGTATTGGTTCAGGTGGCCAAGGATCCAATTGGTCATAAGGGCGCGCGTCTGACCACCCAGATTTCCCTTGCCGGCCGCTACCTGGTCTATGTGCCAGGCGGCCGCAGCGCGGGCATTTCCCGCAAGTTGCCCGCCCCGGAGCGCAAGCGCTTGAAGGATATCCTGGGCCGCGTGGTGCCGGGCGATGGGGGAGCGATTATCCGCACCGCTGCCGAAAATGTCTCGGAAGAGGCGATCGCTACCGACGTCAATCGCCTGCACAGCCGGTGGGAGGACATCATCGCCCACGCCAAGAAGGAAAAGTCTTCCAAGGGCGCTAAGCCGGTGACCATGTACGAAGAGCCGAACATGCTCATCAAAGTGGTGCGCGATCTCTTCAACGAGGACTTCACCGAGCTCGTCGTCGATGGCAAGCGTTCGTTCAATACCGTCCGCGCCTACGTCGATTCCATGGCGCCTGACCTTGCGGATCGCGTGGTGCGCTTCCGCGCTAAGGACCACGGCGGGCAGGATGCCTTTGAGGTCCACCGCATTGACGAGCAGCTGCATAAGGCCCTCTCGCGCAAGGTATGGCTGCCATCCGGCGGCACGCTGGTGATTGACCGCACCGAAGCCATGACCGTCATCGACGTAAATACCGGCAAGTTCACCGGTTCTGGCGGCAACCTAGAAGAAACGGTAACCCGCAATAACCTCGAAGCGGCCGAAGAAATCGTGCGCCAGATGCGCCTGCGTGATTTGGGCGGCATGATTGTGGTGGACTTTATTGATATGGTCTTGCCAGAAAACCAGGACTTGGTCCTGCGCCGCTTGAAGGAGGCCTTGGGCCGCGACCGCACCCGCCACCAGGTTTCTGAGGTTACCTCTCTGGGCTTGGTGCAAATGACCCGTAAGCGCCTTGGCACCGGGCTGGTGGAGACCTTCTCTACCGAGTGCGAGTGCTGCCATGGCCGCGGGATCATCATTCACCAGTACCCAGTGGACGAGGCTGAGGACGATTCGCGCGCGAAGCACTCTGGGCACAAGTCCAAGTCGCACAAAAAGCAGACTCATGATCCGCAGCAGCACCCGGCTGCGGTGGCGATGCATAAGCACGAGCTTGATGACGCCCCTGAAAGCGATTCCAAGCCCAAGCGCTTTAAGAAAACGCAGGCGCCGGTCTACGGCACCGAGAGCGAAGACGCCGCACGGGAATCCGCAAAGACGTCGCTGGAGGATCTCGTAGCTAACGTCGTTGTGGATGAGCGCGGTGCGGACGAGCCGCACGCTGATCAGAACACGCACAGCGGAGACCGAGACAGCGCTAAGGAGCGCGGACGCGGCCGTGGCCGCCGTCGGGCTCGCAAGCACACCCAGACTGAAGTATCCGATATCGAGGCCATCGCATACGCTGCGGCGGATAATGCTGCGGAAAGCGACGAGGTACAGGAATTTAATTCCTACGTCCCCGATGCGGATACGGACGCGGACTCGGGTGCCATCGCTAAGGCCCACCCAGATGCTGGGGCGGGCCCCAAACGTGGCAAGAAGCCGCGCCGGGCGACGCGCCGCGCTAAGGCCACACGCGCTGGCGCAGGCAGCGAGCAGAAAGCCCCGGAGTCTGCAGCAGGCAAGACCTATGAGGAAGCCGTAGCTGAGTTTGAAGCTTCCCCGCGCCGCAAGCGCCGCACACGCGGCAATTCGCGTTCTGATAGGCGTCCACAGCCGCAGGAATTCGCAGTTGCCGGTGAACAGGAGTCTGCCGTACCCAAGGCCGATCACGCGGTACCCGCATCCGATGGCGGTAACGCAAGCGAGGCCGCAGCACAACAGGGGCAGAAGGACTCGCGCGGGGAGCGAAAGGGCCGCCGGCGTGGTCGCCGTCGCACGGTGCGCACTCAACAAGCCCAAAGCCGTGTTTCCTCGCGCCTGCCACACGAGGTAAAGGAGAAGACGCAGGAGCACGAGCAGGCGGGCGGCTCGGCCGAGCAGCGTCATGAAAAGGCCGTTGGCACCACACGTGCGGGGCGCACCGGTGGCAAGGGCCGCGGGCGTCGCCGTGCCGTGCGTCAGGCTTCCCCTAAGAAAGCCGTAGCAGAGAACCCGAAGGCAACGAAGGCCGAGTCGGGCCGTTCTACGCGACAGGAAGGCTCGCCGGAGCGCACCGGTTCTGGGAACCGGGCGGGCTCGAGCGATTCCAAGGTCTTGCGCCGTGGCAAGAAGAGGGCGGTGCGCAAGAAGAGGACGTCGGCAAGAGCGAGGGCCCCAAAAGCACAGGATAACGACGAGCAGAAGCAGCCTGCGGCGAACGGAGTCCACCCAGAAAAAGCCTCAGCTAAATCTGGGCGCGGGCGGCGCCGCGTAGCACGGCGAAGCAAGTCTTAGGGCTACGCCACGCGGGCACGAAAAGCGTGGTTTGTATTTTGTGCCCGCTACGGGGTAGTCTTTGACAGTCGCTGTTTAGTACTCACAGCGCTGGATCAGTCCGACACTCACTCAGTGAGTTGTACGGGCATGTTCGCGCGGGAACTAAACGCAATATGTAAGTGTCCATTCGGAACGCGGCCTCCCCGGTTGCTTCCGAGCGAGTTTAGATAAGGGGTAACCCTCTATGTACGCGATCGTCAAGACCGGCGGCAAGCAGTACAAGGTTGCTGAAGGTGACCTCGTCAAGGTCGAGAAGATCGAGGGTGAGCCAGGCTCTGCCGTAGCTCTCACCCCGGTTCTGCTCGTCGATGGCGCCGATGTTAAGTCCAAGGCTTCCGACTTGGAGAAGGTTTCTGTTTCCGCAGAAATCGTTGAGCAGGGTAAGGGCCCGAAGGTCGATATCCTGAAGTACAAGAACAAGACTGGTTACAAGAAGCGTCAGGGCCACCGTCAGCCTGTGACCACCTTGAAGATCACCGGTATCAAGTAAGCCTTAACCGGCTGTAATTATCCCTGAAGGAGGGAAAACCACATGGCACACAAGAAGGGTGCTTCCAGCTCCAGCAACGGTCGCGATTCCGAGTCTAAGCGTCTCGGCGTCAAGCGCTTCGGTGGTCAGCAGGTTAATGCCGGCGAGATCATCGTGCGTCAGCGCGGTACCAAGTTCCACCCAGGTGAGAACGTAGGCCGCGGCGGCGACGATACCCTGTTTGCGCTTGCAGCTGGCTCCGTTGAGTTCGGTATCAAGCGTGGCCGTCGTATGGTCAACATCGTCCCGGCTGAAGAGGTTGCTGCAGAAGCGACTGCCTAACTTCAGGCCGATTAGGCTAATCCTCGAGTCCGTCCCACAGCAGTGTGAAGGGCTTGGGGATTTTCTGTTGTAAAAGGGCTCTCGGATTCTGCTTCTCGGGGAACACCTGTTGTCGGTGGGGTTATTGTATGGAGTCGAATTGGGTCCAGTTTCTCCTATTATGTCGCCGTTTGCAGCGTTGATCAGGTTGGTGGTTCATTCTGAGTGGCTGCTGGTGTGGATGGTTTAGCAAAGTCTGTGGCTTATCGGCCTGCTGGTGAGTTGGACTTGCCGCGCAATCATCGCAGGCGTACTAGCTGTGTGACAGTCAGGCGATAGCCTGATTGCGGCTTGAAGGTGTGACACCGATTCATTTTGCGAGTCCGCTTTCTATAAGCTCTAGTCCGGTTTATGGGACTGGTAATGAGCTTGGGTTGTGGAAGCGCAATCCGCATGCTCGCGAAGATGCGCAACTACTCGCCGGTGTGGTTATATGCAGCTGCGTGAATGTGTAGGTCTCAAAGATGTAGCTTTAGATTGTGGAATTCATCCGCGTGATGTTGCTGATATGGACCAGGCGTTATTAAAATTTCCACTGGGCATGTGCTTTTGTCCCGGCTGGCCCGGATTTGGCGCTGTATAACAAGCTTATGTAGGTAATCCCGTATGTCGTTGGCCGCCAAGCAGTCCTTGGCCCGGCTATTCCACAAGAGCGTATTGATAGGCGTATTTCTTCGCGTTACCTGTCGGTAGAAGGCGTGAGCTCATCTTTGATCTTGACCGGCAGGGTAAAAGCGTGTGTGAGACAGCTCGGCGTTTTCAGTACTCTGCTAGCACTATCAGCAAGAAGCTTTAGCGTAACCGGGACGAGTTTGGGGTGTATCTTCCCACATATGCGCACCGTAAATCGGCGTCGAGTACGTTTACGCCGGAAGCGCAGGATTGATGCCAATCCACGTTTGCGTGAGACGGTCTGGGCGATGGTGAAAGATAGGTACTCGCCGCAGCAGATGTGCGGGTGGTTGCGTAGTTGCTATCCCGGTGATGAGGCTACGTACGTGTGTCCTGAAAGGATCTATCAACCTTTGTTTTCCCAGGCTAAATACGAGTCGAAAAAGAAGTCGCTGCTGCACTACGTCGAGATCACGCGCAACGTCGACCTCGTGGCACGCGAAGCGCGCCCGCAAGCGGTATGTCGATCCTACGGTCATGATTTCCGACTGGGCGGTACCAGGTCTTTGTGTAGCTGATCTCATCCTAGGTGTTGATAACCAGTCTGCAAATGGGCGCTCAAGTAGAGCGAACCATACGCTATGTAGTGCCTCCGAAGTAAACAAAGGGTTTACTAAAACAATTGCTATCTTGAGTTCAGAAGATTATTGCACCACCTTGTTGTAGGACAGCGTTGTTGTAGCTGGGGTAGCTCGTTCCCTTTGACGTCTGAGTCAGATGGTAGCGGTCTGAAGGAGGTTAGCAAGAGAGACTTGCGGTATATGTGGCCGCTAGATCTCGTAAGATACTCTTATATTTCTGTGTAGGCTGTTGGCATATAAGTAGGATCTTAACGGGGAGCGATGCTCATGACGTGCAGTGCATGGTAGGTATGGAGCAGCTGCCGTGTAGGTGGCGCCAATGCAGACTTGGTGAAGGATGTGGTCTACACCTGACGGGTTGTAGGCCAGCAGATGGGATCAAATAAAAATATCCCTACGTATAGTGTGTCGCAAGGGAAACCCTTGTTGTCTTAAGGGATCTTCACTGATTCCTGTAGAGAGCGGTCGCTCAGTTGGGGATTTGCGGCACGTCAGAAAGGATAAAAAGCTGATTTGCCAACGTGTAAAAGGCCCGCAGGAACATAATCGGAAGAGAAGCTATTAAGAAGAGCCAACTGTTCAGTGGAATAAAGCGTACAGATTAACCCCCTATAAAGGGGTGTTATTAGGGGTGCCTGGGCGCTAGGTAAAAATAAAGACTTTTAAATTAGAACGCGGATAGTTAACCTACGCGTTTATCTCTTTTAACCTATCCTTCAATTTAATTGAAAGGCGGGCTACATAATCGCTGTTGAATTCCCAAAAGATGAGTATAGGCTTAACTGAGGCTGGGTTAGCATTATGATTTCCTAGTTGAAAGGGGGTGCAATTAGTTTGTGGAGCAGAATTTCTGTTGCGGAATTGTCACCTTATGGCAGAATACCTTTAGTGGGACGTGAGAGCGGTCCTGCAATCGAACCCTATCTGGGCTGAAAGCTCGCCAGAGGATACCGAGGAGTATGAGTATGAACTTTGACCTGTCGACCATCCAGGATTACCTATCCACCATCCAGCTTCACTTGGACAACTTCGTCAACACCCAAGAAGGTTGGTACAAGATTCTGTCCGGCGTGACCGAGATCTTCTCTGGCAAGAATCTTGAAAATGCTGTTGATGTGATCAACCCGCTGTCCGAGTCCGAATAAAATAATTCAAGTATCCTAATTCCTGAAGGAGTCAAAATGTCCGAGCTATCCAGCGTTGTGTCCGAGCTATCCAGCGTTTCCAATACAGTCGTAGAGGTTGTTAAGGCTATTGTTGAGCCGTTTGTAAATATTGCTGACGGCGCTTCCCAGCTCATTGGTATGTTCGTTTAAGAACCTGCCCAAGTAGACCGCAGGTGTCAAAAAGATACTTGGTCTACTGCGTATTTACCCCATTTGCCTGACTAGCAATGTTGCTTAGGGCAAGTGGGGTAAATTTTTCGGTACTGAAGTGGCCCGAGTTTTGTTCCTAGCTTTTGCCTTGGGGTTTTATTATTTCCTGTGGTGGGTTCTGGTTTGGATAATTCGGTTTCCGTCTCGGCTGGGTCTGGGTGTCTTAAATTTTTCGTGGAGCTTGGTTTTGTTCCATCACGACACCATTTGGGGTTTGGAGGTTCCGCATCGGCAGCATTATCACATACTGTGAGTATGGATGAGTTCATGGTCGTAGGAACCATTAAAATTTTTCGGCTAGAGCATTGTCGTAAGAGTTCCCGACAGTTCCGGTGGAAGGAGTGATTCCTTGCCGGGGAAGCTGTTTGTTGTAGACAACGTAGTCTTACAGCAAGCCGGGGTAGGAATGGTGCACCGAACCTGTTTTTCTTTGGCGGATAAGATCACTGGGTTGAAAGCATGCAGCGGCAATGCTTCGGTGCGCATGGATTTTGATTACGACGATCCGGCAATGTGTTGAGTAAACGTATAAGTGACAATCGCGGTGTACACAAAGCCTTTCTTTGTGCGCGCGGTTGTTATGTCGGTCATCCACAGTTTGTAGGGGCATTGGGGTTTAAACTCATGGTTGGCTAGGTTTGGTGCAAATTTGGCGCGTTGGGCTTGCGCGTTGTTATAGGTGAGCGTCCTTTGCCTTGCCAGAATTGTCGGCCAAGCGCATCAGCCGGGAGGTTTGTTCACGCTCGAGTATGCCCCGCTGGTCTAAAGCTCGGCGGAAACACCGATTTCCTTAGCCACATAAGATACCGGGCGCTCTTACTCGAATACTAGGTTCGTGGCTTTGCGCCGATATTCCGGCGTGTACTTCTTGCGCTGTTAGCTCACAATGATCATTTTCTCCTACGGGCACAAAATCCGTACGAATAGGGTCCACTAAACGAGTGGTAATCTCATAGGGATATCAATGTGGCTGGGCTGTAGTTACTGTCCGCTGTCTTTGTACGGCTCGTTGCGGTAATTGTCGGTTTCGGCGGCAGTTTTAGTCTCTGGTCATTACGGTTTGTAACGTGCGTCGAACTAGGTTATTGGCAGCCGTGGTGGTCGTTTCTAGGCTGTCAATGTGTTTCGCAATTTTAGGGTGGGCAAGAAGCTTCTTATCAATTGCATGAGTCGTGGTCTTATAAGCTTAGATCTGGTCGTGTCGCAGTAGTCATTCTGGTCTAACTCTTCATGCAGGTTGGGTATCTGCCTACAAACCATCAGACACTCTCTATTGCCCACATGTCTCTTTACTCAAAAGAATTTGCAGCCTTTTGCAAAATATCTTGTTGTTCGTGCAACTCTATGATTTTCTACCTGGCGGATTCGCTCGAAATTGGCCCTCACCCATAGGCAATATCGCGCAAAGCTCTAGTGCCGGAACGTTTGCTGGTGCCGTGTTAGTGGGCCTGAAAAAGGCGGGAACGTTTTCAACAAACCTCGCTGAAGCTGAAGGAAGCAGGCGACTTCAATGCACTCTGAGCGGACCATAGCACCACGTTTGAGTTGTTCGGAGTATTTAGGCATGGTGGTACAGTTCATTTCTTCTCCACCAAGCGGGGTACTAGGTGTCTACCTAGCAAAATCCAAGTCCTCCTAATAAGAATATTCAATATTCACATTATGTTAAACGGTTGGAGTCCAGCCCAAGATACGCATTACACTGAGTAGGACAACTATTCAATGCACGGAGGATTTGACCATGGCACGTTTTATTGACCGCGTTGTCCTGCACCTGCAAGCAGGTGACGGTGGACACGGCTGTGTGTCTGTCCACCGCGAGAAGTTTAAGCCATTGGGTGGCCCGGATGGCGGCAATGGTGGCCACGGCGGTGACATCATCCTCGAGGTCTCTGAACAAATCCATACGCTTATGGATTTCCATTACCGCCCGCATATTAAGGCGCAACGCGGCGGCAATGGAGCCGGCGATATGCGCAATGGTGCTCGCGGCGAGGACCTGATTTTGGAGGTCCCGGCGGGCACGGTGGTCCGCACTGAAAAGGGCGAAACCTTGGCGGACCTTACCGTTCCGGGAACGCGGTTTGTGGCCGCAGAAGGCGGCTTCGGCGGACTAGGCAATGCGGCATTGGCCTCAAAGAACCGCAAGGCACCGGGTTTTGCTCTCCAGGGTGAGCCGGGCCAAGCCCATGATCTTATCCTCGAGCTGAAGTCCATGGCGGATGTAGGGCTGGTGGGCTTTCCATCGGCTGGTAAGTCCTCGCTTATCTCGGTTTTGTCGGCCGCGAAGCCCAAGATCGGTGATTACCCCTTTACTACGCTGCAGCCGAACCTGGGCGTGGTGGATATGGGAGATAGCTCCTTTACTATCGCGGACGTGCCGGGGCTTATCCCAGGCGCGGCCGATGGCAAAGGCCTAGGCCTGGATTTCTTGCGCCACATTGAACGCACGGCGGTGCTTGCCCATGTGGTCGATACTGCCACCATTGAGCCCGGCCGTGATCCCGTTTCCGATATTGAGGCGATGGAAAATGAGCTGGCAAAATACCAGGAGGCTTTGCAGGAAGATACTGGTTTAGGGGATCTGCGTGAGCGCCCCCGCGCCATCATCTTGAATAAAGCAGATGTGCCTGAGGCCGAAGAGCTGGCGGAATTTGTCAAGGATGATCTGGAAGAGAAGTTTGGCTGGCCTGTCTTTATTATTTCGGCCGTCGCTCGCAAGGGCCTGGATCCGCTGAAGTTCCGGCTCATGGATATGGTGACCGAGCATCGCAAGGCCCAGCCATTGCCAAAGAAGGATAAGAACCACACCGTTATCCATCCCAAGGCCCAGGGCCATAAGAAGCATACCGGTGTATTTGCTGATTTCACCGTGAAGGCCGATCCTGAGGTCGAGGGTGGCTTCATTGTTGAGGGCAAGAAGATTGATCGCTGGATTACCCAAACTGATTTTGAAAATGATGAGGCAGTGGGCTTCTTGGCGGACCGCTTGGCCAAGGCCGGCGTGGAGGAAGAGCTGCGCGAGCAGGGCGCTGTGGAAGGCTGTCCGGTGACGATCGGCGGCATTACCTTCGAGTGGGAGCCGATGACTGGCGGTGATCCGACGATGGCCAGCCGCGGCGAGGACGCCCGTTTGAAGGGCACTAGCCGCGTTTCCGCCGCCGAGCGCAAGCGTGCCTCTCAGGCACGCCGTGGTCTTATCGATGAATACGATTACGGCACCGACGAAGAGGTCACTCGCGAGGGTGCTAATCGGGATAGGTGGCAAGGCTAGCTCGGTAGGCCCCCTCTTCTTGGGGTGTATAAGAGGGGGCGCTTTGTAGACTCGGTTGGCATGTCTTCTGATCAACAGAAAGAGCCCATCCTTCCACTTCCGGTAGAGCCTTTTGACGGGCCTACCGCCGATACTCCCTTTCCAGAACCGCTCGATGAGAACCCGGTAGCGTCCGGTTTTGAATCTGAACTTCGCCACGAGATCGCGCACGCCAAGCGCGTCGTGGTCAAGATTGGTTCCTCTTCTCTCACGGATGAGAATTTCCGTGTTTCACAGGAAAAGATTGATCACATCGTCGATGCCGTTCATGCGCGCATGGGCCGCTCCGATGTCATTATCGTTTCTTCTGGTGCGGTCGCCGCCGGCATGGGGCCGCTCGGGCTGCACCAGCGTCCCACCGATCTGGCTACCAAGCAGGCCTCCGCTTCTGTAGGCCAGGTGCACTTGGCCTATGTGTGGGGCCAGTCCTTTGCTCGCTATCAGCGCACCATCGGCCAGGTTTTGTTGACTGCGTCAGATACTGGTCACCGCGATCGCGCCCGCAACGCGCAGCGCACCATTGATCGCCTGCGCCAGCTGCGTACCATTCCTATCGTCAACGAGAATGACGCCGTGGCTACCTCGGAGATGCACTTTGGCGATAACGATCGCCTCTCCGCGCTGGTGGCCAACCTGGTGGGTGCTGATGCGCTCTTCCTCTTCTCCGATGTGGATGGCCTGTATGACAAGAACCCGGCCGAGCCGGACGCTAAGTTCATCGATGAAGTGCGCACCGGCAAGGACTTGAAGGGCGTTGTAGCTGGCGATGGCGGCAAGGTGGGCACCGGTGGTATGGCCACCAAGGTCTCTGCAGCCCGCCTGGCAACCCGCGGCGGCATTCCGGTGCTGTTGACCTCCACGGATAATATTGGCCCCGCGCTTGCCGACGCCTCTGTGGGCACCGTCTTCCACACCCGCGAGGAACGCCAGCTTTCCGCCTGGAAGTTCTGGGCACTTTACTGCGCAGATACCGGCGGAGCCGTCCGCCTCGATGAAGGCGCTAAACAAGCCGTGACCGAGGGCGGTAATTCACTGCTGGCCGTGGGCATTACCGATGTGCAAGGCGAGTTCACCAAGGGCGAAATCATCGATATCCTCGGTCCGAATGGCGAGGTCATCGGACGTGGCGAAGTCCGTTTCGACTCCGAGGAACTGCACGGTATTAAGGGAAAGAAGATGGAAGAACTTCCTGAGGAGCAGCGCCGCTCAGTTGTTCACGCCGATTACCTCTCCAACTTCGCCTCCCGTATTTAAACCCAAGTTCCTGATTCCCCGTATGGTTGGGGCATGAAATATTTCATGGGTCCGGACGCCTGGCAGCCGATGGTAGAAGATATCGAGGCTGCCGGGCACGAACGCGTAAATAGCCTTGAAGATGCCGAGGTCTACATCAACAATGCGCCCAACCCGCGCCGCATCCCCGAGATGCCGGAGAACATCGGTTGGGTGCAGCATTGTTTTACCGGCGTAAATCAGCTCATTGATGCCGGGGTCATCACCCCAGACGGCGTGCCATGGTGCAACTCCGCCGGCGCTTTTGCCCAGCCGGTAGCCGAATCTGCACTTGGCCTGGCCCTGTCACAGGCGCACCACCACAAAGCTTTCGCCCAGGCCGCTTCGTGGTCGGTAGCACAGGAGCTGGACGAGTCCCAGGCGTGGCTTTATAACCAGCGAGGGCCGAAGAGGGTAGCCATCTTCGGCGCTGGGGGCATCGGCAAGCAGCTTATTAAGCTGCTGAAACCGTTTGGCGTGCACATTACCGCGGTCAATCGCTCCGGCCGCTCGGTGGAAGGCGCCGATGAGGTCGTGCCCATGGATAAGGCCGATCATGTGTGGGGCGAGGCCGATTTCATTTTCTGTATCCTGCCTGCGACCTCGGACACCGAGGGGCTCATTGATGCCGCCACTTTCCGCGCGATGAAATCCTCCGCCATCTTTATCAACGTCGGCCGTGGCAGCACCGTAGTAACCGACGATCTAGTGGCGGCCCTGCGCGATGGTGAGATCGCCGGCGCCGGGCTGGAAGTTATGGATCCCGAGCCACTGCCTGATGGCCATCCGCTATACGACCTGCCCAATTGCACCATGACGCCGCACATGGCTGCTTCCGCGCACGTGGCGCAGTACCACCTGGGCGCTATCTTCAACGCCAATGCCGCGGCGTGGGAGAGGGGAGAGGCGATGCCTACCCGCGTCGATGTGGAGGCCGGCTACTAATGAAGTACGCGATGCTACCCACCCCGTGGGAGGAAACCCTGCAGGCACTCGATGCAGCGGGTCACGAGCGCGCCCCACTGGAAGATGCCGAGGTTCTCATCTTCAACGGCGGCCCAGATGATTTCCCACGGCCCCTGCCACCGAGCGTGGGCCTGGTGCAGGTCCCCTTCGCTGGGGTGGATCACCTGCTCGACGTCATGCGTGATACCACCGCCCGCTGGTCTAATGCCGCCGGCCTGTATGACGCCACCGTGGCGGAATCTACCATTGCGCTCCTGCTCGCCCACTTGCATGCGCATAAGCGCGTGGGGACTAGCTGGTCTAACCGCGATGAGGTTGAGGCTCATACCAGCTTCCTTTTTGAAGATAAGACGGTAGCGGTGGTGGGCGCCGGGGGCATCGGCAAGCGGCTTATTCGTATGCTGGAAGGCTTCGGACCACGCATAATCGCGGTCAATCGCTCCGGCAACCCAGTCGAGGGTGCCGATGAAACCTTCGCCACCGCCGATATTGAGCGCGTCTGGCCAGCCGCCGATTATTTCGTGGCGCTTGCGCCGCTAACGGACGAGACCCACCGGCTTTTTAATGCCGCTGCCTTCCGTGCCATGCCCGATCACGCCGTGATTATTAACGTTGGCCGCGGACCACTGGTGGACACCGATGCTCTAGTCGAAGCCTTGCGGGCAGGAGACATCGCCGGCGCTGGCTTGGATGTCACCGACCCTGAGCCGCTGCCCGATGGGCACCCACTGTGGGACATGCCTAACGTGGTCATCACCCCGCACCTGGCCAACCCTCCCTATTCGGTGCGCCGGCGCATCGGCTCGCATACAGTACAGGTCATGGAGCGCTACTCCGCAGGTGAAGCAATCCCCACGGAAGTCGATATTCAGGCGGGTTATTAATGGACAACGCCGCCTCACAAGACGGTTCTTATCAAGGGAGCTCTTTTAATCCCACCGAAGCCGAGGTCGCGGATATGAAGGAGCGCCGGAAGAAGGTACAGGCGGTCGATTATGCTGCCTGGGCGGCCACCATCCTTTCCGTTGTGCTCGGCTATTTCTTCTTCCACTGGTCCTATTTTTGGGTTATCCCGATTATCTGTTTTATATGCTCGGCCGGAGCCCGCCACGTTTATAACTTGAGCTATTACGAAGAGGAATACCTCATGTTCGAGCGGAAGGACGAGAAGCGCCGCCGCCGGGCATCCGACAAGCGGAGCCGCGAGCTCGGCCAATAAGGACACCACCGTGCGGGTGCTTGCCGCCCAACTGGCTGAAAAGCGCGCGGCCTTTCGTTAGGCTGGTATGACATGAGCAACACTGAACGCGAAGAAGTTCTGTCCAAAGCCCGTGCTGCCAAGGAAGTCGCGCCCGTCGTGGCGCAGCTGTCCACGCCGCGCAAGAATGAGATCTTGCAGCGCGCAGCCGATAACCTCATTACCCACACCGAAGCCATTCTCGCCGCCAATAAGCAGGATATCGATGCCGGCCGCGAACGCGGCATGTCCGAGTCCCTTATTGACCGCCTGTCTCTCGACGCCGCGCGCGTGGAAGGCATTGCCGGCGGCCTGCGCCAGGTAGCTGGCCTGCAGGACCCGGTAGGGGAGATCCTGCAGGGTCGCACCATGGATAACGGAATCCAGATGAAGCAGGTGCGCGTGCCGCTCGGTGTCATGGGCATGGTCTATGAGGCCCGCCCGAACGTCACCGTGGACGCCTTCGGTTTGGCCATCAAGTCCGGCAATGTGCCGCTATTGCGTGGCTCCAAATCCGCCCGCAACTCCAACACCAAGCTGGTAGAAATCTTGCAGGATACCCTCGTTGAGTTTGACCTGCCGCGCGAGGCCGTGCAGCTTTTGCCGTGCGAGACGCACGATTCCGTCCAGGACCTCATTACCGCCCGTGGTCTGGTGGACCTGGTTATTCCGCGTGGTGGCGCAAAGCTTATTGAGGCCGTCGTTACCGGCGCCACCGTCCCCGCCATTGAGACCGGCACCGGCAATTGCCACTTCTACGTGGATGCCTCTGCAGACATTGATAAGGCCATCGACATGGTCATCAACGGCAAGACCCGCCGCACCTCCGTGTGCAACTCCACGGAGTGCGTGCTTATCGACGCCGCTTTGGATGACTCCGTCAAGCTCCGCATCATCGCCGCGCTGCAGGATGCTGGCGTGACCATCCACGGCGACGTCGCCGAGCTCGAGGCCTTCGGCGTCAAGGATGCCGTGCAGGCCACCGATGAAGACTGGCGCGAGGAGTCACTATCTATGGATATCTGCGCCAAGGTGGTCGACGGCGTAGATGGCGCCATCGCGCATATCACCGAGTTCACCACTGGCCACACCGAGGCCATCGCCGCGCAAGACGCCGATGTCCTAGTGAAATTCGGCAACGAGGTGGATGCCGCCGCGGTGATGCTCAATGCCTCTACCGCCTTCACCGATGGCGAGGTCTACGGCATGGGCGCCGAAATCGGCATTTCCACCCAGAAGCTGCACGCCCGTGGCCCAATGGCGCTGCCGGAGCTCACCTCTTCTAAGTGGATCCTGCAGGGTACAGGTCAGACCCGTCCATAATTCTCCCCGCCATGATTCGATCTGCTTTCTTCCGTGCCGCCGTCGCCCTAAGCGCCTCGGCGGCGCTTGCCGTTTCTATAGCCCCCGCCGCTGCCGCCACCGCGAATGCTGCCCCGGTCGTGCCCCAGGCAGCAGCACAATCCGCCCCATCGCCGCAGCCTGCTGGGTGTCCCGAGTTCGTTGTTTTGGCTGCTCGTGGCTCCGACCAGAATGAGGAATACGGCGAGTATTTCGGACCGCAGCAGTATTCGCCGCATGCCGCGCCGTCGAATGGCTATGAAGGGGCAAACCTCTCCGCGCTTTTTCATCTAGTGGAAAAACGCCATCCCGGCACGATGGATAAAGTCCATGTCCTCGCCCTTGACCCCCAGGCATACCCGGCGTCAATGAACCTGCCGCCGCTGGCGCAGGAAGGTGAGCAGTTGAATCCGCTCCAGCTTATTCGCCGCCTCGGTGGGGTAGTGATGGAGCATCCGTTGCACGAGCTGGCGTATTCGGTCACCGTTGGTTTTGTACATAGTTTGCGCACCGGCATGGCCAACGCTCCGCGCGTGGTGGAAAAGTATGAGCGCGAAACAGGCTGCCAGCCGCGCTATATTACGGCTGGCTACTCCCAAGGCGCCATTGTCGCTACCAGCGCGGAGCGCTACCTTGCACAACGAGGCAAGCTCGCGGGGGCAGTTTACCTGGGCAATCCCCTCAGCCGTCCCCACGGTATGGCGGGCTGGCTACCGCAGCGTTTGCTCTTACAACCTGCGGCATTGCCGGACTCGCGCCGGCTTAACTATTGCCTGGACGGAGACTTCGTTTGCGACCTGAACCTCGCCTCCGCCCACGACGCGTTGGCTACCAAGGCGGCTCGCCATGCTTCTTATTTTGTAGAGCCCTCGCTTGGCGACGCCGCTTTTGCCGACTCCCTCGCCACCTTGCTTACTCCCTCCTCGGCCGGGGACTATAATCACCACCCATGACTAGCCCACAGCGCATTGGCATCATGGGTGGCACCTTTGACCCCATCCACAATGGTCACTTGGTAGCCGCCAGTGAGGCCGCGCATCGCTTTGCCCTCGATAGCGTCATCTTTGTGCCCACAGGTCAGCCTTGGCAGAAGTCTCACCGCGAGGTCACTGCGGCCGAGCACCGCTACTTGATGACGATGGTGGCAACCGCATCCAATCCGCGTTTTACCGTCTCGCGGGTAGATATTGACCGCGAGGGGCCTACCTATACCATCGATACGCTGCGGGATCTGCGTAAGCTTTTCCCAGAAGCGGAGTTCTATTTCATTACCGGCGCCGATTCTCTGGCCTCCATTATGAGCTGGCATAACTGGGAAGAGATGCTGGAGATGGCGCACTTCGTGGGGGTTACCCGCCCAGGATACGAATTAAGCGCTGATATGCTGCCTGCCGATGCGCAAGAGGATATTGACCTCATCGATATCCCCGCCATGGCCATTTCCTCCACCGCGTGCCGCGAGCGCTCTGCCCAAGGCCAGCCCGTGTGGTACCTCGTACCGGATGGAGTGGTGCAGTACATCACCAAAAACAATCTCTACGGTCCCAACCCGGACAAGCCCCTGTAGAAACTTTCACGGCCTTTCCCAGATTTTGGGCACGGGCCTGCTAAACGTGCAAGAATAGATTCTCACTAGAGATAGTTCATTTCGAATGCACTCAGACGCGAAAAGGGAATTTATACACATTGTCTACTTCTGATCTCGCCCGCAGCATGGCAGAAACCGCGGCACACGCGGCGCAAGAAAAGTTAGCCACCAATATCGCGGCTATTGATGTCTCCGATGTCCTCGCAATTACTGAGGTCTTCGTGCTGGCTTCTGCAGATAACGAGCGCCAGGTGGGCTCCATTGTGGATGAAGTCGAAGATGAGATGACCAAGCAGGGTTTTGAACCGCAGCGCCGTGAAGGCAACCGCGAAAATCGCTGGGTGCTGCTGGATTATGGCAATATCGTCGTCCACGTCCAGCGCAATGACCAGCGCGAGTTCTACGGCTTGGACCGCCTTTACCATGATTGCCCGGCACTGGAGATTGAGGGCATCGAAGCCCCGGAGCGTCCGGGCGAATGGACCAATGGCGTCAACCCGCGTGAGGTAGATTCCATCGACGAGCTCCCACTGGCCGATAAGGTCCCAGGTGAGGACGAGGAGCTTTAAACCCATATGAGTCGCCGCCTGATCCTGATCCGCCACGGACAAACTACCTATAACGCCACCGGCCGCATGCAAGGCCACTTGGATACCGAGCTGTCTGAGCTGGGCTATGAGCAGGCCCGCGCTGCCGCGCGCCTGCTCCAGGATCAGGGCGTGTCCAAAATCGTTGCCTCCGATCTCATTCGTGCGAAGGAAACCGCCCGCGTCGTCGCCGAAGCCCTCGGCGTGGACTTCAGCACGGATGCCCGCCTGCGCGAAACTCACTTGGGCCAGTGGCAGGGCAGAACCTCTGCTGAGGTAGACGCCGAGTTTCCAGGCGCGCGTGCTATTTGGCGCCACGACCCCACTTGGGCGCCGCCGGAGGGGGAGTCTCGCGTGGACGTGGCTGAGCGTGCCCGCCCCGTCATCGATGAGCTCATGGAAGACTTTGCCGGCTGGGACGCCGGCCCCGTCCTCATCGTGGCCCATGGCGGGGCCATCTCGGCGCTTACCTGCCACCTGCTTGGCCTTGACCACGCGCAGTACGGGATCCTTTCGGGGTTAAAGAATACCCACTGGTCACAGCTGACTGCTCGCCCGGACTTTAACCCGGGAACGCCGCTGTCCTCGCTAGAATTCACCCCCGACAATGTGGGCAATGCCCAGTGGTACTTCGACGGCTGGAATATGGGCGGCGAGGTCACCGGGGATGGCGGGGCGGATATCTAGTGGCGGTTCGCGTCATTACGGATTCCGCTGCGGGCCTGCCCCGGGAGCTGGCGGAGCAGCTATCCATCACCGTCATTGACCTCCACCTCATGGAACGCCACGGCAAGGATGGCTTGGAGCAATCTACTTCGGGATTAAACGCGCTGGAGCTGGCAGCCGCCTATGGCCGCGAAATGGAGCGCTCTCAGGATGATGGCGTGGTGGCCATACACCTATCCAAAGAGCTTTCTTCCACCTACTCCGCCGCAGTTACTGCTTCGGGCGTTTTCCCGCACACGGTGCGGGTGATTGATTCCGGGTCGGCCGGCATGGCGATGGGTGCGGCCGCCATGTCCGCAGCCAAGCTCGCCTCCCGCGGAGCCGGCTTGGAGGAGTGCTACGCTGCGGCCATGGACACCCTCAAGCGCGCGGCTACCTGGGTGTACCTGCATTCCACGGAGGATCTGCGCCGCTCCGGCCGCCTTTCGCCGGCCACAGCCGTGTTATCTACGGCGCTTTTGGCAACCAAGCCGATCATGTCGATTAACCGCGGCAAGCTGGAGCTGGTGGGAAAAACCCGCACCCAGACCAAGGCTTTTACCAAGCTAGTAGACCTAATTGCCTCCCGCGCCAACGGGAAGCCGGCCTTCGTCGCCATCCAGCACAACCACGCCGAAGGCGCGGCCGCCAAGCTGGAGGCGCTGCTTGAAGCGGCCCTGCCGCAGGGCTCGTCCTTTATCTGCACCCCGCTTAACGACGTCCTCTCCGTCCACGTCGGCCCCTCCGCCATCGGCGTATCTGCGGTGTTTAGCTCGGAGCCTCCCGCCGATCCAGCGCATCCTCACACGCGTGGTCGACCACGCGCCTTCCCACCGCGCCGTTCTGTGGATAACTAGGCCCAGTGCGCCGGGTTCGTTGACGTCCCCAACAAGTTATCCACAGCCCGCCTTCGCTGTACCTACTGCCTTAGCGCCCACGCCTTTATTCTCAGCGCCATGGCGGCACCCAAGATTAGCGAACGACTCCGCGAATTTACCCAACCCACCGGTGAGGAAGAGCTCCTCGCCGTCGATTATCCTCGCCCGCGTCTGCGCATTAGCCCGTGGCAAGCCTGCGCCGTGGCGGTCATTCTCGTCGTCGGCGTGGTGGCGTGGCTTGGCATCAACGCCCGCTCCGATGAATCCTCGGGCATGCCCGAGCCTGCGGCAATAAGCGGTGATTCTGGCACTGCACCCAGTGCAGAGCCCAGTGAAATCATCGTCTCTGTCATTGGCGAGGTGGCCGAGCCCGGCTTGCAGACCCTCGAGCCCGGCGCGCGCGTCGCCGATGCCCTCGACGCCGCTCAACCCCTTCCCGGTGCAGACACAATCGCGCTCAACCATGCCCAGCGGCTTTCCGACGGCCAGCAGCTCCACATCCTTCCCTCCGGCGCCGCCCCACCTCCCGCACCCGGCGAACCAGCCCCAGCCGACGGCAACGGCATCAGCGAGAGCGGCAACAGCGGGAGCGGTGCCAGCGGCGTGAGCCTGAATAACGCCACCGCGGAGGAACTTACAGAACTCAAGGGCGTTGGTGAGGTCACCGCGCAAGCTATCGTGGCGTACCGCGAGGAACATGGCGGCTTCCAAGATATTGAGGAATTACTCGAGGTCACCGGCATCGGACCGGCGAAGCTAGCGCAGCTTAAAGACCAGGTCCAGCTCTAAGCTGAGTACGAGCACGCGATGCGAGAACTGCGGCTCGTCCCCGGCGCGGCCACCGCTTGGCTGGCTGTCATTGCTGTGCTGCTAGGCGGCCGTGGCTGGGCAATCTTTATCATTGCGGCGGTCGTCGGGTGCTGCCTGATCGCCCGCCAATGGGGCCAAGCGCTATTTTCCGGAATGGTCGCGACAGCCGCGGCGCTGGTTGCCGCGGTGCGCCAGGCCCGTGCCGCTGCGTTCGACCTCGGCACCGAGGTTACCGGCCGCCTGACCACCGCGCCGACGCAGACTAGCACGGGCGGCTGGCTGCTCAAGCTCAAGGTGCCAGGGTATCCGACTCAACTGCCGGTCTTTAGCTCGGAACCGGTCCCGGCCGCTGCGGGCGCCGAACTCACGGCCAGGGTGGAGGTGAGGGAGTCGGATAGGGCGGGCGTCGGAAAGCTCAGCGCCACTGCCACAGACGTGCAGGTAACCGGTGAGCCCGAAGGCCTAGCCGGCTGGGCGGCCCACGTGTCCGACACATTTCGCGCGCTGGTTGTAGATACCGTCGGTCCTTCCAGCCAGGGCCTGATTCCTGGCATGGTGCTCGGCGATACTAGCCTGCAAAGCTCTTCAGAGTGCGACCTGTATATCATCACCGGCCTTTCGCACTTAAGCGCAGTTTCCGGTGCAAATGTCGCCATCGTGTGCTCCGCCGCAGCCATGGTCTGCGCCGCCTTCGCGCTGGGGCCACGCGCCCGCGTGGCTGCCTCTCTGTGTGCTTTGGCCACCTATGTTGTGCTCGTGGGTTTTGAGCCCTCCGTCCAGCGCGCGGCCGTGGCTGGGCTGGTGGGGCTGCTCGCCGTGCTTAATTCCACGCGCATGGAGCCGATTCATGCTCTTAGCCTCGGCATCATTGCCCTGCTCTTCGTGGATTCCGACCTCGCCGTGCACTTTGGTTTCGCACTTTCTTGCGCGGCGACGCTCGGCATCGTGGCGCTTAGCCCGCTCATTTATAAACACTTGGCCACAACCGGCTGGCCCGCCATTTTTCTGCGCGCGGTCGCTGTGGCCATTGCCGCCGATATCGTTACCCTCCCGCTAGTCGCACTCATGTCCGGCGAGGTCTCCGTGGTCTCCGTGTTGGCCAATATCCTGGTTGAGCCCGCCACCGTGCCGATTACCATCGTGGGGCTTATCGCCGCCGTCTTCGCCCAGCTCGGTCCACTCGATGTGCTAGGTGCGGGCTTGCTGCGCCTTATAGAACCCTTTTCGTGGTGGATTAATACCATCGCCCACGGCGTGGCCCACCTTCCGGTGGTCACCATCCCCGCTAGCCCGCTTTTTACGCTGCTTGCCTACGCCTGGATCATTGCCGGCCTCCTCTATCACCGCCCCTGGCTGACTCTGGCGCTGACGCTAGCGGGCATCGCCTGGCTCGGTGTGGCGGCAGGTTAGAATGGCGGGCATGCCTCCAGTACATCTCATCCTTGGCGACGATGAATTCCTCACCGAACGCGCCCGCCTGCAGATTCAGCGTGCCGCGGCCGAGGAGAGCGGCCCAACCGGTGCTCGCCCCGAGCTGACCAAGCTTAAAGCTTCCGAAGTCTCCGAGGGCGAAATCCTCGAGGCCACTAGCCCCTCTCTTTTTGGAGATAGCCGCGTCATCGTCATCAGTGACTGCGAGCGAGCCGGCAAGGAAGTAGTCGATATCATCCTGCGTGCCTGCGCGAACCCCGCGCCGGGCATGACCATGGTCATCATTTACTCCGTGACGGCCAAGACCCTAAAGAAAAAGAAGAAGCAACCTGAACTGGTGGCCAAGCTGCGCAAGATTGCCGAGGTTCACGAAGTCTTCTCGCTCTATCCCAATGAGCTGGGGCAGTGGGCCACCCGCGAATTCTCCTCCCACGGTGTGCGCCCGACCCCGGACGTCATCCATGCCGTGCTCGAAGGCGTGGGCTCTGACCTACGCGAGCTGGCCTCTGCCATCTCCCAGTTGGTGTCCGATACCGGCGGCAACGTCACCCGCGAGGCCGTGCAGAACTACTACGTCGGCGTGGCCGAGGTTGCCAATTGGGATATTGCCGATGCCGCCGTTGCCGGCCGCGTCGAAGCCGCCGTGTCCACCTGCCGCCGCGCCCTGCAGCTTGGCGCCAGCCCCGTGGCGATTGCCGCAGCGCTAGCCAATAAGGTCGGAGCCGTAGCCCGCCTGTATTCCGCCCGCGGGGACCAGTATTCTTTAGCTAGCCAAACCGGCCTAGCGCCCTACGTGGTCAAGATGACCCAGCCGGTGGCTCGCCGCTGGTCCGCCGATAATGTCACCAAGGCCGTCATCCTCGTCTCGGAACTCGATGCCGCCGTCAAAGGCCAAGGCGGTGAGCCCGAATTCGCCATAGAAGCGGCCGTCAAACGAGTCGCGGAACTGGCGCGATAAGCTAGAAGCTATGTCTGAGACGCAAGTGCAGGAATTCGCCGGTCGGCTCTTTGACATGGCACGCGAGGGCAGCTTGGACCTCCTGGCCTATATCGACCACGGCGTAAATATTGACCTCGTGAACCAGGACGGCCAGTCCTTCCTCATGCTCGCGGCCTATCACGGCCACGCCGAGCTGGTTACCGCACTTGCTCGCGCCGGCGCGGACGTTAATCTGCTCAATGACCGCGGTCAATCACCCCTGGCCGGTGCCATTTTCAAAAAGGAAGATGCGGTCATCGACGCCCTCTTGGCCGCCCACGCCGACCCTGCCGCCGGCCATCCCTCCGCGCTGGAGTCTGCCCGCATATTTGGCCGCGAGGACCTTATCCCGCGCCTAGAAAGCGAGGCAGGGGAGTGACCTGGACGTCCTTTTTCACCCTCTTGTTGATGAATCTGGTGGGCGTCGCTTCGCCCGGACCCGACATTATTTTGGTGACCCGCTACGCCACCCGCTCGCGGCGCCACGCCATAGCCGCAGCCGCCGGCATCCAAATCGGCGTGCTCTTTTGGTGCACCGCCACCGTTTTCGGCGCCGCAGCGCTGCTGACGGCTTTTCCGGAAATTTTGGGAGCGGTTCAGGCCGTTGGCGGCTGCTTCCTGGTGTTTATGGGTTCGCGCGCCTTGCGCAGCGGCATCGCCCAGCGCGACAACCCGCCGGTGGATCTGGAAGACGCCGCCGCGCAACTCGGGCGCCTACGCTCTGCCTTCAAAGTCGGATTAGCCACGAATATGTCCAACCCGAAAATCGTGCTTTTCCTCGCCGCGATGATCGCTCCGCTGCTTCCCGCCAGCCCTCCCATCTGGTTGGCCATCGGGTTGACGCTGTCCTTATCGCTTTCGGCCTTCCTCTTTTTCCTCGTCGTTGCCACGGTAATTTCCACCAACGCCGTGCGCCGCAAACTCATCGCCGCAGGTCCATGGATCGATATCGGCTCGGGCCTGTTTTTCATTATCGCCGGCATCGTCCTTATTGTCTCCGGCGCGCAGAACCTCCTGCACTAAAACAGCCGCGGCATTCCCTCCGCCACCGTGTCGAGCACCCACTGGGTCCAGCGGGCGACGGTGGAGGCGCGCCGCCGGGACGTCGCCAAGCTCAGCCCCAATTCCTCCATCGCCGCAATAATCTCCGCGGTGCTGGCGACCGCGCCCCGCGCCAAGCTGAGTTCGAGCACCTCGCGAAATACCCGCCGCGCCGCCAACGTCCGTATAAGCGCCGCATTTCGGGCATCGCGCTGCGGCTGCTCGATAATTCTCCTCCCGCGCTCGGTGGGCTCCCAGGCCTCATCCACCTGCACCGCCAACCCCAGGTAACGCGCGGCGTTGGCATAATAGTCCGCCTGCCGCGGATCGAAATCATAGCGCTGAGTAATCTCTGCCTTACTCAGCGGCTGCAGCGCCATGAGCTCCAAGAGGTTGACCACCCGCTCAAAGTTATTGGCCTGCGGAAAGGGCACCTCCGGCTCGACGTCGGGCTCCACCGCCCGAACGATATCCAGCGATGCCTGCGCATCCAGGTGCGAGGCCGACAGTGCGTAGCGGGCGCTATCGACCAGCGCAATGCTGCGAAAATCGGCCGGATCCCTAAATTCATAGCGGTATAGGTGGAAAATGCCATTGGAATACACCAGGTAAACCGGTACCACTTCCTTTGCCAGGCGCTGTTGGAAGCGCCGGTAGGGAAAATATAGCTGCCGGATATTGAAATCATCCGAGAGGTGATTTTTCGCCTCCACCAGCACTAGATGCTCGAGCGATTCAAAACCGCCGTCGATTTCCATCTGTGCGCGGTCCACCGCCACCTCCACGCCCAGGTCCGGTAGCCGCACCTGCATCTCGCGCGTGGACATGCGGCCTGCCACCGTAGCTTGCAAAGGCCCGCAGGCCAGAAAGTCTTCTAGCATCCCGCTTGCCGACGCCCCATTTAACGCCACCGCCTCCGAGCTCACCCCCTCCAACGAGAGGGTATCTAGACCCGCTGGCAGCTGCAGCGTACGTACCTCCCCTCGCTGTGCCTGCGGAAACTTCTCGTAGAGGTTGAACCGGCCCACCAAGTATTCGCTGCGGCTTACCGGCACGATGCCGAGCTGCAGGCGCTGAAAGATCCAAGGCCGCGAGGTGGAAAAATCATGCTTGGCCATCAACCGTGGCTGCCGAGCAGAGATTTTCTCCACTTCCCGCGCGCTGATGAAAAAATACCCGCGCCGTTCCAATTCTTCGCCGTAGCCAGCCGCCAAGATGCGCAGCCAACCCCAGTCATTAACGCCTAGCTTCACCGACTCCGGAACGCCAAAACGTGCCCGCAGCTCCTCCTGCAGCTCCCGCCCCGCGTGCGCCTTCGGCCCGCTAGTCACCGCTGACCTCATAATTGCGCACCAGTACCTCATCGACCTTGCCGCGCTTCGAAGCGACGGAATTGATCGCCCGCGTTGCCCCCACGATGCCTACCTCATAATCCGCATAGAGCTCTCGGATGAACTCGGTGGCCGAATTCGACAGCAGAAACTTTGCCCCGCGTTCGTCCAACTCATCGCAGACCTCTTTGAGCCGTTCTTGCTCCGCGCGGTCAAAGCCGCCCTTTTGATAGCCGGTAAACGAGCTCGTCACATTGACTGGGTCATAGGGCGGGTCGAAATAGACAAAATCGCCTTCGCCTGCTTCTGCCACCGCTGCGGCGAAATCGCCTTGGGAAAAGATCACCTCATTTTCCGCAAAATAGCGGTGCACCGCACGCAGCGTGTCTTCATCGCAAATGGTGGGATTCTTATAGCGCCCGAACGGCGCATTAAATTGACCTGCCGTATTCACGCGATACAGACCGTTATAGCAGGTGCGGTTGAGATACAGCGTTCGTGCAGCACGCTCGATGGGGGAGAGGGCGGCAAACCGCTTCGCATCCCTGTCCACTGCGCGCAGCGCATAGAAGAACTCCGCCTCATTGGGATAGCTCACGAGTTCTGCAATGAGCTCGTCGACGCCGCCGCGTACCACCTCATATAGGTTGATGAGCTCAGCATTGAGATCATTGACCCGTGCGCTGGCTGGTTGGAGCGAGAAAAGCACCGCGCCGCCACCGATGAAGGGCTCATAAAACCGTCGCGGGTTATCCGCCGGTAGGGCGGCGTGGATATGTGGCAAGAGCTGGCGCTTTCCGCCCGCCCATTTCACCAGTGGCTTAACGTTTTTCATCGTTGACTCATCTTAGCGGCCCTACCCGACACGAGCACCATTGGGCTTTCGAACGTGCGGGCGGATAACTGGAGCGGAGGGCTGGCCGCACAGGTACTTTGGTTGTCTAACATCACAGCTTTGTTAAATAGTTCTATGACGGGCCTAAACGTACGGCCATGCCGGTAGTAAATTCTTCCCGTGCGCACGGCTGTTTCCATAGTCGAATATTAGGTAATAAAATCACCCCAAACGCCTTAGTTTGTAGGGAAATACCATTTTCACCTAAAGATTTAAGGGTTTAGAAAACGAAAGTAAGGCCCTTAGAGCGTCGGGACAGAAAGGGGCATTTATGCCGCGTATATCACAAATCCGAGTCGCTGCGCTCAACCTCGTCATCGAAGCCGGATACGGCGGGTTTACTATGGAGGAACTCGCCCAAAAGGTAGGCGTTTCCCGCCGTACCCTTTTTAATTACATAAAAGACAAAGAATCGGCAGTTTTAGGTCCCGAATTTTCGGAGGAGCTAGAGCACCAATTTCAGAATTTCGCCGCCGGACTGCCCACCGGAAGCCTGCGCGAAGATTCTGAAATCGTGGCCAAAGCCGTATTTGACCGCGCCGTGGGTGATGAGTTCTTCCCCGAAATTTCCCAGCTGACGGCCCAGGCGCTAGCTAAGGATACGAAGCTGCGTGCCCTGTATTACCAGCGCAATAGCCGCACTATTGAGCGCCTCCGCCTAGCCGTGCAAGCCCGTGAGGGCTGGAAGTCCTCCGATTCGCGCCTCACGCCGACCGTCAACATCATCCACACCCAGTTCCTGACCGCCTTCGAGATTTTTGTGGAAACCCGTGGTGGAACTTCGCTTAGTGAAGCCTTCCGCAACGCCGGTGCCATCTTCGAAGATTACTTCAACGACGAACTGGCCTAAGCCTCCCCGCTCGGGTCTAGGCTAAGAAAATCCCCCGGTGCGCTCCGTAGAGTGCGACCGGGGGATTGTCAGTGCAATGGCTCTTAGTCCATCTTGTTGAACGCGGAAGCCATGCCGGACTTCTTGTTGGCTGCAGTGTTGCGGTGGAAGACACCCTTGGACACGGACTTGTCCAGGGCGCGGGATGCCACGCGCAGCTGCTTTTCAGCAGCAGCCTTGTCGCCAGCGGTAACGGCCTCGCGGAACTTGCGGATCTCGGTACGGACGGCGGAGCGAACGCTCTTGTTGCGCTGGCGTGCCTTCTCGTTGGTGATAACGCGCTTCTGCTTGGACTTGATATTTGCCATGAAAAATACCTCTTAGTAATCGAAAGTGATTGACGTAGAAACCGACCTACTCGGACTACTCCCGCGGCCAGCAATCGCTGGCACGCTCGGCGCTGGTATTCGAAGAGCGAACCCAAGGTCCTGCCCGCCCCGACCAACGCGCCCGGCAAGTAAGTAACCAACATACAATAGCAGTACCGAACCCGACCTGCCAAAACTCTCAGCATGGCCGCCGTCTGTGCGACTGGTTAGGCCCAGTGGTAGCGCGCGCGTAACCTATTCGCGATTCTTTCGAACCGGCGTTCGGGAAAAAGTGTGCCTTGTCGGCGCACCTGTTCTTCGGAAACCTCCAGCAAGCGGTCGAGGCGCACCCAGCAATCGCACCCGGATTCGTCCCACTCGCCGGCGCCGATTTCCAGCCAGGCGTCGTCAAGCGCATGCTTCGGGTTGGGGGAGATAAGCAAACCCATCACCGTGGTGCGCGTGCGGCCGACAACCAGGATGGCGCGCTCACGCGGCGGGGCCTGCTTGCCTTCGGCCGGGGCCCATACCCAGACCACCTCGCCGGAATCAGCCTGGCCATCCATATCGGGGGAGAAAAATATGGAGCGGGGGTGAGAGGCGGTGGCCTCGACCCGGATATCAGCGGCCTTGCGCGGCTCGTGGAACTCGTCCGACCTATCCAGCCCCAACCGGGAATTAATGCGGGTCAGGCCGGTGTCTATGGGCTCGCGCTCGCTGATTCCCAGCGCTTGGCGCAGTCGGGTGAGCATGGCGCTTTTCATGTCGACTATTGTAGACGTATGTCTGAAAACTTTGCGGCCACGACGTTTACGGATCCCGCCCGAATCCGAAACTTCTGCATTATTGCTCACATCGACCACGGCAAGTCGACGCTGGCGGACCGCATCCTGCAGCTATCCAAGGTGGTTGCGGAGCGCGATATGCGTGACCAGTTCCTCGATAATATGGACATCGAACGCGAACGCGGTATCACCATTAAGGCGCAGAACGTACGCCTGCCCTGGGTACCCCAGTCCGGTCCGGACGAAGGGGAGCAGATCGTCCTCCAGATGATCGATACTCCTGGCCACGTGGACTTCACCTATGAGGTCTCCCGCGCCCTTGAGGCATGTGAGGGCGCCATCCTGCTTGTCGACGCCGCCCAGGGCATCGAAGCCCAAACCCTTGCCAACCTGTACCTGGCGATGGAAAACGACCTGGAAATCATCCCGGTCCTCAATAAAATCGACCTGCCGGCCGCCGACCCGGAAAAGTACGCGCTGGAAATCGCCAATATCATCGGCTGCGAGCCAGAAGAGGTCCTGCGCGTATCCGGCAAGACCGGCGAGGGTGTGGTCGAGCTGCTGGACAAGGTCTGCGAGTTGGTGCCGCCGCCGTCCTCCGAGTACGACGCGGATGCGCCGGCCCGCGCCATGATTTTTGACTCCGTTTATGACACCTACCGCGGCGTTGTGACCTATATTCGCATGGTGGATGGCAAGCTCACCCCGCGCCAGAAGGTCACCATGATGTCGACCAACGCCAACCACGAGCTGCTCGAAATCGGCATCGTGTCCCCTACGATGCAAAAGTGTGAGGGCTTGGGCCCCGGCGAGGTGGGCTACCTAATTACCGGCGTAAAGGACGTGCGCGAGACCAAGGTGGGCGATACCGTCACTTGGTCCAACGGCGGCGCTGAGACTCCGCTCAAGGGCTATAAGGACCCGGACCCAATGGTCTATTCCGGCCTTTTCCCCATCTCCCAGGCCGACTTCCCAGACTTGCGCGATGCTTTGGAAAAGCTGCAGCTTAACGACGCCTCCCTTACCTTCGAGCCCGAAACCTCCGTCGCCCTCGGCTTTGGTTTCCGCTGCGGGTTCTTGGGCCTATTGCATATGGAAATTACCCGCGACCGCTTGGAGCGCGAGTTCGGCCTCGATCTGATTTCCACCGCGCCGTCGGTGACCTACCGCGTGGTGGCCGAAGACGGCGAGGAAAAGTGGGTTCACAACCCGTCTGACTGGCCGGAAGGAAAGCTTAACGAGGTCTATGAGCCGGTGGTGAAGATGACCGTCATCGTGCCCGAGCAATTCGTCGGCCCCACCATGGAGCTCTGCCAGTCCAAGCGCGGCCAGATGGGTGGCATGGATTACCTTTCCGAGGACCGCGTAGAGCTGCGCTACACCATGCCGCTGGGTGAAATCATCTTTGATTTCTTCGATATGCTCAAGTCCCGTACCAAGGGTTACGCCTCGTTGAACTATGAAGAGGCCGGCGAGCAGCTCGCGGACTTGGTCAAGGTCGATATCCTGCTCAACGGCGACCCGGTCGACGCCTTCTCCGCCATCGTCCACCGGGATTCCGCCCAGTGGTACGGCAATAAGATGACCAAGAAGCTTAAAGAGCTCATCCCGCGCCAGCAGTTCGAGGTGCCGGTGCAGGCGGCCATTGGTTCGAAGATCATTGCCCGCGAGAATATCCGGGCCATGCGCAAGGACGTGCTGGCCAAGTGCTACGGCGGCGATATCTCTCGTAAGCGCAAGCTGTTGGAGAAGCAGAAGGCCGGTAAGAAGCGCATGAAGACGCTGGGCTCCGTCTCGGTGCCGCAAGAGGCTTTCGTGGCTGCGCTGTCTACCGACGCCGACGATTAACCCCGTACCCCCTATTGGCAAAGTGGAGCCGAATAGATTCTTAACATTTCGTTAACGGCTCCCGGGGTGCGGCCGGCAAAAGTTCAAAGTGAGCTGCTTCTATAGGGCGCCCCCACGGCCGGGGACGCCCTTTTAATCTAGTTGCAGTCGGTGTTTTGGCGGCGTTAAATTTCGATTCGAAAGCGACCGATGACTCGCCTGGTGAGCCACAGCCACTTTCGACCTGCCCCGCAAATTCTTGACCAAGGTTGGATTTTTAATGAAGCTTCGCTCTCGCGCTGTGGCCCTTTGCGCCGCCGCAGCCGCCACTACGTCCCTTGTCCCCGGCGTTGCCCAGGCAGCCACCACGACCCCAATTGAACACGTCGTTGTCATTTACTCGGAGAATATTTCCTTCGACCACTACTTTGGCACCTACCCAAACGCCCTGAATAAGGACGGCGAAAAGCTGCAGGGAAGCGACAAGGACGCCCCAAAATTTACCGCCAAGAAGGACACCCCCAAAGCGAAAAACCTCGAAAATGATGGCGTAATGGGGGACAAGAACCCCAACTCCGTCAAGCCTTTCCGCATCGGGCCAGACCATGCAGTAACTACGGACCAGAATCACCACTACGGCGATGAGCAGGCCGCATACAACGGCGGCAAGATGGACAAGTTCCCGGAGACTGTATCCACCGACATCGATAAGTCTTCCAACGGCTATTATGCCGTTCCAGGCATGACTATGGGCTATTACGACGGCAATACCGTCACCGGAATGTGGAACTACGCGCAAAACTTTGCGATGAACGATAATAGTTACTCCACTATCTTCGGCCCATCCACCCCAGGCGCGCTGAATCTAATTTCCGGAACCGTGGCCGGCGGGACCATGCATGACCCAGCCACGGGCGAGCAGAAGAAGATCGAACCTGGCAAGAACCACGCCCTCGCTGGGGTATCCGAAGATGGCAAGACCGCCACTGTTGTCGGCGACCCAGATCCGCTTTACGACGACTGCTCGAATAACTCTTCCGCCGGCACCAACCAGGTCACCGCGATGCACTCCAAGAACATCGGTGACCAGCTCAATGACAAGGACATCACTTGGGGCTGGTTCCAAGGCGGCTTCCGGCCAACCGAGGAAGCTACAGACGACGCTCGCGCACGCTGCGGCGCCTCCCACACTACGCTGACCGGCCAGAACCAGACGGACTATAACCCGCACCACCAGCCGTTCCAGTACTACGCTTCCACCGCGAATCCGCACCACTTGGCGCCGTCGAGCGATGACATGATCGGCAAGACTGACCGCGCCAACCACCAGTACGATCTGCAGGACTTCGATACCGCTCTGGAGCAGGGCAACCTGCCGGCCGTGTCCTTCCTGAAGGCTGCCAACTACCAAGACGGACACGCCGGTTACTCCAACCCGCTAGACGAGCAGGCCTTCATCACCCATTACATCAATGAGCTGCAAAATTCCTCAGAGTGGGATTCCACCGCGGTCGTTATCGCCTACGATGACTCCGATGGCTGGTACGACCACAAGGCCCCAGAAATCCGCAATGGTTCCAATGACCCGCACCAGGACAAAGAAATCTGCACCGCCGCCGCAGCAAAAGTAGGCGTTGCCGGCGGAAAGGACGGCCAGTGCGGGCCGGGTACCCGCCAGCCTTTGCTGGTTATCTCCCCATACGCGAAGACTAACCACATCGACTCCACTTACACCGAGCAGACTTCCGTCACCAAGTTCATTCAGGACAATTGGGGACTCGGCCGTCTAGGGGGCATTGCCTTTGACGAGCGCGCCGGCGAGCTCAACAACATGTTTGACTTCAACGCCGCCCACAAGGCCCCGAAGCTTTTCTTGAACGAGACCGACGGTACCGTGGCCAAGGACTACGCCTCCATTGAAAAGGTGGATAATTCCTCCCGCGCCGGCACCAACCTCAAGGACGTCGTCGAGGGCATGGACGACCCCAAGGTCACCGAACAGGGCGTTCCCGACATCACCAAGCTGCACCAAGATGCGAAGCCACAGCCCGGTGCGAATAAGCCCGATAATTCGAGTTCCAGTTCTTCCGCTGGTTCTTCTAAGGGCGGTATCATTGCGGCTATCCTTACGGCTCTGGGCGTCGGCGCAGGGGTTGTTGCTTGGTACATGAATGGCCACCCCGGCCTAGATCTGAAGAAGCTGCAAGATTTTAAGCTCCCGCCATTGCCCAACCTCCCGTTTTAATCAATGAAAACCTTCCATTTTGCCACCGCCGCGGTGCTTGCCATCGCGGCCATAGCTCCTACTGCCGTCGCCCAAAGCTCCTTGAGCTCTCTCGGTTCTAGCTCGTCTAGCTCGCGAGACTCGCGGCCGGCGGCGTCGACAAGCAAAAGCACGAAGCCGAAAGAACCACAGCTGAATGTGCGCGACGTGTATTCATGTCCTACGCCGGAGAAGGTACAGGGGCAGGCATCGTGGAAGGTCTATAACACCTCGGGGCTTGCGCTCACCGTCTACGTGGCAGATGATGCGGGCAACGCCTACCAGGTCCTCGAGCGTGTAGGCACCCCAGCCAAGCGCGCCTGGGCCCCGAAACTGCAGGACGGCACATACCACCTCACCTGCGTTTTCCACAATGATTCGGCCGTGAAATCTGATGGTTTTGCGGTCACCGGTTCCACCATCACCGATGCTCCCAAGATGGTCCCCATTACTGACCGCGAGGTCGCGGCCGTGGCCATTCAGCAAGCGGACAGGCAGAAAAAGCGTGTGCCCGAGCTACAGAAGAAAGCCCACGCTCTTGCTAAAGCCACCTCGAAAGATCGCCGCGCTGCCCAAGCGGCCTACCTTGACTACCTCGAGACCTACCGATCCTTCGACGATTCCAGCGAGATGTGGCCGGGGCCCGGCTTGGAGGGATACATGGACGTCGAAAAGCTGCTGTGGTCCAGGCGCCCCGTCAAGGATGCGGCGAAGCCTGCCCGCGCGCTTGCCGACGCCGTCGATAAAACCGCCCGCGCCCTCGATACCTCCCATTTCGCCATTCCCGCCCCCGACTACGGGCTGCGCACCCATGAAGTAATGGAGGAATTCGAGCGCTTCGATATGCGCGGCGAACGCGATTTCGGCGCCCATGCCCTGCCCACCGTGCTGCGTGGCGATGTCATTTCAACCCGGCTGACGCTGGATGCCGTCCGCGCCCTTGTCGAGGGCCGTGGGCTCGATGCCTCGCCCATCTATGAGCAGCTGGATGAACTTGACAAGCTCGCCGCAGAGTTCGATGAAAAATATGACACCGCTTTTAATAAGTGGTCTCAGAAGGACCGGATGCGTGTGCAGTCCGCCGTCGCGCGTGCCAATGAACTGCTTGCCCCTGTCGCCACGATGACCGTAGTCAGAAGGATGGATTAGTGCCCTGCCCGTTTAATTTTTCCCGCCGCTCGTTTCTCTCTGGGCTCGCGGCCACCGCCGCGCTTTCTGGCCCGGCAGCAGCTGCCAATGCGCAGTCCAGCCTCGCGTGCTCTTCCTTTGGTTCCTCTAAGCGAAGCGAAGGCGCTGCTGACCATGCTTCTCCATCGCCGCGCACCGAGGCGGACGCTCCGCTCGAACTTCCTTTCCACGGCGAGCACCAGCAGGGGATCGTGACCCCAGCCCAAAAGTATTCCGAGGTCGTCGCCCTCGATGTACAGTTCACCGAGAAATCGCGCTTAGAGAAGTTGCTTCGCACCGTGACTGAGCGCGCCCGCATTCTTACCTCCGGCGGCGCTACTGCGGCCGATGGCATTGGCTATCCCGCCGGCGATTCCGGGGAGCTAGGACCGCAGCTTCCCACCGATAGTTTGTCCATTACCCTCGCCGTGGGCAATTCGCTTTTCGACGACCGCTTCGGTCTTAAACCCCACAAACCCGTCCACTTAAGTTCCATGCAGGCTTTCGCCGATGACACGTTGGAGGAGGAGCTATGCCACGGCGACCTCGCCCTGCAGATTTGCGCCGACCAGCACGACACCGTCATTCACGCGCTGCGCGATATCTTGCGGCACACCCGTGGAGATGTGGCCGTGCGTTGGCGCCAAAACGGTTATATGAATGAACCGCGGCCGTCTGGCACCCAGCGCAACCACCTTGGGTTTAAAGACGGCATCGTCAATCCAGCCGAAAAGGATCAGGACAAGCTGGTTTGGGCCGGTACGGACGAGCCGGACTGGGCCGCCGGCGGCAGCTATATGGTGGTTCGCCTCATCGCTATGTATACGGAATTCTGGGATCGCATCTCCATTGCTGAGCAGGAGCAAATCTTCGGCCGCGACCGTGCAACCGGTGGCCCGCTTTCCGGTGGCGACGAATATGCCGAGCCCAACTACCTCGACGATGCCACCGGCGATGTCATTCCCACCGACGCGCATATTCGCCTGGCGAATCCGCGTACGCCAGAAACCGCGGACCAGCTCATGCTGCGCCGCGCCTATAACTACGACAATGGCGTGCGCGATAACGGCACCCTCGATGTCGGTCTCGTCTTTATCTGCTTCCAGCAGGACTTGGAGCGTCAGTTCATTACGGTGCAAAAGCGCCTCGAAGGTGAACCCCTAGCGGACTATATCCGACCCTATGGTGGTGGCTATTTTTATGCTTTGCCCGGCGTCGCTGATGACTCCGACTTTTTCGGCCGCTCCCTCCTCCAAGCCTAGAAATGCTTCACCGACTCGCACTGTGCGGGAAAGCCGTGTGATCTGGGAAGCGTCCGCCCAAAAAATGAGGGCAGGGTCTTCAGCTTGAATTGGCCCACGGCGGGACCCAGACTATTCGGCCCCGCCGCCGCGCTAACCGGCCGCGCACCGGCGGGGCGTTCGGGTCATCGTCATTGACGCCGTTGTGGTACGGACACGCCACACTGAGATTCGCCATATTGGTCTCGCCGCCGTGTTTCCACGCCCGCAGATGATGAATCTGGCACTTATCTGCCGGATAATTGCACTCGGCCCACGGGCACGTGGGGTTTTCCGCGCTCGCCATCAGCCGCTGCTTGTCCGAGGCATGCCGCGAGGTGCGATACAGGTTCACCGGTCCCTCATAGGGATGGACGAGCGTGACAAGTCCGCAGTCGGCAAGGCGCTTTTCCACCAGTTTGGCACCGCTGATTTCGGCCCCATTGGTCAACCGCAGCGTAATTTCCTCGCCTCCACCGTCGAGGATTTCATCTAATTCATCGAGCTGGATGATGATATTCGTCATCGCGGCAGGGCGAGCCGTGGCCCCGCCGCGGAAGAAAATATTCTCCACGGAATCCAAGGGTTTCTCTTCGCTGATGCTGGCGTGCAGGTCAGCGATGAAATCGGAATCACCGGTAATCGAAAGCGTCGACGGCCCGCCCTTGCGCCGCGTCATCCGCACCCCCTTCTCCGGCTGCCGCGGCGGATACATCTCCTTCAACCGCGTGCGGGCAAGATGCTCCACATCCCGGTCTGTCGCGCACAATTCAGCGCGCAGCGCCCACGCGTCCCGCTTGGATTTCGTGCGGGAGACGTATTTTTCAATGAGTTTCAACGTGGCCAGGCAATGCGTGGTGGCCCGGCACGAGCGCTGCCGGCGGGTGAAGGAGGTGGGGCCAAAGTAGACGTCGGCAAGCGCGAGTAGGCTACGAGCTTCCTGCCGGGGCAGGCCCAGCCGACGCAGATCCGCCTCGCGCACGCCGGAGACCTCGCCGAGAAGCTCCATCGGCGAGGCAAGTTGGCGGGCGTAGTCCTGCAAGCGGGTCATGCCCGTGAGCATAAGACACCCCGCAAGGCCGCAGCAGCGCCCCCGCGTGAGCCTGTGGATAACTCGCCTCTCCCGTCACACCGCCCCCGAACCCACCCGGCAGCCTGTGGATAACCTGCGGTACCCTCGAATGCGAAAGCGAGAAAAGGAGCTCCCCATGTCTGACCCGACCAAGCGAATCCGTCCTACCAACCCCGGACGCCTGGCTGCCCCACGCCAGGCCCAGCAGCTGCCGCCCCTGCCGGTGACACGGGCGCGCATTGGCGAGCGGATGGCCACCGAGGTTTTCCAGGAAATGGGCGAGGGGATGCTCGAGGAGTTGCAGAACTTCCGCCGCGATCTGCACCGCAACCCAGAGATTGGCCTGGATCTGCCGCGCACGCAAAAGAAGGTCTTGGAAGCGCTCGAAGGCCTGCCGCTGGAGATTCACGTGGGTCAGGATCTGAGCTCAGTGGTCGCCGTGCTGCGCGGCGGCCAGCGCGGCGAGCGGCCGGTGTCGGTGCTTTTGCGCGCGGACATGGACGCCCTCGAGGTACGCGAGCAGACCGGCAGCCCGTTTGCCTCGACGAATGGGTATATGCACGCCTGCGGGCACGACCTGCATACCGCCGGACTGGTGGGCGCGGCGCGGATTCTGTGTGAGCATCGGGAGGAGCTGCACGGCGATGTCACGTTTATGTTCCAGCCCGGCGAGGAGGGGCCGGGCGGCGCGTTGCCGATGATTGAAGAGGGCGTGCTCGACGCCGCTGGCCGACGCCCCATTGCCGCCTACGGCCTCCACGTTGGCCCGCAGGACCGCGGTACCTTCCACTATGTGCCAGGCCCGATGATGGCTAGCTCTTCCAACCTGACCATTACGGTGCTGGGCAAGGGCGGGCATGGCTCCCGCCCGCACGATGCTATTGACCCGGTAGCGGCGCTGGCGGAGATTCAAATGTCTTTGCAGACCGCACTGACCCGCCGCTTCGATGCGCTCGAGCCCATCGTTATTACCGTGACTAACCTGTGGGCGGGTGATGGCGCGTATAACGCCATCCCGGAGCGCGCAGCTTTGGGCGCTACGGTGCGCGTGCTGCGGGATGAGAAGATCGACGCCGTGCGGCAGATGATTACGGAGGTCTCCAGCTCCGTCGCTGCTTCGCACCGGTGCACCGCACAGGTGGATTTCGAGGTCTTGTACCCCACCACCAAGACGAATCCGCGGGAAAATCAGTTCGCTGCTACCTTGTGGAGCCAGATGTTTGGCACCGAAAACGTCCAGCCTTTCGATGCCCCGATGATGGCCTCCGAAGACTTCGGCTACGTCCTCGCGCAAGTGCCGGGCACGTTTATGTGGATGGGCACGGCCAATCCAGACAAGCCCGAAAATGAGCGCGAGTGGAACCACTCGCCGATGATGCGCTTTGATGACTCGGTGCTGGGAATGCAGTCCGCGGCACTGGCGGCCGTCGCATTTGAGCGCTTGGCCACCGAAAACGAGCACCCGTCCGCGCAGACGAAGGCCATGCGCGATGCGGCCGGGGTGCAAAAATAATTCATCCCTAGGGATTATGGCCGCTGGCTTAAGCTTTAGGCCATGATCAGAACGAAGTGGAGCACGGCCGGTATCGTTGCCGCTTGTGCGGTGGCGAATTGGCTTATCGGCGTAGTACTGATGAGCATGGATATCGAGGAGTATTCACCGTCGTTTGAGGAGTACGGGCCCTATATCTGTACCGGTTTTGCGGTGGGCGTGGTGACGATTATCGCCCTGCCCTTTGCGTTAGAGCACCAGCCGCGCGAGCTTTCCGACGTCGACTATAGCGGCTCCACCCGTAGCTTCATCGCTGGCTGTATCGTGCTGCTGGGGTCGAGCTCCTATTTTGGTGCGGCTAGTGGAGTCGTGGCTTTCATTTCCATGGTCTCGCGCCGCTCGACTTCGCGCTCGGTGGCCGCAGTGGCGTGCTTCGTGGCGGCGTTTGCGATTGATGCGTTCTTCAACCCCTATATGGCCTGGGACGATATCGGATGGGTTGGTGCCATCTTCGTTGTGGTCGTGATAGTCGCGGGGTTATTGGTAGGCCAAAAGCGCGCCAATCTGCGCGAAAAGCGGTGGCGGGTGGAGCAGCAAGCCCGGATGAATCGCGAAGAGATGCGTGCCAAGGTAGAACGCGCGCGGCGAGAGGAGCGCGAGAATATCGCGCGGGACATGCACGATACGCTCTCGCATCGGCTGAGCCTTGTGGCCATTCATGCGGGTGCGCTGAGCTATCCGCGTGAAGGCGTGCCGGCCGAGTTCACAGACGCAGCGCGCACCATCCGCGCGGAGGCCCAGAACGCGGTAGAAGATTTGCGCACCGTCCTAAGCGCTCTACGTGAAGATCTTTCCCAGGATCCGCGCACCACCTTAGAAGAGCTAGTCGCGGCCGCGCAGGAGGCCGGCACGCAGGTGACCGTGACCTACGCGGACGGTGCCAGCCCGGATGTTTTTACTGGGCTATCCACGATGGCGCAGCACGCCGTGCACCGCGCAGTACAGGAAGGCCTGACCAATGCACGCAAGCACGCCGCTGGCCAGCCGGTGAGCATCACGGTGCGCGAGGTGGCCGGTGAGGTGGGCGTCGAGATGCGCAACCCGCTCCCAGTGGCTAATGCCGAGGAGCGCGCAGGTAGCGGCGTCGGAGGCTACGGGCTGGTGGGCCTGCGCGAGCGCGTGGAGCTATCCGGCGGGCGCATGAATGTCCACGCCGGTGAAGAAGGCGAGGAATTTCGCTGGAGCATCCTGCTACCACTGGCGCATAAGGAGGCCGCGCAATGAGCGAAATGAGTTGGCAGTTGCGCCATCCCGACTACGGGCTTATGCGCATTGACCTAGAAGAAACCAGGACCCGCGAGGGCTGGACAGGAAAATACTTAGATTCTAAGCGCAGCCTTTTTACCTCCACGGTCAACGGCACTACGCGCAAGCTCAGCTACACCGATACCGATGACTCGGCCTATAGCGTGGAATTCCTGCGCGGAAATAGCGATGATAATGCGCCCGAAGACGCAGATCGCATCGCGCTGGTGGAGCGCCGTGGCTATATCGTGCCACAGTTTCGCGGGCAAGGAGCGAGGGTGATGTTTGCGGCGGTGGGGAAGGTGGACGTCGATAAGCGCCTGCATCGGGTGAACCTGTGGACATTGCTTTTGCAGACTGCGCTGACATTCATTGCGGCCACGCTTGTCATCGACTTTTTCCCCAAATTCTTCGAAAAGATAAACGAGATTCTCGTGCCCTCGTTCCTCAACGGCGTAGTGGCAGGCCACGCCACTATAGTGCCGGTAGCGCTGGCGATTCTTGTGGCGCTTACAGTGGCGTATACGCCCGTCGCGTCGCAGCTCTGGCGCGCGCGGTGGAATCAACCAGTGGGAAAGGAAGCATGATGGCCGATGCCCTGCGTGTAGTGCTCGTTGATGACGAAGACCTAGTCCGCAGCGGGCTGCGCCTATTGCTGTCTCATGCGCCCGATATCGAAGTCGTGGCCGAGGCGAGCAATGGCCGGGACGCGGTGGCTACCGTCCTCGATTCGCAGCCCGATGTGGTGTTAATGGATATCCGCATGCCGGTTATGGATGGCATCGCGGCCGTGGAGAAGATTCTGTCGGTCCACGCCGTGCCGATAATCATGCTTACGGCCTTTGATACCGATTCCTTTATCCTGCGAGCCCTGCGCGCCGGGGCGGCCGGGTTCTTGCTCAAGTCAACGCCGCCGGAATCGCTCATGGCGGCCGTGCGTGCGGCCGCAGCGGGGCAACCGCTGTTGAGCCCGCAGGTCGTCGACAAGCTGGTAGGCATGCAAAGCCGCGCGCTTTCCGACGCCCATTCACACCACACCCGCACCGCTCGAACCCGGCTTTCCACTTTGAGCTCGCGCGAGCGGGAAATCGCCGGGCTGGTAGCCCAAGGCTTGAATAATCAAGACATCGCCGACCAACTGGTGGTGTCCATGGCGACGGTGAAATCGCATATGCAGCATATTTTGAAAAAGATCGGCGGTACCAGCCGCGTGCACATCGCCATTATGGTCTTAGAGGCGCGCGGCTAACGCCGGAGAATCCTCCCTGCGGGGGATACCGCGCCGCCGGCGGGTCGACTTAGACTGGTGCGCGTTATGAAGTTATTCCGAAAATCCGACGAGATGCTCCAGCGCCCGCTTTGGCAAAAGCTACTCATCGCTGCGGTGGCATTGATCGGCGATTTTATGGTCGTCGCCGTCCGCCTAAGTTCTTCCGAAGCACCGGAAGATCGGATAGTGTTCTTTTTCGTGGCGACGATAGGCACCTGGATCCTATTGCCCTTTGCCCTGCGCCACGCCGCAGCGGAGCGGGACCCGCGTAGCACCCAGCCTGGCCCGCGCAGCGCGTTGGTAGCCGCAACCATTATTTCGGCGACGGTGTCGATTGCTCGGTTCCGGCCTTCGGTAATGATGGCGGCGTTTTCGGCGGCCTCGCGCCGCAGCCGGTGGTGGATGGCGACGGTATGTGCGGCCATGTTGGTCTCGGAGTTGGTTACTATGGATCTATCTCGAAGCGAAGATCATAGTGCGCCCGGGAAGCTGGGATTCTTACTTGCCCACATCCTCCCAGCAGTAGTGGTTTTAGTGGTCGGGTTGGTTCGCTCGAACCAAAAAGAGCGCACGATTGCGCTGCAGGCGCAGGCGGAGCTCACGCACGAGGAAATGACCACACGGGAGAATTTTGCGCGGCAGGAAGAGCGGGACCGGATTGCGCGGGATATGCACGATACGCTCTCGCATCGGCTGAGCATGATTGCGGTCTATGCCGGCGGGTTGGCCTACCGCAAAGACCTAGATCCGGAAGAGACGCGGCAATCCGCGCGCACGATTCGCGATGAAGCCGAGGCCGCCGTGGGGGATCTGCGTGAGGCGCTGCACTCGCTGCGCAGCGAGGGGCGCATCGATCCGCGCGAGGGCGTGGAATCGCTGGTGGAGCGTTCCCGCCAGGCGGGCATGGAGGTGGAAGTGCGCTACCAGGCGGGCGCGGGGCCGCAATCGCTGGAAGAGCTGAGCACCATGGCCGGTCACGCGCTCAACCGCGCGGTCCAGGAGGGCCTAACCAACGCCCGCAAGCACGCGCCGGGCCAGCCGGTTACCATCACCATCGCCACGCTTGCCGACGCCCTGTCTATCACCATGTCTAACCCCACCGCCCAGACTGGGGAAAAGGCAGGCGTGCACAGTGGTGGGTACGGGATCGTCGGCATGCGCGAGCGCGCTAGTGTGGTGGGCGGATCGCTACAGGTAAACGATGAGGAAGATAGGTTCTCGTGGACTCTGCGCCTGCCGAGGAAGGAAGAAAAGTGAGTGAAATTCGGGTGGTGCTCGTCGACGATGAGCCGCTGCTGCGCCACGGGCTGCGCGTGATCTTGGAAGGCGCGCCGGGCATTAGCGTCATTGGCGAGGCCGGCAACGGCAAGGAAGGAGTGGAGCTCATCCTGGCCGAGGAGCCGGACGTGGTGCTGATGGATATCCGCATGCCGGTTATGGACGGCATCGAGGCGACGGCGCAGCTGCACTCGCTCGCCGGCGCGCGTGATATTCCGGTGGTGATGCTCACTGCTTTTGATACCGACGAGTTCATCCTGCACGCCCTGCGCGCTGGGGCAGTGGGATTCTTGTTGAAGACGACGGCGCCGGAGGCGCTGGTGGCGTCGGTAAGAGCGGCGGCCCAAGGCCAGCAACAGCTCAGCCCGAAGGTGCTAGAAAACCTGGTGGGGCTGGCGGCCACGCCGCCGCAGCCGGAACAAGAGATGATTCAACCCAGCGGGCTGGCCGAGCTGAGCGAGCGCGAAAATGAAATCGCCCAGCTGGTGGCCCAAGGACTGAGCAACGCCGAGATTGCCGAGCAGCTTTTCATCTCGCTGACCACGGTCAAGACGCACATGAAGCACATCCTGGCCAAGATCGATGGCACCAACCGGGTGCACATCGCGATTGCGGTTCTCGGCGGTTAGGCGTGGCTGGGCTGGGCCGCTAGGGCCGGCGGAAAATGGCGGAGGCTAGGCCCACCAGCGCGATGACGCCGACGATAAGGGAGGCCACCGGCCAGTACTGCGGGAAGTACTTGAGCGTGTAGCCGAATACTTGGCCGTCATCGAACTGCTGCCATAGCGCGAAGGGCATCCACCACAGCTTGGTTAGCGCCAGGATCGCACCCACCAGGCCGGTGGCAACCCGCGCGCCACCGCGCAGGAAGAAGCTCGCCGCGACCAGCAGTACGCCTGCAATGGTCAGGGCGAATAGGAGGGGAGTTTCGGTGCCCAGCGGAGAGCCGCGCAGCAGGAACTCGTGGTCGATTGCGTGTTGCTCGATGAGGGTATATCCATCGAGGACAACGTCGTCTGGGATTCCCATAGGTTAATTCTCCTTAGTTGTGCCCGGAGCGGCTGGGGCGCCTGAGGTGGCATAGGGAAGGCCGACGGAAACGCGGAAATCTGCCACCCTAGAACCGGGTTGTACGTCAATTATAGACAAATCTGTCTTAGAGGGCGTAGTCTGAGGCCCTTGACTCGATACAAGGAGACAGTGTGATTATTACCGGACTTCTCACCGGCATCGTCTTCGGTGCTGTGCTGCAGCGCGGGCGCTTCTGCGTGACCGGCATGCTGCGCGATATTTTCCTCAATAAGACCTGGCGCGGTTTTACCGCTCTGCTCATTTTGATCTCGGTCCATGCCTTTGGCCTTACCCTGTTGGCCGGCGCTGACGTGCTCTCTCCGGAGATTGCTGATTTCAAACCGGTAGCCGTTATTGTGGGTGGTTTCATCTTTGGCCTTGGCATCATCTTGTCTGGCGGCTGCGCCTCCGGAACGTGGTACCGATCCGCTGAGGGCCTAGTCGGCTCGTGGATTGCGCTGCTGTTTTATGGGCTGTCAGCCGCCGCGATGAAATCGGGCCCGTTGGCCGGGGCGAATGATTGGTTCAAGCAGTGGAGCCTGCCGGTAACCACCATCCACGACGCGCTGCATATCTCGCCGTGGATTCTCGTGGCTGTGCTGTGGGGCGTGACCTTTATGCTGTGTCGCCACTACCGCGCCAAGGATGCCGGGCGCCCGAAGGTGGACTTGGGCCAGCCGTGGTACGCCAAGCCGTTGAATATGAATATCGCGGCGGTTGCTGTTGGCATCATCGGCACGGTGGGTTTCGTGCTCTCTGCCGACGCCGGCCGCAATGGTGGGCTCGGCATTACCACGCCGACTGCGGATATCGTGCGCTGGGCCGCCACCGGTGATTCCGTGCGCATGAATTGGGGCACCCTGTTGGTCATCGGCCTTCTGGTGGGTGCTTTCATTGCCGCGAAGTCCGCCGGCGAGTTCCGCGTGCGCGTTCCGGATGCACAGACTGCAACCCGCGCTATTTGGGGTGGCATCATGATGGGTGTGGGTGCTTCGCTGGCTGGCGGTTGCACCGTGGGCAACGGCATGGTGGAGACCTCCTTGTTTAGCTTCCAGGGCTGGGTATCGTTGTTCTTTATGGCACTCGGCGTGGGTGCGGGCGCACGCCTATGGCTCAAGCCGAAGAAGGCGCAGGGCCACCAGTCACGGCAGCCGCAGACCTACTCCACCGAGGAGTCCGTGGATAACTCGGCGGTCTCCGCCGAGGAGAAGGTGCTGCCGAGCTTTGCCTCTGCCACCGGGGCAGTGGCGCTCAAGACCAAACCGCAGGCCAAGGAAAAGGCCCGTGCTCTAGGCGGTGGGCGCTACGCGCTGGATACCCTCGGTGCAGTCTGCCCGTTCCCCTTGATTGAGGCCAAGCAGGTCATGGCGGAGCTAGAGCCTGGTGAGGCGCTGGTCATTGATTTTGACTGCACCCAGGCCACCGACTCGATTCCGCAGTGGGCGGCCGATGAAGGCCATGAGATTCGTGATTTCCATCGCGCGGGCGATGCCGGCTGGCAGGTCACGGTAGTCAAGGGCGGCTAATTACATCATTGTCAGCTACTATGTGGAGACAGAAGAATCGCGCGTGATTCTTCTGCCTCCTTTGTGGTTTGAAAGAAGTTATCTCATGCCCGAGTTTGATGATAATTCCACCGCCGTTGCGGATATTTTGCATGCCTTCGCCGTCTTTGAACGCGAGGAAGAGCACGTGCTGGACGCGGAACTGCGCCTTAGCGTGTATGCCAGCTAGACCATGATTCGCGTCTTTTCCGCGCTGCTGCCTTCTGCCGCCGCGCGCGAGCATATGGTACATACGCTTAGGCCCATCCATGCGGCAACTACCAACGAGTTGCGCTGGACGGATCCGGATAATTGGCATGTGACCATGGCCTTTTATGGCGACCAGCCCAATGATGCGGCGGCCGTGCGCGAGCACCTCGCCCACGCGGTGGCTGGGCGCTCGGCGTTGGATGTGCATGTGAGCGGAGCGGGAAGTTTTGAGCAGCGCACCCTGTGGTTGGGCGTCGGTGGCCAGGCGCGGGGTGTGCGGGAGTTGATGGCGGATTGCCAGCTTGCCGACGTCGCCTTTCATCACCACCGTCCCCACCTGACCGTCGCGCGCGCCGGCCGGCGTACCCGTGATCCGTGGGTACTGGGGGATGTCGTGCGCGCGTTGTCGGTGTACCGAGGGCCGGACTTTTGTGCGGACCGGGTATGCCTTATGCAATCGCACCTGGGCGAGGGCCGCGGCGGCGGGCCGCGCTACGAAGTAATTGAGGAATACCCCCTAGTCTAGGCGGCGCGGGCGGCACGGATTTCCCGCACGAGGGCATCGAGCTCTTCGCGGGTGGCGGTGCGGTCCGGGTGAGTGGTGCAAAAATCCAAAAGGAAATAGCCGGCGTGCTGCAGCGCGATGTGGCGGGCCCAGAATTGGCGCACGGCTTCTGGGTTATCGGCGGCGAGGGATTGGATGGCGCGGCGCTCGGAAAGCAGCTCGTACTGTAGGTCACGGCGTGCGGACAATACGGAATCTGGGGTATTGACAAAGAGCAGTCCGAGCAGGGTAGCCATGGACTCCATCGCACGGACCTGCAGGCGGGCCTGATTGCGTACTGGGGCGCTGCGCTGCCATAGCCACAGCACCGCGGTGGCTATGAGGATGGACAAGAGGATCTCGCCGCAGCGAGCTTGAATAGTGGGCAACAGAGGACGGGTGGCCGAGTTGCCCATGAGAAGAGCGAGCGGGGTGGAGAAGATAACGCAGATGGCGTAGTTCTTCGCCACGAAGATTTCGGCACAGAATTGGCAGGCAGCCAACGCCAGCAGCAACGTCCAGCCATTAATACCGAAGTAGTGAAGGATGGAAAATAGCAGCACGCCCACTACAGAGCCGAGCATGCGGTGGATGCCGCGGACGGTGCCCGGCACATGGTCGGGTCCCCATTGCAGCATGAGGAAGGCAGAGACCACGCCCCAGTCCGGCCGGTCGAAGCCGAGGCTAAGGCCCACGAGCACGGTAATGATCGCCGAAAGAACCACCTTTTGGGTAGTGACCATGGCATGCGAATCCCGCACCGCGGCGCGGTAAAGCCGGTACCGGCCGGTGGGCCGGGTATGGGGGATAGCGGTGCGATTCGGGTCGACGTCGGTGACATGATCGGTAAGCTGGTCCGAATCGGAGTCGAGGTCAAGGGCGCGGTTATGTGCCACGATGGTGTGCTGGGCAGCAAGGGTGCGCTCTACTAGGTGGGCTCCTTGGGAGTCGATGATGCGGCCACCGCGGATAATGTGGGCGTCGGAAAGCGCCTGCCAAGCAGCAAAAAGTGCGGTTTGTGCTTGGTGGTGGCGGGCGAGTGAATCATCCTGTCCGGCCTGGAAGGCAGACGCGGCCTTTTCCAGGCTGGCTACGGCGCGGCGCTCAGGGCCGTGCGGGTCAAAAAGGGCCGGGGCCATGCCGAGGATCAAGCTGGCCACCATGCCCGTCAGCGCCCAAAAGAGCAGCTGGCCCACGGTGACATCGGTGCGGGCGAGCATGACCGAGCCGCCGCCGACCATGACGAGGAAGAAGGTGCCCGGTGGCGGCAGGCGCAGCGCATTTTGGGCAAAGCCACAACCGGCGGCCAATGCCGTGGAGTAGAGGCCTGCGAGTAGGAGCCACCAATGGCCGTGGCCGGGCGCAAAGATAAGATGGCCTACCAACACGCCGACGGCGGCGACGGTAATGAGCGCGGTGCCGGCGGTGAGCATGACGCGCGGGCGGGTGCGATAGGGCTGTCCCTCGCCAAAGATGACGGTAAACGCGCCGGTGGAAATGAGCAGGATAGCGTAGTCGTGGCCGGTAAGCAGCGCAATGGCGCCGGGCAGGAGAATCGCCAATCCCGCGCGCAGTGCACCAGGCCAGCGCACCGAGGCGCTATTAAATGCGGTGAGTAGCTGGGTGGTGCTAGGGCGCTGCGGGATGGGATAGTCAAGCTGGGCGGCCACGGAGCAGCAGGATCCTTTCTAAGTGGAGTTATCTGACCCGACTACCTTACGCCCACCAGCACCCGCTTCACATTTCGGCGGCCGCGATAAGCCGACGCGTGTAGTCCGTGCTGGGGGAGGACCATACGGCCTCGGTAGGGCCGTGCTCGATGAGCCGGCCGCGGTCGAGGACGGCGACACTATCGCATAGGTGGCGTACCACCGCAAGGTCGTGGGTGACAAAGAGTAAGGTGAGCTCTCGCTTGTCGATGATCTCTGCCAGTAGCTCCAAAACCTGCGCGCGCACGGACATATCAAGGGCCGAGACTGCTTCATCGGCCAGCAGGATATCTGGCTCGCCGCACAGCGCGCGGGCAATGGAAATGCGCTGGCGCTGGCCACCAGAAAACTCGTGCGGGAAGCGGTCGAGGCTATCGGTCGGAAGCCCGACCTCCTCGAGCGCGGCCGCGGCGCGGGAGCGCTTTTCGGCTTTGTTTGGGTTGCCCGGCATGGCCTCTGCGATGGATTTCCAGATCTTTAGCCGCGGGTTGAGAGAGCCCTGCGGATCTTGGAAGACCATCTGCACTCGGCCACGGACGGTGACCTCGCCGCTTGTCGGCTGGTCGAGTCCGGCAATGAGCTTGAGCAGGCTGGTCTTTCCCGATCCGGAGCCACCCACAATGCCGAGGCGCTCGCCGTGGTGCACGCGCAAGTCGATGCCGTCGAGTGCGGCGTGAGTGCCGTGCACCTTGCTAACCCCTTCGAGCGTGACCAGGGAATCTTCCGCTGCGGCCGGGGCAAGGCTCATCTCTGGCAGCTGGGAGGAATCGATGAGCTCGCGGGTATAGGGATGCTCGGGCTGGGCAAGAATCCGCTCGGTAGGGCCAGACTCCACCACTGCGCCGTGGTGCATTACCACAACGCGGGGACACATGCGGCGGATGACTCCCAAGTCATGGGTGATGAAGATCAGCGCGATGCCGCGAGCCTTGGTCACGCGCTCGATGACGCGCAACACGCCATCCTGCGTGGTGGCATCCAGTGCGGTGGTCGGTTCATCGCAGATGAGCAGATCGGGGTGCCCGGCCATGGCCATGGCAATGAGCACGCGCTGGCGCTGACCGCCGGAGAGCTGGTGCGGGAAGCGGGAGGCAATGCCGGCATCAAGCTCCACCTCTTCGAGAGCGGTTGCGGCATCGCGCACCCCGGCGTGGGCCAGCTGCTTGCCCACGCGCATAAGCGGATCCAGCGCGCTCATCGGTTCTTGGAAGACCATGGCCATGGTCTTCCCGCGCAACGGGCGGATACGGGCATCGCGTGCGCCTATCACCTCGTGGCCATCTACGGTGACGGAGCCGCTTGCGCGTACTCCATCGGGCAAAAGACCCATAATGGATAGCGCCGTGAGCGATTTGCCGGAGCCGGATTCACCAATAATGCCGAGCTTCTCGCCGGCCGCGAGCTCGAAGTTAAGCGGCCCCAAAAGGGCAGTGGTGGATCCGGCGGCGGTGACCGCCAGGTTATCTACTTTGAGCAGGCTCATCGCGCGGATCCTTTCAGGCGGGGATCGAGGAGGTCACGGAGGGCGTCGCCTAGCAGGTTAAAGCCCAGCACTGTCGCCGCAATGGCCAGGCCGGGCCAGAAGGCCTGCAGGGGAGCGGTGCCCAGAAGCGACTGGGAATCTTGCAGCATCCGGCCCCACGAGGCAGCCGGTGGGGCGGTGCCTAAGCCCAGATAGGACAGGCCGGCCTCGGCCAGGATGGCAAGCGCGAAATATACCGAGGCCTGCACGATGAGCAGACCGGCAAGATTAGGCAAAATATGGCGCCCCGCCACCTTCCAGCCTGGCACTGCGGAGATGCGCGCGGAGGAAATATAGTCCTGCGTGATGACCTGCAGCGTGCCCGAGCGCGCTACGCGGGCAAAGGAGGGAATGCCGGCGATGCCGATGGCAATCATGGCCGTCAGCGTTGAGGGGCCCCATACCGCGCCGGCAATGATCGCCAACAGTAGCGCGGGGAAGGCAAGCAACAAATCTGCACCCCGCATCACTAACGCATCGGCCCACGTGCCGCGGCGCATGCCAGCGAGGATGCCGAGCGGCACGCCGACCACGGCAGCAATTCCCACCGCCACTAGGCCGACGAAGACCGTAATCTGGGCACCTGCCATGATGCGGGAAGCGGTATCGCGGCCGAAGCGGTCCGTACCGAGGAGATGCTCGACACTGGGGCCGGCAAGGCTCACATCCGGGTGCGCGAGAGTAGGGTCATACGGCGTCCACACCAGCGAAATCACTGCCACCAGCACCGTGGCGGCGACGAGGATGGCTCCCAGCCAACCAGAAAAACGCAGCTTCATTATTTATCACCTGCCGTGATGCGCGGATCGATGAATCGGTAGGCCACATCCGTGAGGACATTGACCACCAAGGCGAAGGCGACGAGGAGCATGACCAAGGTCTGCACCGTGGTCAGATCGCGCACCGCCACCGCATCTAGCAGCATCGAACCTATGCCGGGGATGACAAAGACGGACTCAATTACTACGGCGCCCACGACCATCGTGGTTAGCTGTACGCCGGCCACGGTAAGCACGGGCAGCGTCGCATTGCGCAGGCCGTGGCGCTTTAGCGCCTGCCACGGGGACTGGCCCAGTGCACGGGCGGTACGGATATAGTCCTGATGCAGTACATCGAGCACAGCCGAGCGCACATAGCGTGTCAGCATCGCACCTTGCACCACGGCCAGCGCAATGACCGGCAAGATGAGGTGGCGAATAAACTCGCCTGCGCCCTGGTTTGGCGGCACCCAACCATTGGCCGGCAGCCAGCCTAGGTGAACGGCAAAGATGGCCACCAAGATGATGCCGAGCAGGAAGCTGGGCACCGCAATGCCCAGCTGCGTACCGGCAGAAACCACATCCGCGCCGCGGGTACGGTTGCGCAGTGCCAACCACATTCCCACCGGGATTGCCCCGGCCAGCGCGAGCAGCATCGCTAAACCAATCAGGATGAGCGTGACCTGGGCGCGGTCTAGTACCAGCGGCGTAATATCTTGTTGCGAGGACAATGACTGCCCAAAGCTGCCGGTAAATAGGCCTTTTATCCACTCCCAATATTGCGTGAGCAGCGGGCGATCCAGGCCCAGCTCAGAGCTGAGCTTGCCGACGGCCTCTTCGGTCGCATTCACTCCCAGCGCCACCCGCGCCGGGTTGCCTGGCACCGCGCGCATGAGCGCGAAGATGATGATGGAGGCGGCAAAGAGCGTTAATGCAAAGCGCAGCAGCGGGCGCACGATGGCGCGCCCAGTAAGGCGAAGGGAAGTCATCGTGCCTCCTTTTCGGTGGTCACTGCGGAGCTGAGATCGCGCAAGATCAGCGCGTCCGTGACCTGATCAGGGTGCAGCCCGCGCACGCCTGTGCGGGTGAGCACGATATTTGGCATATTCATCAAGGTCAGCGCGCCGGCATCAGCCATGATCTGATCCACGGCTTGTGCCATGAGCTGGGGATAGTCCTGCTCGGGCGCGGAGTCGGCTTGGGCCAAAAGCTCGCGGGTGCGCGGCGAATCGTAGTTGAGGTAATAGTCCGGATCGCCGAATAGGGTTGGCACATCGCGCGGTTCTACGTGGGAGATGAGCGACATTTGATAGTCTTTGGCGCCCATGACCTGGCCCAACCATACGGCTGGGAACTCGGCGGATTCCAGCTTCACCTTAAAGCCAACTTCGGTGAGTTGCGAGTACAGCAGCTCGGCGACGGTCTGGGCATAGGGCAGCGTCGGTGTAGTCAGCGTGATTTCGGCCCCTTCTGCGCCGGCCTCTTCGAGCAACTGGCGGGCCTTATCCGGATTGTAGTCGTAGTAGCGCTTGCCTTGGAACCATGGATCTGTAGGTGGGATTGGTGCACCACCGGTGTCTTTGGCTAGGCCATTCCACAAAATGTCATTGGCCGCCTTGCGGTCGACGGCATAGGCGACTGCCTGGCGCACGCGCGGATCATCAAAGGGAGCCCGGGCATTATTCATGGATAGCAACACCTCACCATTGGTGGTGCCGACCTCGGTAGCGATGCCGTCCTTGACGTCGTCGAGAAGCTCCGGGTTTTGCACACCCCAGACCACATCCACGCCGCCGGCCTGCAGGGCATTGACCGAGGAGATGGTGTCTGGGAAATAGCGAACGGTGACATCGTGCGCGGCGGGCTTTCCCCAATAATTTTTGCGGACCTTGAGCTCCACAAATTCCGAAGGCGCAAAGCGGGACACCTCAAAGGGCCCGGTACCCACCGGTTGGGCGGCGAGGTTATCCATGCCATTAGGCGTCATCATCGCGCCGGTGGCCGTGCCCATGGACCAGAGCCAGCCATTCGACGGCTGTTTCAGGCGCACCTTTAGTGTGTGTTCATCGGTGGCCGTGGCTTTTTCTACCGGATCCATGGCTGCTGAGATGCCATTGGTCCATTTCTCGCGAACGTAATCAATGGAAAAGGCCGCGGTCTCGGCGGTAAAAGCATCGCCATTGGAAAAGGTGACACCTTTGCGCAGATGGAAGGTATAGCTGCGGGCATCGTCGCTGATCTCCCACGAGGTGGCGAGCCCTGGGGTGATAGAACCATTCTCATCGATGCGCACGAGAGTTTCGTAGACATTGTCCATGAGTACGGCGGGGATGGCAGCACCACCGGTAGTGGTGAAATCTAGGGAAGTGGCCGCCGAGGTGGAGGCTACGGTAAGGGAAGCAGAAGCGGAGTCGCTATCTGCTTGGGAGGTATCAACCACCGCGGTATGGCCTGCAGAGCACGCTGATACGGTTCCGACAGCGGCCGCCATGGCGAGGCTACCCAGCGCCCTGCCGGCGCGAAATCTTCTCATAGGAAGCAGGGTAGCCGGTGGGGATAGCTGCCGTGAAACTTATGCAAAATTTCCAGGTGTGGGGATAACTTCTAGGGGTGAAACACCCCCACGTACGTTATTCATAGCCAGCTTCATGCGGTCCGCGCGATAGAGGTATACCGCCAATTCCACCGGTTCGCCGGAGTGGTTGGATATTTCCATCTGGAGCCGCCACAGTGGGGTGCCAGTGGCCACTTCAAGTGCCTCGGCATCCTCAGCCGTGGCTTCTTCCAATGTGAGTTCGCGGCGCACATTATCAAAGTCCACGCCGCATTCGCGCAGGTGCGCATGAATAGAGCCGCCATCCGCGTCGAAGTCCAGGATGTGCTTTCCCACCACCATGGGGAAATACATGCGCTCGATGGCAATGGGGTGGTCCTCGGTATAGCGCACGCGATGGACAAAGACCACATTTTGTTCTGGGTCAACACGCAGAAAACGGGTAATTTCCCGCGGGGCGCGGCGGCGAGCTAGCCACAGGGTGTGCTGTTGGGGATCCGCGTCATATTCGCTGAGCCAGCTGGAGATGGAATAGATGGATTCAAAAAGCTCTGCCTGGGTAGAGGCTAAAACGGTGGAGCGGCGCCCCCGGCCGGAGGAAACCAGCCCTTTGGCCCGCAAAGCCGCAACTGCTTGGCGCACGGGTCCGCGGGAAGAAGAAAACTTCTCGCATAAATCTGCTTCACTAGGCAGAAAATCGCCTGGTTGCAGCACGCCAGAGCTGATCTGCTCTCGCAGGTAATCAGCGATCTTTCTATGCTGCTGTTTATCGCGTGGGCTCATTCAACCTTTGTCCTTAGTCTCTCCGGGGCTTTTCGCAGCGGAGCGAAACACGTCAATGTTATTCCATTTTGCTAGGGTGCGCTAATGCAACAGCGTCACTAAGAAACTACGCGCTATTTGAGTGAAAAGCACTAACCAAAAGACCACGCGCCGCTCTATCAGCGCCAGGTTGGTAGGGGAGCGCGCTAGGCTAAGTTTTCGTGGACGAGAGCACCGAAACCATTGAAGTACGCGAAGCCGGTGGAACCGCGCGCTTGGGCAAGGCAGTGACGGTTGCTGTTTTAATCGCCGTCGCGCTGCTGCTAATCGGTGGAGTGCTTATTTACTCGGCGCTGCAGGAACAGGCCGGTACACGCTTGCATACCGTCTACCTCATTGCCGCGCTCATGCCCTTAGGCGGGGCGCTGTGCGCGATGCTGGCGGTGGTAGCTTCCGCGCGCCGCCGAGCCCGTGCGCTGCTGCGCATCGGCGAGGAAATTTCCTTGCCTTTCCAACGGGTTAGCTTTTCGGCCGCTGAGCTAGAGCGCATGCAGTTCTATTCGCTCGAGCCGGGCCAAAATTTCCTGGCCCTGATTCCGCGTGGGGTACGCGTTTCTACCTTGGACGAAGCGCAGCAGTATTCGGTGCGATTGCCGGAGCAGGCGAACCTGGGACCGCGGGAGCTTGAGGGAAAACTCCGGGAACGGTTCCCCGAGGTCCCCATTGACCACCTAGGCCACGTAAGGGCCGAAGGCTAGCTCGGGGTGCCGGCTACGCGTGCCGGATCGAGCTGCCAGCCCTGTGCGAGCAGTTGCATATTCTTGATGACTTCCTCGTGCGAGCTGGACTGCAAGGAAACCATCAGCTCATCGGCCTTAGCGTGCTTCTGGAAGGTCTCGAGGTAGTTTGCCACCTCATCGGCGGTGCCCACGGCGGAGTACTTCAGCATGTCTAGGATCTGCTGGCCCTGGTAAGAGCCGATAATCTGCTCCACCTGCTCATCGGTGAGGTGCTTGCCGCGGCCGGCGAAGGCCTTGACGCGGTTGAAACACACGCGCTCGTATTCCTCCTGCGCCTGTTGGGTGGTCTCGGCGGCGGTGACGTTGACTCCGGCGATGAGGTAGGGCTTGCTGAAGCGCTCGGAAGGCTGGAAGTTCTCGCGGTAGTAGGTGGTAGCCTGCTCGAGGTGCTGCGGGGCAAAGTGAGAAGCAAAGGCATAAGGCAGGCCGAGCTTGGCGGCTAGCGAGGCGCCGAACATGGACGAGCCCAAAATATAGATCGGCACGTTGGTATTGGCACCTGGAACGGCGCTGACCCCCGGGATATAAGACTTGCCCTCGAGATAGGAGTTGAGCTCTTTGACGTCTTCGGGGAAGCGTTCGGCAGAGTGGGCGTCGCGGCGCAGGGCGCGGCCCAGGGTATTCATATCCGTGCCGGGTGCGCGGCCTACGCCTAAGTCGATGCGCTTGGGATACATCTCCTCCAAAGTGCCGAATTGCTCGGCGATGACATAAGGGGAGTGGTTAGGCAGCATCACTCCGCCGGAACCCAAGCGAATGCGCTCGGTCTTCGCACCAATGTGGGCGATGAGCACGGCCGGAGAAGAAGACATGATGGACTTCATATTGTGGTGCTCGGTGTACCACATGCGAGAATAGCCCAGCTTTTCTGCTTCCTGTGCCAACTGCACGGAGCGGGCGATGGATTGTGCTGGGGTCTCGCCCTCATAAATGGTGCAGAAGTCCAAGACGGAAAGATGCGCGCGTTCGGTCACGGGGAGAGCCTTCCTTTTGCTTTCGGTAAATCCTGTCTAAGTTCTCTTCTTCCAACGGTACGCGCCGCCTGACTATTCCGGGCGGGGCTATACCGCATCGCCGCAGGGGCCTGTTGACATAAAAATCCCCTCCGCCTCGGCACCGTGGTGAGGTGTGGAGTGGGAGGGGGAGGTAGGAAGGAGAGACTAAGCCTCAGCGAGGGCGTCGGCCTCCGCCGGCTCTGTTGCCGGTGGGTTGGCGGCCTCGTGCTTCTCGCCTGCCTTGGTGGCGATATCGACAACGAGGCCGATGACTGCCGCGATGGCGGTAGGGACGATCCAGCCGAGGTCTACGGACTGGCCAGGAGCCAAGCTCAAGAGGGGATCGAGTGCGTCGGTTCCCCAGCCCTGATCTGCGATAACGGACAAGGCCGACCACAGCACCGATACCCACAGTGCCAAACGGTAGGTCCAATAAAAGACCACGGACTTTTTCACCACTGGTTGGATCAGGGTGAGGAAGATAAGGGAAATAGCTGGTGGATACAGGAAAGTAATGAAGGGCACTGCAATGGACAGCACCGTCTCCAGCCCCTGGAAGGCGAAGAGAATGGACAGTGCGGTAAAGAGGCAGGCCCAGACGTGGTACTTCACCTTAGGCACAAGCATTTCGAAGAAGGCGGAGGTGGAGGTGATAAGGCCCACCGCGGTGGTCATGCAGGCCAGGATGACGATGGCGGAGAAGACGACCTGGCCGATGGTGCCCATGGTGAGATTTGCGGCGTCGGCAAGCAGGGGCGCTCCTGACTCATAGGACTGGCCATTGGGAATGGTTTGGCCTACCCACGCCAAGCCCAGATAGATAGCGGCCAGCAAAGCGCCAGCAACCAGAGCGGCAGTAATGGTGCCGTTAACCAGGGACTTCTTGGTCTTAAAACCCTTGGAACGCAAAGCGCCGACAATGACGATGGAAAAGGCCAGACCCGCAATGGCATCCATCGTGTTATAGCCCTCAAAAAGGCCGGTGACCATGGGGGAAGAAGTATAGTCCGCAGTAGGTGCTTGGGGATCGCGGGGATTGTTGAAAGCTGCCAAGGCGATGAGGACAACCAACAACGCCACCAAAGCCGGGGTGAGGAACTTACCCAAGGTATCGATAATGGAATTTGGCTTCCAAGACAGTGCTAGGGCGATAAGGAAAAAGACCACATTGAAGATGCCATTGGCCATGGTTCCCTCCCAGCCCAGCAGCGGGGTGATGGCGGTTTCCATGGAAACGGCGCCGGTGCGCGGCAGGGCGTAGAAGGCGCCGATGGCAAGGTAGGCCATTACAGAAAAGACGAGGCCGAAAAGCGCGCCACCGTTGGAGCTCAGGTCGCGCACGGAGCGGCCCGAAATGGAGACGGCAACAATGGCTAGGACCGGAAGGAGCACGCCGGCGGCGAGGAAGCCGAGGACGGCGGGCCAAAAATTGGTGCCGGCCGAAACTCCCACCATGGGTGGGAAGATGAGGTTGCCGGCGCCGAAGAACATCGAAAACAGCATCAACGACGCAATTACGATGGTGGCGACGGGCTTTGCAGTGCTTGACGCGACTGGGGTAGCCATGGTGGCTCCTTAATTTTCCATGTACAGCTAGAATGTGAGGAAGCTTTCCTTATTCCGCCGAGGGGTGATGGCGGGGTGGGGTGCGTCTCCGCGGTCCGAGGTGGCGGGTCACGCCTGTTCGTGTAATGAGACATTACCGCCCACATGGTGAGAAATCAAAGTGTGGGGGTGACGCAGAATACATGGTTGACCCAGCCGGGCCGACCTAATCGAGTGCGGCGAAGGCACGCTCCATGCGGTCGAGTGCCTCCTCCAAAATCTCGCGCGAGGTAGAGAAATTCAACCGCGCATGGCCCGGACCGCCGGTGCCAAAGGTATCGCCCTCATTGAGCGCGACCTTCGCATTCTCCCGCAACCACTTGGCCGGCTGCGGATTGCCGCCGATAGCGGTATCAGCAAAATCCAACCACAGCAGGTAGGTGGCCTCCGGCTTGCTGGTCTTTAAACCACGGATGCGCTGCGGCAGCTCCTCCACCAACCAATCGCGGGTCTGCCGCAGGTACGCTATTTCTTCATCGAGGAAGTCGCCGCACTCGCGGTAGGCAGTCTCCGCAGCAAGCACGCCCAAGGTGCCCGTGCCATCCTTGGCCACCCCAGTAAGGTCATTCCACGTGTGTACATCGGACGTATTGGAGAAAATAATCTGCGCGCACTTTAGCCCGGCAGTATTAAAAGCCTTGGAGGTAGCGGTTACCGTGATGGTGCGCTCGGCAGCCGCCGCGCTCAGCGACGCCACCGGGATATGCCGCCCCTCATAGACCAGTGGGGCATGGATTTCATCGGCCAGGATGCGCGCATCATATTTTTCCGCCAGTTCTACCAAGCCGGTGAGGTAGTCCTCGTCCAAGACACGGCCGAGCGGGTTATAAGGGTTGGCTAGCAAAATAGAGCCAGCGCCCTGCTGGAAGGCGCGCTCAATATCATCGAGCTCCAAGCTGGTCTCGATCTTTTCGCGGCCAGCGGTGCGCGGCAGCTCCAGCAGCGGAGGGTAGGAAGGCACTGGCACGATGACCGGGGAACCTTCGCGGGTAAAGTACTGCACTCCTAGCAAAAGACCCCGCACTACATCCCCAATCCAGAAAATATGCTCCGGGATAGGGCGCCAGCCATAGCGTGTGTCATAGAAATTAGCCACAGCCTCGCGCAGTCCTGAGGCCTTGGGTGCTGGGGTATAGCCGAAGGTTTCCCTATCCACCATCTCTTCCAACGCCTTCTTGATAGCGGGCGCGGTGGGGAAGTCGGACTCCGCAATCCACAGTGGCAACACATCTTCTTCGAAGACGGTCCACTTGCGGGTTCCGCGGGCTTGCAATTCTTCTAGGCTAGGAAACTCCATGGCTACAACCTTAACGCGAAGCCCGCGGCCACCCCAGCGCATTTATGCGCTTTTATTCAACTGGCTTATCTTCCCGCGACGGTGCAGGCTCCTAGACATCTGCCTCCTCTTCCTCCTCGGATTCGGAGGCGTGGCCGGAGACAAAGCCATATTTTTTCAACCTGCGGCGGTCTGCGGCCGAGGTGGATTGAGTGAGTTTGAGCAGTTCGGCATAAATGCCACCGGATTGAGCCAGCTCGGCCGGCGAGCCCATCTCATCGATGCGGCCGCGGTCCAAGGTGATGATGGTATCGACGTCCGCAATGGTGGACAACCGGTGGGCAATAATAAGCGTGGTCCGGTCCTTCATCAGCTCATCCAAACCGGCCTGCACGGCGCGCTCGGACTTGGTATCAAGCGCCGAGGTGGCCTCGTCCAATACCAAAATGGGGGCGTCTTTAAGCATGGCGCGGGCAACGGAGACGCGCTGCTTTTGTCCACCGGAAAGCTTAAGGCCGCGCTCACCAATAACGGTGTCATAGCCATCCGGGAAGGCCCGGATAAACTCATGGGCATTGGCGCGCTTGGCGACGTCCACGATTTCTTCCTCCGTGGCACCCGGCTTGCCGTAGGCGATATTTTCGCGAATGGTGCCGGAGAAAAGATAAGACTCCTGGAAGACTACGCCCACCGAGGCGCGCAGGCGCGAGGCAGTGAGATCGTCTACCCGGTGGCCTAGCACATCGAGGTGCCCCGCTGAGGGGTGGTAAAGGCCCAAAAGCAGGTTCACCAAGGTCGATTTGCCGCCGCCGGACTCGCCCACGAGTGCTACCTTATGGCCCTCAGCGGCCGCGAAGGAAATATCCTCCACCACGGGCTTGCCCTCCTCATAGGCGAAGGAAACGTGCTGAAAGGAAAACACCGGCGCGCCGGGTGTGGGCTCGAGCGGGCGAACCGGCGTGAGATCCAGCTGCGGGGTATGCGAACCGGTGGTGGCGGCCACCAGTTCGCGCGGGGCGGTGGGCTCGAGCTCTTCTTCCATTACCTTGAAGTAGTCCTTCGAACCGGCTATTGCGCGCTGGGCGGTATCGACAATCCAGCTCATCATAAAGACCGGCTGCTTCGCACTGGAGACCATCTGCAGCAACATGACCATATCGCCCAAGGAAAAATGCCCCTCCAGCGTGCGCCAGAAGATAACGCCGTAGATACCTAGGAAGATAAACGCCATGGCCAGACCGCGGAAGGTATCCATCATGTGCCACCAGCGCGATTGCGGCTTAGTGGTATCCACCACGGTGCGGTAGCGCGTAGCAAAGTGGAAAAGCTCGCGGGTCTCGCTCACAAAGGACTTGGCCACCTTGACCTGGCCTATGACCTCCGCAAAGCGGCCATTAGCCTGGTCAATATTCTCATTTTTAATGGCCTCAAATTTCTGCCAGCGCTTCGAGGTCAGCGCGGTAAGCCACATATATACCGGGAAGAGGAGAGCCAGCAGGATGGCCAGCGGCCAGTAGAACCACGCGGTAATGGCTAATACCGCGAGGGTTTGAATGATCATCGTGAAGAAGTTATTGGCAAAGGACTGCACGAACTGCGTGATATTGGCAATCGAGCGATCCAGCCGGGCGATGATCGTGCCGGTGACCTGGTTATCGTAATAGCCCTGCGGGAGCGCGAGCAGCTTGGCAAAGTAGCGGGTAGACAAAATCTCGCGCAGGCGCGAGACCATGACATCGCCGATGTAGCCACCAATATTGCGGAAGAGGGCATTGGCGGCGTCGGCAAGAAAAAGCGCCACAGCCAATAACAACACGGTGCGCAGCGCATCGCCGGCCGGGGCGTCCGTCTGCAGCGCCTCTACGATCGTATCGGTAGCGTGGCGCGTCAAAAAGGGCGATATCAGTGCTAGGACTGCGGTGACCGTGGCAGCTAGTAGCACGCCCAAGTAATAGGGCCACAGGGCAGAAGCACTGCGAGTAATGCGCAAGATGGAATTCATAAAACCACACTCAATTCAAAAAGGCGGGTAGTGCGCGATTTTAAGGGAGGAGAGATTTAAGCGACTGCCTAGTATGCCACATGCGGGGTTCACGGGAGTAAATGCCTAAGTTCCGGAAAGATTAGGCTAAGGTACTTGTGCAGAAATACAACAATCTTCGCGTGCAAAGGATCCATCCACGGTGAAAAAATCTCACATACTCGGCGCAGGCGTGGTCAGCGCTCTCGCCGTGACCCTGACCGGATGTAGTGTTCTCCAGCCGGAAGAAACAGGGCTCGGGGACAATATCACCGTCTCCAGCTCCGAAGAAGCCCCGTACGAGGCCAAGGACACCGATGACAAAGAGGTCACTTCTAACCTTGCCGAGCCGGTAAAGGATAAGGGCTTGGGCGTGAGCTGGGAACTGCAGGGAGTGTATTCCGATAACAATTCCGGCGGCTCCGTAGTGACCATCCTGCTGAAGAATGAAAACGACGTTCCCTTGCCGGTCGACGCCTTTGAAGATCCCACCCTCGAACGCGCCGACGGCAATGGTGGCTGGGCCAAGATTAATTCCTTGCCCTATGACGAGCAGTCTGCCCCGGATGTGGAGCCACCAGGACTCGACCACCCGTTGGGAGCGGGTGCCTCGGTGAATCTGCAATACCGCTACGACGTCACTCCTGGCAACCTGTGGAATGCGCGCCTCCACGTAGGCAACGTGACCTGGGTAGGAGACCTTAATCTATGACGGAACTTGTAGTCTTGGCCTCTGCCGCGGGCGAACCCATCGGCACCGCTCCCAAGGCCGAAGTTCATACCTCCGATACCCCGCTGCACTTTGCCTTCTCCGCCTGGCTAACCTGCGGCGGCAAAGTGCTAGTCACGCGCCGCGCGCTGAGCAAACTCACCTGGCCTGGCGTGTGGACCAATGCTTTTTGCGGCCACCCCGCTCCCGGCGAGGAGAATACGGCTGCAGTACTGCGCCGCGCCTCCTTTGAGCTAGGCATCGCGCCTTCAGATCTATCCGCCCCGCGGCTTATCCTGCCGGATTTTTCTTATCGCGCGGTGGATTCTTCAGGCACGGTAGAAAACGAAATCTGCCCGGTATTTACCGTCGAGCTTGCCCCCGATGCGCAGTGGGAGCCCAATCCCGAGGAAGTAGATTCCTACCAGTGGGTCGAGCCGGCCCGGCTTTTTGCTGCCGCCGATGCCATGCCTGGCGTCTTTAGCCCGTGGATGATTGATGAGCTAGCGGACGAAAAGCTGCGTGCTGCGCTGTAATTACAGCTCCTCGTCGTTATAAAAGGCCGCGGCCACATAGTCCAAGGTGGCATAGGCTAGGCGACGCTCGCCCGTATCGAGGTCAAATTCCAGCACCTGGTGGTCATCGCCATATCTGGGGAATCCGGGCTCACCCGTGGTGGCAAAATGGCGTAGCCACTCGTTGAGCTCTTCGGCGGGGGCGTTGTTTTCCCCTTCGCTACCATTGCCGCCAAAAAGTGGGCCGAGCTCGGCGCAGTGCACTGCGGGGGCATTAGTGCGGGTAAATTCCATCATCCACGTAGGTCCTGGAGCATACTCGGCTACCTGGGCGGTCCAACGTCGCACTGCGGCATCACCGATAAGCCGGCCCATCGGCCGCTGCGGATCCACATAATGCGCCAGTTGCCGCCACTGCTTGAAGCGCCCCTGCGAAATCCCAAACTTGGGCGAAAGATAGCTGGTAATAAAGCCCGCCAGGGCCATCTTGTCAATGCGCTGGGCTGTGGGCATGTCATAGAACTCATCGCGGGTAGATGTCACCACGATAGGGATATCCGCCAGTTCTTCGGCCCGCAGTGGCGCGGGGCCCAACGCGACATCGAAGCGATATTTCTTGCGGAATTTGGCATACCCTTTGGCCAGCGATTCTGGGTCCATTTTTTCTAAAGCCTGGCGCGTGACCGGCACACCTAGAGCCTTGCGCAGGTCGGTGACGCGGTGCTCGAAGCGGTCGCGTGGGAATGCCGGCGAGAGCGCCAGCACGCGGCGGAAACCGCCCCGGAAGTGATCGCGGCGTGCGAGCCACAAGCTTATCGCCGCCCCAGCGGATTGGCCTACCAAGGTGATATTGGTTTTATCGCCACCAAAGGCCTCGATATTGTGCTGCAGCCACTCCAAAGCTAGGAGGCAGTCATCGATGGCGCGGTAGCGGTCCGCCTCATCGCCGTCAAAGCGCACGAAACCAGCCAACCCCACCCGATAACCGACGTTGACTTGGATTACACCGTGACGGGCATTCTTTGTCCCCGAAAGCCGCGGATCCTCGTGCGATCCGTGCTCGTAGCGCCCGCCGTGAACATAGACCACCACAGGGCAGTCGTTGGCATCGGCAGGAGTGGTAATGGACAAAGCAATATCTTCTGGGTGCGGCTCGCGGGCATCCTGATCGACGCTGCGATCATATGGCTCGGCAGGAGAGTAGGGGCTGGGGATGTTGCAATAGCGCACCGAATGGAAATAGTGCAGGCCATCTCGGCGCACGCCGGTGATCCGGCCGGAAGCGGTGGCGACGGTAACAGGAATCTGGGCGCTCGACATGTCAGCCAGACTACCGCGAGCAAGTAGGATAAGTAGCCATGGAGTGGTTGACGAGCTTGGGCAGCACGCTATCGCAATTGTTGGTGCAGGCGCCCGTGTGGATTCAAATGGTCATCGTGGTGGCCATCGCCGTGCCGCTCATGGTGGTCGTAGCGTGGTGCCTGATGTGGGTGGTCGACTACATAGCCAACCGAGGCAAACGCATGATTTCCCAGCAACGCAGCCACAGCACTAAAATAGACCACCATGGCTGAGGAAAATAACGAGCGCGCACGGCAAGAGCGCGCCGAGCTGCGCGCTAACCCCCGCGAGGGCCTTTGGGACCCCGAAGCCAAGCGCGCCGGCCAGTCTTCTACCTCGGCGGCCACGCCTGGTGCACAGCCCGTTAAACGCAAGCGCGCTCTGCCCAAATCCCGTGTCACGCTCACGTTGTGGACGATGATCGCGCTGGTGATAGTCGTCGCACTGATCGGCCTGTGGACCTAAACCTGCTCCACCCCGCACCAGCGCCTAGGCCCGGCGTTAGGCCTTCCGCTTTATGCTTTCCGGCTGGTGGCCTCTAAGCGCTGGAAGAATTCCAGACTAGGAAGATCCTCAATGAGCAGGGGAGCGCCGTTGGTATCACATAGCGGCACGCACCAATTGGGATAAAGATCGTGCGTGGTACCCGGCTGATTTTGTGCGCGCACATCACCCACCATGTCCACCAAGCTGGTGCACGCAAGAGCCGAAGGTGTACCTACGATATAGCGATGCAGCGCTTCGCTTATATCCTCCTCCGCGCCGCGAGAAGCGCGCTCTGCCGGATCTACGAGGTAATCGCGCTGTGGCAAGAGGCCACGGTCCGCCACGGTTGCGAGTACGCGGGCCTGCCACTCGATGTCATCGCGCTGCTCTTCTTCCACCGAGCGGGTAAGCACGCCTAGGTGCGCGCGTAGCGAAATATGATCGCCGCGCAGGTAGGCCAAGGTGGGCGGCAGATCATGCGTATTGACTGAGGACAGCGCCAGCTGGCGGTATTTCTCCTGCGGCAGCGGGGAGTAGTCATCATCGTCGCGTTCAAACCACACGATGGACGTACCCAGCACCGCCTTCTGAGCGAGCACATCTTGTACCCACGGCTCTACGGTGCCGAGGTCTTCACCAATGACCACGGCACCAGCGCGTTGCGCCTCCAGAGCCAAGATGCCCACCATGGCCTCAAAATCATAAGAGACATACGTGCCCGTCAGCGGGCTGGCCATGCGCGGGATCCAGTACAGGCGGAAAAGCCCTAAGATGTGGTCCACACGCACACCGCCGGCATGGCGCAGCACGGTGGAGAGCATCTCCCTCCACGGGGCGTAGCCGGCGGTGGCCAAGCGCTGCGGGTGCCACGGCGGCTGCGACCAATCCTGGCCTTGCTGGTTATAGTCATCCGGCGGGGCACCCACCGAGCACTGCGGTGCCAAGTATTCGGTGAGATTTACCGCATCGGCGCCACCTGGGTGCACGCCCACCGCCAGGTCAGTGACCAGGCCCAGGCGCATGCCGGCATCGAGCGCACGCTGCTGCGCGGCGGCTAGCTGCTCATCGCAGAGGAACTGCAACCAGGAATAAAAACGCGTGAGCTTGTCCATATCCAAGCCCTCGGCATGGCGCTGGCCCGATTGCGCCGCGGCATCGCGCTGCGCGCACCAGGCAGCGAAATCGCGCAGCCCGCGGCCCTCTTCGCGGGCATAGCTTACGAAAGCCTCTTCGCGCTCCGGAGTGGGCTGGTAATTAAAAAGCTCGCGCAGCACCTGCAGCTTGGCTTCAAAAATGGTGTCGCGCTCAATTTCATCTGCGCTGCGGTTGCGCTGGCGAAACTCTTCGGCCAGTTCGCGCACATCATCTTGTAAGTCCTCCGGCAACAGCTTGAGCTCCGGGATGGATTCGATGTGCAGGTAGAGCGGGTTGATAAAACGCCGCGTGGTGGGAAGATAGGGAGAATCCTCAATCGGCGGTAGCGGCTCGGCTGCATGCAGCGGGTTGACCAGCAAAAAATCCGCATGCGGGGCGAGTGTTTCAGCCAGCTGCCCCAAATCCTGGAAATCACCTATTCCCCAAGAAGACTCCGAGCGCACCGAATAAAGCTGCGCCATCACGCCGCTAATCGGGTGCTCGACAAACTCATCGGCCGTGGTGAGGTGCGCCGGGGTGATAATCAGCGAGCAGGCATGCTTGCCGATGCCCTCTGACTCCAGCACCAGCTCGTGGTAGCCCAGCGGCAGATCGCCAGGGATATGGAAGCTGGCCTCGCCCCATAGCGTGCCATCGACGTCTGCGTCTGGGGCGTCGTTGCGATCTTGGTAGACCTCGCGGGTGCCGCCTTCTTCCAATTCGATGTGTACGTTGGCGGTGTCGCCGGCATGTACATGCACAACGAACCCGCGCTCCTGACCCTGGGGTGCGACGACGCAGTGGGGAAGGGGCTGGGAGGAGCGGGTGAGGTAGTCGTCGTAAAGCAGCTGCGTCAGGGCTGCATCGTCTGGGTTATCTTCGATGGCCACGCCCAAGGCGCGCAGGGTATAGGTAATAGTGTCTTCAGCAACGTGGACGGGGAAACCAGACTGGGAGGCATAGCTGGTGGCCACGCCGTGGCGCTGAGCGAGTTCTTCAAGCAAGTCGCGGGTAGTCACAGGCCACATTGTGCCACGGGGACAACGCGCCTGCTGGGAAACAGATTGGTACAGTAGGCGGAGATTAATAAATAGCTGTTCGAAAGGACACCGCGTGACCCTGCAAGAAGTGCATACCCCGGCGCAATTTACTATCGAGCCGGGCGAAACCTGCCTGACCGCCCTGATGGACACCGCGAAGAAGCGTCCGCACGGCGTCATGTTTACCCGCCCAGCAAATTACGAGTGGGTCAATGTAACGGGCAAAGAATTCATCGATGAGGTCTTTGAAGTAGCCCAAGGGCTTATCGCCCTTGGCGTGCAGCAGGGGGACCGCGTCGCTCTCATCTCTGCTACCCGCTATGAGTGGTCCCTTTTGGATTTTGCCATCTGGGCCGCGGGAGCCGCCTCCGTGCCGGTCTACCCATCTTCCTCCGCCTCCCAGGTGCGTTGGATTATTGAGGACTCCGGCGCAGTGCTGGCCATTACAGAAACCCGCGAGCACTCCGAACTGGTAGAAAACCTGGTTTTGCAAGAAGATGGCGAGCCCAACCTCAAGGGCTCTCCTTCGCAGCTGCGCCGCGTATTGGAAATCAACTCCTCTGCCATTGACACCCTCAAGTTCGAGGGCCGCGGCGTGGCCGCGGAGGAGGTCTACGCCCGCATCAAGGCCACTTCCACCGATGACCTGGCCTCCCTGGTTTATACCTCGGGTACCACCGGCCGCCCCAAGGGCTGCATCCTCACCCACCGCAATTGGCTGGCCCAGACCCGCGGCCTGTGCACCAATCCCATTGGTATCTTTGCCGTCCCGGGCAGCCATACCTTGACCTTCCTGCCACTGGCGCACGTCTTTGCCCGCGCGGTATCCATTGCGGTGGCCATGCGCGGTGCCTCCCAGAACCACTGGTCGGACTTTTCCACCATTTCCATCGAGTTCGCCCGCTCCCGCCCGAACGTCATTTTGGGTGTGCCGCGCGTCTTTGAAAAGGTGCGCAATTCTGCCGCTGCTAAGGCCGCCGATTCTGCCATCAAGACCCTGCTCTTTGAGCAGTCCGAAAAGGTCGCCATCGAATACTCCAAGGCTTTGGACAAGCCGGAGGGGCCAGATCGCCTGCTGAAGGCCAAGCACAAGGTCTTTGACAAGCTGGTCTATTCCACCATCCGTAAGGGCGTGGGCGGCAACGTGAACTACTGCATTACCGGCGGCTCCGCCATGGGCCACGACCTGCTGCACTGGTACCGCGGCATCGGTATCCCGGTCTATGAGGGCTACGGCCTCACCGAGGTTGCCGCCGCGGCCGCGGTGGACTTTGTGGACCAGTCCATCGGCGCCGTCGGCCCGCCCATGGGCGGCGTAACCTTCCGCATTAACGATGAAGGCGAAATCTGCATCAAGGGCGATATCGTCTTCCACGGTTACTGGAATAACCCGGAGGCAACGGCCGAAGCCCTCGAGGATGGTTGGTACAACACCGGTGACTTGGGTGAGATTGATGAGGACGGCAAGCTCGTTATCACCGGCCGCAAGAAGGATCTGATTGTTACGGCCGGCGGCAAGAATGTTTCGCCCGGCCCGATGGAGGATATCCTGCGCGGCCACCCGCTTATCTCCCAGGCCATGGTGGTAGGCGATGGTAAGCCCTTCGTGGGAGTGCTGCTGACGCTGGATCCGGATATTTTGAAGCGTTGGAAGCTGGACCACAATATTCCGGAAAATCGCTCTATGCGAGAGCTGGCCACCGATCCCACCCTGCGCGCGGAGCTGCAGGATGCCATCAACCAGGTCAATGCCACCGTCTCCCACGCGGAGGGCATCAAGAAGTTCTACATCCTTGAGTCTGACCTTACTGAGGAAGAAAATGAGCTGACCCCCACCATGAAGGTCAAGCGCAACGTGGTAGCGCAGCGTTATGCTGCGGCCATTGAGCATTTGTACAAGCGCTAGTCTGCGCGATGGGTACACCCGAGGACATGTCCTCGGGTGTTTCTTTTTGCCCTGCTTGGCGACGCCCCTTGTGCAGCTCAACCCGCCGCCCTCTGCTCTGGGCGGTCGAACCTGCCATAAACCTGTGAATGGCTTCGGAGTGTCGCGCGCCCGTGGCGGCGGATCTCGCATAGAGTCGTGAAGCGTTACAGCAAACCTCAACCTCTACTAGAGGTTAGAAATGGGACCGTGGAAGGAGTGGCTCGAAGCCAATGCACAAAATCGCCGCCGAGCTGCGCCACCGCGAGCTTACGCAAGAGATTTATAATATCGGCGACGAAGTCGCAGAATATCTCGAGCACCTCATTGAAGCCATCGAGGATTGGGACGAAGAGCTGTGCATGGATTGCCTGGCCGAGCTAGGCGATATCGTCGAAGATGCTCGCGTTGACTCCGGCCGCTGCGTGGGCGAGCTGATGGGCCTGCGCCAAGCTTTGGTTTCCGGCGTGCGCTCCGGCACGATTTCCGCCGCTTCTTCCGGTGTGAACGACGTGGAAGAGCCGGAACAACTCACCCCGCGCCTGCTGGATGAACGATTCCCCATCTCCAAGCCCATCGTGGTGCACGAGCTGGCCCAGTCCCTGCGTTACCGTACCCAGGCCGTGGCGGATTACCTGCGCGAGGTAGTCGAGTACGTGCTTGCGCAAACCGACGCCGTGGCCCGCAACCTCGACATGGTCTCCCTGCCGCACCTGTACAAGCGCACCGGCGAGTCTGCTCTCATTGCAGTCCAAGCGTGGAAGCACACGGTGCTTGATACCCACCCCGCCTATGTGCGCACGATGCGAGGGCATAACCCGCCGCAGTTCTTGGAGGAGCGTGCCCGCGTAGCGGCGGTGGTGGAAAAGGTTCGCGCTAAGCGTGAAGCGGCTCGCCGGGCTACTACTGCATAAATTATTGAGGCTTCCTTGTTTTAGACAAGGGGATGTTCACGGCCACCGAGATTCCCTCTCTCGGTGGCCGTTGAAGTTTCCAGTGGATTTATGCGTGGATTTCCGGAGGGATCTGCCCCAATTCGGGTAGAAATTTAGGAGAATTTTAGGTTAACAGCCGTTTCAGATAGTCCACGTTATGCCTGTTCAGCTGATTAGATCCTGTAGCCAGCGATGTTGTTGCCAGGTCACCCTTAAAATTTAAGTAGAAAATACTCTTAGAGCGCTGTAGGGTATTTTCCGTCCACGCGAACGCCGTGCCCTAGCATCATCTACACGCGGCGCGCGCAATTAAATTCTTCAACCATATCTACAGGGAGTCAAACCATGGGCGCACGCCGAACTTCTCGCCTCATTGCCAGCGCAGTGGCCGTAGCCACCTTCTCTTCCATTACCGTTGTTCCTACCGCCGTCGCTGCCGAGGACACTACCTTCGTCGAAGAAAAGACCACCGACGATACCGTAAGCCTCAATGGCATCGAATTCGATGAAGAAGGCAACCTGCTCGAGGAAAACAACGCCGGTGATAAGGCGATGAAAGAACTCGACGCGGAAGACGATGCCGCCGATTCCATCACCCCATATGCTGTAGATGGTGCTGAGGAAGCCACCGAGACTCCGGCCCCCGAGAAGCCTGCAAAGCCGACCTCTCTTGATGAGCTCGCACAGACCGAGGCCTCCAATGACGACGTGAACGTCAAGGTGGTTAAAGACGAAAAGAAGGACCAGCTGGTCTGTGAGGTGACTGATGCCCCTGAAAAGGAAGGCAACCTGCTCGACCTCAAGCTTGCCCTAGCTAAGGCGTTCTACGATGGCGGCGAGAAGATTATCAAGACCGTCTGGGAAATCATTCCGGTAGTCGGTGACCTGGTTCCGGCCGATTTCATCGATAAGATTTCCGGGAAGACCTGGGATGGCATTGCCAAGCTGGTCAAGGAAGGCGAGAAGGACAAGACCGTTACCTGGGACCTTTCCCGTGCCCAGGGCATGGCCATCGGACGTATCGATAATGCCGATGCCGATGTTGATATGAATAACCCGGATGCCGCAAAGAAGACCGTATCCGGCCTGCTCAAGTTCGCAGACGGTACCTTTGGCAAGGGAACCAAGGTTATCTTGAAGCTCTTTAATGCAGCCGTTACCATCGCTGGCTTGGTTCCAGGTGCGAACGTCGCTGGCGACCTGAAGCTGAGCAAGGATCAGCAGAAGAGCATCGAAGACTCCCTGAACAATATCTCTACGGCGGCCTCCGACCTGGCAGCCGTCAACGCTCCGGCCGGCCAGCTGTGCTCCGATATGCTCAACGGCAAGAAGACCAAGGATCAGCCTGCTGAGGTCGATCCTTCCGAGGAACCTTCCTCCGAGGAAACCACTCCTGAGGAGTCCACCGAGCCTTCTACCAGCGAGGCTGTCGTTGTTCCCGGCAAGGATGGCCAGGATGGCGTAGATGGCCAGGACGGCCGCGACGGCCGCGACGGTCGCGACGGTCGCGATGGTAAGGACGGCGAGAACGGCCGCGACGGTCGCGATGGCCAGGACGGCGAGAACGGCCGCGACGGTCGCGATGGCAAGGACGGCCGCGACGGTGAAGATGGCCAGGACGGCAAGGACGGCCGCGACGGTCGCGACGGCCGTGACGGACGCGATGGTCGCGACGGTATCAACGGCAAGGATGGCAAGGACGCGGACCTATCTTCCGTGGCCGGCTTCTCCTTCCTTGCAGCCCTGGTAGGTGGCGGCACGGTACTGGGCATTCTGTCTGCCGTTGACTACCTCTACACCCATGGCATGCTGCCGAAGAACAGCGTCCCATGGCGCATCAACCAGTAAGACCATTCTCTTAGGTCTTTAGCTGGAATCGGTAAAGCCTCCACGAGCATGTTCTCGGGGAGGCTCTTTCGATTTGTAGTCACTGTTGCGTCGCATCCCGAGAAATATTCTCACACCCTCCCTTCGCGCTCACCGGCGCGGCAGATTTCGTCGCGAAAGTGCTGCCGGTGAGCGCGAATGGCAGGGGAGGGAAAGATAGGGGAGAGGAAGTCAGATGTGGCGGCAGGTAGAAACCGCGGACTTAAGCGGAACGGGCGGCCTTCTGCCCAGCGGAGACGGTGGCGGTAAGGTCGGACAGAAAACGGTCGGGGTGGTCGACGAGCTGTCTCGGGGAATAACAAAGGACGGTGAATCCCGCCTTTCGTAGGAGCTGGTGACGCTCGCGTAGGTGGGGCAGCGCCTTCGCAGAGACGATGTCAACGAGATAGGCGTTGTTGATACACAGAGCGGTCGTGATGTCGGGAAGAGCTTTGAACTGTGCTTTGAAGAAAATAGGCCACGGGAAATCAGCCTCAATGATAAGGGCGCGGGCAAAGGACTCATATGGAGAACGGGAAAGCTCAGAGGCATGGTGGATCACAGCGCGGACGATGCGGCTATTGCGTACTCTTCCCATGCGGGCGAATTCTTGAGTGAGTTCTTCCCGGCTTACTCCGGCGCGTAGTGCCGAGTCGGCGGCGATGAGGCCATCGCGAAAGCCGTGGTAGCGGGCGATATCGATAACCGCGCGGGCTTTGGAAACACAGCGGGCGCCGTCCACGAGGACAGGTTCAGGCAGGGAAGCCTTGCGGTAGATGCGCTCGGGGTGGCGGCGGTCTTTGTGGGGGAGCGTATTGGTGGGAAGTGCCATCTCAATCTGTTCCTCGGCCGTGGCGATGACCCACAGGCCATGTACTCGGGCGGCGGATTTGGAGATGAGTACTGCGGTATAGGCACTGCGAGCGGCGGCAATGGCGCGCAGGCGCAGTTGGGACGGGAAATCGAGGCAATGATAGTGATCGCGCCGGACAGCGATGCGCGGTGCGAGCTTAAGGTAGGTGCCGTTTTTCAGGTCGGTCCAAAAGGTGGGGTGGTTAGCGCGGATGGAATCGATATTGGTCAGTGGTGTTGTCATGCCTTTAAGCAAAGGACACGCTTCTGGCCTGCGCGAGGAAGTAACGGCCGGGCTTGTGGATAACGAGGAGGCTGAGATGGTCAAGTGCTCAAAGTGGCTGCTGGGGTAAGCAGGGGCGAACTTGTCCACAAGGTGGAGAGGCTGCACTTGCGCGAGGGCGGGAAATAGGAAAGGCCGCGCCGGCAAAAAAGGGGCGGGCGCGGGCGGGGACGAGCGGGACTTAGACGGCCGGGGGAGGGGTGACCTTGTCTAGCTGCTCGGTAATCTGCGGCCACAGCTGGCCCATGATGTCATCCCAGGTAAGGATCCACACGGCATTGTCCTTATCGGCCTTACCCACCATGACGAGCTGCTCGTTGCGGGCCCGCATATGGTCCAAGGTCTTTTGCACGGTAGTAGAAGAAGACACGGACAGGGCAGGGCGGGAGAACTCGAGGACCGGGGTCTCCGGAGCTGCCAGCAAGGTATCGCGCACGTGGACTACGCGGGGAACGCGGGAGTCCTTAGGAAAGACCAGTACGCGCATGATGTTCTTGCGCACGACGAGGTCCTGGAGATCGTCCACGGTGGCGTCGGAAGGCAGGGGCACTACCTCGGAGCCATGGGCGCGGGCCATGGCGCCAACGGTGGAGTTTTCCAACTCGATGACATCGGAAATCTGGTTGGCGGAGTCATCATCCAATGCGCCGGTTTCGCGGGAATGCTCGACCAAGGTACGCAGGGTCTCGGCGTCGTAGCCGGCTGCACCGGCACGATCGACGGGCTCTTCGCCAGCTATGGCCACGAGCTTATTGGCCATGACATTGATCCATTTCAGCAGCGGGCGGAAGATCCACACGAAGCCGCGCGCGGGTACCGCGATGACCTGCAGTGCGGTTTCTGGGTGGGCGATCGCCCAAGATTTCGGCGCCATCTCACCCAGCACTAAGTGAAGGAAGGTGACGATGAAGAGGGCGAGGATAAAGCTAGCGACATCGGCAATGCCCAGTGGTAGGCCTGCAGCTTCGAGCGGGGCCATGAGCAAGTGGTGGACCCACGGTTTGGTCACGGCACCCAGCACGAAGGTAGCGGCGGTAATGCCCAGCTGCGCGCCGGCAAGCATGATGGTCAGTTCATTGAGCGAGCGCAGGCCGGCCCGGGCAGTACGGGAATTTTCCGCATACTCTTCCAAACGGTGACGGCGAGCGCCCATCAAGGAGAACTCGATAATCACAAAGAAGCCGGAAGCGGCGATGATAAGTAGGGTAACGAGGAGGTTAAACCACCAAGATTCGGTCATTATGCATCCTCCTTCTCGTCGTCATCATCGGACTGGTCGGGGTAATCCTCCACCAGCTCGATGGCAAGGACGGAGGGCACGTGGCGGTCCACCTCTTGCACGCGCAGGCGGATAGAGCGCACGGGCGCCTCATCGTGGTCCACCCAATCATCGGGCTCGGCCTCGAGCTGAATGGCGTGTTCCTCACCGACCTCTGGCAACGCGCCGGAGTGGGCGATGACGAGGCCAGCGACGGTTTCGAAGTCGCCCTCAGGCAGGTCGTGGCCGATGGCCCGCTCGATTTCATCAATGGGCGTATCGCCATCTACCACCCAGTGGGAATCGTCCTGCTCCGTGATTTCCTCGGTTTCTTCGATATCGTGCTCATCGGTGACATCACCCAAGATTTCCTCGGCCAAGTCCTCCATGGTCACGATGCCCACAAAGCCACCGTATTCATCGATAACACAGGCCATCTTCTGGTCGCTATCGCGCAGCTCCTCTACCACATCCGGCAGCGGCATCAGCTCAGGAACCACGACGGGTTCCTGCATGATGCTGGTGGCCTTGGTGGCGGCGGGAAGGTCGCTTCCCAGGACGTCGATAAGATGCACCACGCCCACCGGGTTATGTTCGTCATCGATGACGGGGTAGCGGGTGTGATCGGACGACATCATCTCGCGAACCTCACCAAGGGTGGTGTCCGGGTCAATGACGTCCACGCGGGAGCGCGGGATCATGGCATGCTCTACGTCGTGCTCAGGGAAATCCAGCAGGCGGTCGAGCACCATATAAGTATTCTCATCCAGATCGCCGGCCTCATGGGAGGAATCCACGATGGATTCCAAGTCATCGGCGGTGGCGGAGGAGTCCACGTCTTCTACCGGTTCAATGCCAAAAACCTTGAGGATGGCATTGGAAGAGTACTCAAAGAAGTGGATGAGCCAGCCGAATAGCCGCAGGTAAAGCTGCGTGGAGGAGGCCAGCCAGCGCGCCGTCTTCATAGGGGCGGCGATGGTGTAGTTCTTGGGGAAAAGCTCCGCGAAGAGCATGGTTGCAATCGTGGAGATGAAAAGCGCCAGGATGGTGCCCACGGTAATAGACACTGCGCTCGGTACACCAACACCGCCGAGCAGGACGCCCAGTCCTTGGCCCACGAGCGGCTCGGCCACATAACCGATGAGCAGGCCGGTAATAGTAATGCCGAGCTGCGCGCCGGAGAGCATGAAGGAGGTCTGCTGGGTAATAGCCAGCGCGCGCTGCGCCGTCTTATCCCCCTCAGCAGCCTGGGACCGCAGCTGTGTGCGGTCCACGGACATAAAAGAAAATTCCTGGGCCACGAAGTATGCATTCGCGACGATGATGAGGCCGATGACTACAAATCCGGCCAGGATCATCAAAATAGCCGATAACATGATTTACTCCCCACCGCCTAGAAGGAGGTAGGGACATCGACTGGGAGGTTCCACTGAGGGTGCCTTTCTACTTGGGAAGATGCAAACATACTACATGCTTAACCCCCCTTTCGGCCATTTTGTTCCCGCCCTATTAGGGTTTTATCCATGACTGAACCCTTCGGGCTGTATATCCACGTTCCTTTCTGCGCCACTCGTTGCGGGTATTGCGATTTCAACACCTATACCCCAGGAGAGCTCGGCAGCCCGCGCGATCTCACCGGGCCTTACCTGGATGCCTTGGACCGCGAGCTGGAGTTGGCGGCCGCGCGCGTAGGCCGCCCGGCCGAGACCGTCTTCATTGGCGGCGGCACGCCTTCTTTGCTGGGCGGGCAGGGGCTGACCCGGATCCTCAACACCGTCCGCTCCACCTTCGGCTTGGCGCCCGGAGCGGAGGTCACCACCGAATCCAACCCGGAGTCCACCTCACCGGAGTATTTCGCCCAGCTTGCCGACGCCGGCTATACCCGCATCAGCCTCGGCATGCAGTCCGCTTCCCCCGGCGTTCTCCAAGTCCTAGAACGCGCCCATACCCCTGGACGCGCCTTCGCCGCCGCTCGCGAGGCTCGCGCCGCCGGCTTCGAGCACGTCAACCTGGACATGATTTATGGCACGCCCACCGAAACGGATGACAATGTGCGCGAAACACTAGACCGCGTGCTGGAGACCGGCGTGGACCACGTCAGCGCTTACTCGCTCATCGTCGAAGACGGCACCCGCATGGCTCGTAAGGTCAACAAAGGCATCTTGCCCGCCCCTGATGAGGACGTGCTGGCCCGGCGCTACGAGATGATTTCTTCCACCCTCGAAGCGGAAGGATTTGAGTGGTACGAGGTCTCCAATTGGTCCAAGCCTGGTGGCGAGTGCGAGCACAACCGCATCTACTGGGTAGATGGCAATTGGTGGGGCGCAGGCCCCGGCGCCCACTCGCACTTAGGCAACGAGCGTTTCTTTAACGTCAAGCACCCCTCGCGCTATATCGACGCCCTTGGCCGCGGTGAGCTGCCCATTAAGGAAACCGAAGCGCTCACTGAGGCCGACCGCCACATGGAAAAGGTTATGCTTGGCCTGCGCCTGCGCGAAGGTATCCCGGAGGCTTGGATCGATACCCATGCCACTCCCGCCCTCGAGCGCTTCATAGGCCGCGGCCTGCTCGAGCGCGCCGGCGAACGCGTACGCATCACTAAGCCCGGCCGCTTGCTGGCCGATGGCATCATCACCGATCTCCTCGTCGCTGAAGAAACCTAATCTTCGTCCCGTCTACACTCGAAAGCACGTGAAAGAGCCAAGCGAATAGGAGCGACATAGTGTCTACCTCAACCGATGCCCGCCGCAAGGAAGTCCTGCGCGCCATCGTGGCGGACTATATTGCCTCCCAAGAACCGGTCGGTTCTAAAACGCTGCTGGAGCGCTACCAGTTAGGTGTTTCTTCGGCCACGATCCGCAATGATATGGCCGTGCTGGAATCCCAGGGCCTTATCGCCCAACAGCACGCCAGCTCCGGCCGCGTGCCCACCCAGCAGGGCTACCGCCATTTTGTCGACTCCCTCCATGAGGTCAAGCCGCTTTCGACCCCGGAGCGCCGCGCGATGCTCAGTTTTTTGGAAGGCGGCGTGGACTTGGAAGACGTGCTGCGTCGCTCGGTGCAGCTATTGGCGCAGGTGACAAAGCAGGCGGCCGTCGTCCAGCTGCCCAACCTTAAGGTCTCGCGCGTAAAGCACTGCGAGGTTGTGGCGCTGTCCCCAGTGCGCCTGCTGCTGGTGCTTATTACCGATAACGGCCGCGTGGACCAGCGCAACGTGGAGCTCGATGAAATCATTGACCAGGATCAGACCTTCCGCCTGCGTGACATCGTCAATAGTGCGCTGGTAGGCAAGACGCTTAGCGACGCCTCCGTGGAACTTGCCCACCTCGTCGACGAGGCTCCCTTGGATATCCGCCACCATGTGCTCAAGGTGGCCACCACGCTCATCGAGACCCTAGTGGAGCAGCCCTCCGACCGGCTGATTATGGCCGGTGCCTCCAACCTGACGCGCGTGGCCCGCGAGTTCCCAGAAGGTTTACCCAAGATTATTGAGGCGTTGGAAGAACAGGTCGTCGTCCTCAAGCTGCTTGCCCGTGTGCCGGATCTAGGCAACGTCTCCGTGGTCATCGGCGAGGAAAACGAAGAAGACCAGTTGCGCCAAGCCTCCGTTGTGGCCACGGGCTATGGTCTCGGCACCGGCGATGAGGTGGCCACGCTCGGCGGCCTTGGCGTGGTGGGGCCTACCTTTATGGATTACTCGGGAACAATCTCTAAGGTCTCTGCCGTTGCACGGTATGTGAGCGAAATTTTGGCCGGCGAGCAGTGCGAGTAAACTAGCTGGTCGCGCATTATTTTTTCAAGTTAACCCCAACAAGACGAATTAGAAGGAATATCTCTTACAGTGGCTCGTGACTATTACGGCATCCTCGGTGTTGATAAAAACGCAACTGACCAGGAGATTAAGAAGGCCTACCGCAAAATGGCCCGCAAGTATCACCCGGATCTAAACCCGGATGATGAAACCGCGGCTGAGAAGTTCCGCGATGCCGCGCTGGCTCAGGAGGTCCTACTGGATCCGCAAAAGCGCCAGATCGTGGACATGGGCGGCGACCCCATGGAACAAGGCGGCGGTGGCGCCGGTGCGGGTGGATTTGGCGGCTTCGGTGGCGGCGGCCTGGGCGATATCTTCGCCGAGTTCTTTGGCGGCGGTGCTGGCGGCTCCCGCGGCCCGAAGTCCCGCGTCCAACCGGGCAATGATGCCCTGCTGCGCACTCGCATTACCTTGGAAGAGGCCTATACCGGCTTGAAGAAGAAGGTCACCGTGGATACCGCCGTGCTGTGTGATACCTGCGGCGGCACCGGCTCTGAGTCCAAGTCCAAGCCGGTTACCTGCGATAATTGCAACGGCATGGGTGAAATCCAGGAGATGCAGCGCAGCTTCTTGGGCAACGTGATGACCACCCGCCCGTGCCCGAAGTGCCAGGGCTTTGGCGAGGTCATCACCGATCCATGCAACCACTGCGCCGGCGACGGCCGCGTGAAGAAGCGTCGCGATATTACCGTTAATATCCCGGCCGGCATCAACGACGGCATGCGCATCCGCATGGCGTCCCAGGGCGAGGTCGGCCACGGCGGCGGCCCGGCCGGTGACCTCTATGTTGAGGTCCACACGGAGGAGCACCCCGTCTTCCAGCGCAACGCCGATGATTTGAACCTCACCGTGCGCGTGCCGATGATTGACGCCGCCTTGGGCACCAACTTCACCATCGACCAGCTCAATGGCGAAGAGCTCACGATCGATATCGAACCGGGCACCCAGCCGGGTGAGTCCATCAAGGTCGACGGTGCCGGCATGCCGCGCCTGCGCACCGATGGCTTTGGCAACCTCTTTGCCCACGTGGACGTCGTCGTGCCAAAGGACCTGGACCGCAAGACCCGCGAGTCCCTGGAGAAGATTCGCAACTCCCGCGACGAGGGCGCGCGCGTGCGCACCACCGGCGACGGTCAAGAGGAATCCTTCTTCAGCCGCATCCGCGATAAGTTCCGCCGCTAATGTCGCTCCCCGTCTTCATCCACCCGGACCTTTCCGCCGCGCGCACCGGCGAGGCCTTCAGCCTCTCTGGCCCGGAGGCCCGCCACGCCGTGACGGTCAAGCGCATGGGGGAGGGCGAGCGCCTCGAGCTTATCGACGGCACCGGTATCCGCCTCACCCTCACCATCACCGCCGCCACGGGCAAGGACTCCCTAGAGGGCATGGTTGAGTCCATCGTCACCACGCCTGAGCCCACCCCGCGGGTGACCGTGGTGCAGGCCATCCCGAAGTCCGAGCGTGCCGAGCTCGCCGTGGATCTGGCCACCCAAGCCGGCGCCGATGAGATTATCGCCTGGCAGGCAGACCGCTGCGTGGCCAAATGGGACGGCAAGAAGGCACCAAAAGCGGTGGCCAAGTGGCAGGCGGCCGCAGATTCTGCGGCCAAGCAATCCCGCCGCGCCCGCATCCCCCAGGTGCGCGGCCCGCTGACCACCCCGCAGCTCGTCCAAGAACTCAGCCGCGACCGTGCCGCCGGTGATGCGGCGGCTGCACCCACCGTGCTTGTCCTGCATGAAGAAGCCACCGCCTCCATCAAGGATGTCACGCTCGCAGACGATGTCGTTCTGCTCGTCGGCCCCGAGGGCGGCATCGGTGACGCCGAGCTCGATCGCCTCAAGGAGGCCGGCGCCACGCCTATCAAGCTCGGCCCGGAGGTGCTGCGCACAGCCAGCGCGGCAATGGTGGCGCTGGCGGCAATCGGCATGCGCACCCAGCGGTGGTAGCCGGCGCTGGTAGCCTAAAGCACGTGCCTATCATCACGAAGAAATGTGAGCTAGATTCCGCCTACGTCAGCATCGTGCTGGGTAGCGCGGACTATAACTTGCGCGTGCTCAATAACCGCCTGGATGCGGACCTTTTTGCCCGCGGCAATGTCGTTACTATCACCGGTCCCGATTATGAGGTGGCCCGCGCCGCGAAGATCCTTGACGAGCTCGAAGCCATCGCCCGCCGTGGCCACGCCGTATCCACCGATACGGTCAAGCACACGATGGACATGGTGGCGGTAGAGGCGCCGCAGTCGGTTTCGGCGGCGCTGGCGGCGGACATCGTCAAGCGCCGTGGCAAGGCCGTCCGCCCAAAGACGGTGGGCCAGTCCGAATACGTGCAGGCCATCGACGATAATACGGTGGTCTTTGGTATCGGCCCGGCCGGTTCCGGCAAGACCTACCTCGCGGTAGCCAAGGCGGTGCAGGCTCTGCAAACCAAGCAGGTCTCGCGCATTATTCTCACCCGCCCGGCTGTAGAGGCAGGGGAGAAGCTGGGCTTTTTGCCGGGCACGCTCAATGACAAGATTGATCCGTACCTGCGCCCGCTATACGACGCCCTGCGGGACATGCTCGATCCAGAGATGATCCCTAAGCTCATGGAGGCCGGCATCATCGAGGTCGCTCCGTTGGCCTATATGCGCGGCCGCACATTGAACGATGCGTTTGTCATCCTTGATGAGGCCCAAAACACCACGCCCGCGCAGATGAAGATGTTCCTCACCCGCCTGGGCTTTGGCTCCAAGATCGTGGTCACCGGCGACGTCTCCCAGGTGGATCTCCCGCATGGCCAGGTCTCCGGCCTGCGCATCGTGCGCCGCATCCTGCGCAACGTGGAGGATATTCACTTTGCGGACTTGGGAGCGAAAGACGTGGTGCGCCACCAGCTGGTCGGGCGCATCGTCAATGCCTATGAGACCTTTGATAATAAGAAAGCCGCAGAATACGAGGGAATGGAATGAGTATCGAGTTTCTCAATGAATCCGGCTTCGAGGGCGTCAACGAGGAGATGCTGATTGACGTCGCTTCTTATGCCTTCGGCGCCATGGACATCAACCCCGATGCCGAGTGCACAATTACCTGCGTGGATTTGAAGACCATCGAGGATCTCCACGTGCGCTGGATGGACCTGGAAGGCCCTACCGATGTCATGAGCTTCCCCATGGATGAGCTCACCCCCGGTGCGATTGCTGGTGGCGGCCGCCCGGATGCCGCCGATCCAGGCCCGGCCATGTTGGGCGATATTGTGTTGTGCCCCGAATTCGCATTGCGCCAGGCCGATGCCGCTGGGCACTCCCTAGGTCACGAGCTTGCCCTGCTTACGGTCCACGGCTGCCTGCACCTGCTGGGCTATGACCACTCCACTCCGGCCGAGGAAAAGGAAATGTTCGGCCGCCAAAACGAGCTGCTTGCGGATTGGTACGACGATGTGGCCGATCGTGGCGTGGCTTATCAGCCCAAGCCTTCCGGGCCGAAGGCTTTTCCCGATGCCGCCGAACGCGCCAACCTGGACAAGCAGGTTCCCGGTGGGGGAATACCTGCGGTGGGAGAACCACAAGATCGCCCGGAAGAATAATTTTTCGCTTTCTTTTGTGAGCGCGTGCGCCGCATAGCACAATGGAAACCTATGACTATCCTTTCCATCCAGTCCCACGTCACCTACGGCCACGTTGGCAACTCTGCGGCCGTCTTTCCTCTGCAGCGCGCCGGCCATGAAGTATGGCCGGTCCACACGGTGAATTTCTCCAACCACACTGGCTACGGTGACTGGGGCGGGCCGATGATTCCGGCCAGCGATGTCACCTCCATTATCGATGGCATTGAAAAGCGCGGTGCCTTCCCACAGATTGACGCCATTCTGTCTGGCTACCAGGGCGGCGCCGACATTGCCGACGCCATCGTGGAAACCGTCCGCCGCATTAAGGCCGCTAACCCCAAGGCGCTTTACGCCTGCGATCCTGTAATGGGCAATGCTAAGTCCGGTTGCTTTGTCTCCGATGAGATCCCGCCGCTGCTGCGTGACCGCGTTGTGCCCGTTGCCGATATCATCACCCCCAACCAATTTGAGCTGGGCTACCTCACCGATTCCGAGGTCGGTACCCTCGATCAGACCCTCGCCGCGGTGAAGAAGGCGCAGGAAATCGGTCCAAAGACCGTTCTGGTTACCTCCGTCAAGCGTCCCGAAACTCCAGAGGGCCAGATTGAGATGCTCGCCGTTGACGGCGACCGCGCCTTCCTAGTGTCCACGCCACTATTGCCGTTTAAGCGTAACGGCTCCGGCGATGTCACCGCCGCCTTGTTTACCGGCCACTACACCGAGACCAGCGACGTTAAGGAGTCCTTGCGCCGCACCGCCTCCTCTGTCTACGACCTGCTGGAAAACACCTATGAGGCCGAGACTGCTGAGCTTCAGCTCATCCAGTCTCAGGATGTATTCGCACACCCGCGCATGCAGTTCCACGCGGAGGAGCTTTAGGCCTGGGCAATCTCTACGGAAAGCCCATTGTTGCGGACCCTATCCAGTGAGAGGTTAGGTTGCCTAGCGCAGCACTGCGGCGTAATGCCACGCTAGGTCTAGCTTGATTTGGCCGAGCTGAGGATGCAGCCTCAGCTCGGCTTTCTTTATCTGCTCCTTGTATTACTTTCCGAGTCTCTCATATGAGACACCCACGCCTGCTTAAAAGTGGTATGGCGCACCATGCCCTATTAATATGGCGGCAGTCACGTTCTCATCAAGTAGAAGGAGCTCACCATGTCTAGTACCGGAAGCATCAGCGCCTCTCCCGACGGCCTTTTGATGGCACTCATTCAGTACCCCGTCCCCGTGGTTAACACCCCAGAGGACGTCCAAGCCAGCGTGGATGAAATCTGCCGCATGGTTGCCTCCACCAAGGCGGGCTACCCAGATCTCGATCTCATTGTCTTCCCGGAATATTCTTCCTCCGGTCTCAACACCAAGATTTGGTCCTATGATGAATTCCTCATTGGTCTCGATGATCCCAAGGTAGATCAGTTCAAGCAGGCTTGTAAGGAAAATGACGTTTGGGGCGTCTTCTCCATCATGGAGCCCAACCATGAGGAAGGAAAGCCGCCATTTAATACCGCCATCATCATCAACTCCGATGGCGAAATTGCGCTGCACTACCGCAAGCTCCAGCCATGGACTCCTATCGAACCGTGGTACCCAGGCGATTTGGGTATGCCGGTATGTGACGGTCCCAAGGGTTCCAAGCTCGCCGTGAATATCTGCCACGATGGCATGTTCCCCGAGCTGGCACGCGAGGCCGCTTATAAGGGCGCCAATGTCTATATCCGCATTTCTGGCTACTCCACGCAGACCCAGGATCAGTGGATCATGACCAATAAGACCAATGCCTTCCAGAACCTCATGTTCACTGCTTCGGTGAACCTGGCTGGCTATGACAACACCTTCTACTACTTCGGTGAGGGCAACGTCTGCAACTACGATGGCCACATGATTTCTGAGGGTCACCGCAACCCCGGTGAAATCGTCACCGCCGAAATCTTCCCAGAATTGGCCGATAAGGCTCGCATCAACTGGGGCCTTGAAAACAACATCTTCAACCTGGGTAACCGCGGCTACGTTGGCTACCCCGGCGGCAAGACCGAAAACTATCTCACCTGGGTCGAGGACTTGGCCAAGGGCGAATACAAGCTCCCGTGGGCTGACGACGTCCGCATCAAGGACGGCTGGAAGTACTACCCGGACGGCCCGCAGCTTGGACCGCTGCCGGACGAGTTTAAGTAAGCTTCACTAATTTAGCGGCAAGCCCTGCACCCGTTTCGACGGGCGCAGGGCCTTGGTGTTGTCCAGCGTGCGGTCTTTTTGCTGCTAATACTCGTCGCCTTCTACCGCACCTGTATCGGCATCGGCTGGCGTATCTAACACTGCGTCAGACTCTGGTGTGTATCCGGCATCTACGTCGCCATAGTCATTAAGCGAATCTGAAGGCGGAAGGCCTCCATTGCACAGCTCGGCCCATTCTTCGGGGTACTTATATTGTCCGCCTGGACCACCGCAGACTTCTTCAGCCCGAACAGCTCTTTGTAGCTCTGGAGTGTTGCAGAGCTCAGTTGGGTGCCAAGAGCCATCGGAAAAATGGCCAAACGCGCCTAGCCCGTCATCGCAATACAGCAACTCTGGCTCCGCAGCTGCAGCCTCGGCCTGGGTCTCTGGCTCTGCAGCAACGCTATTTGCAGGTTCTTCAGGCATGCTCTCTTCGCCGCTGCTGGTAGCAGCAGAAGAGGCCGTACTCGAAGAGCTGGTGGCGGACGAAGAAGAGGTCGTCGCAGAGGTAGTGCTCGTCTCTGCTGATGGCTCGGAATCGGGGAGGAGCAGGCGGAGAGGAAGAGGGTAAGAGCAGCGCTCAAAATGAGCGCAGGAGAGGTGCGGGGCATGGAGGAGCCTTTCCGGGGAGGCAGCACGGTTTGTGCTGGGGAGAAGAGGTTTCTCCATAGATTAGCCCTATTCTGTACCGCTGGTAGAAATTGGCTGTGAACTAATCGGAGATTTTGGCTCTGTGGGCTATTATTGCGGGTAATGAGTTCTGATTTTGATGCACAGTTTGATGCGGCATTCGAGGGTCTTCCAGAAGACCCCGATGATGCCGTGCCGGAAGGCGCCGAGAATGCGGCCGCCCCGCTTGACTATTCGCAGTACACCGACACCCCGGAAGGATTCCGTTCCGGCTTCGTGTCCTTTGTCGGCCGCCCGAATACCGGTAAATCGACGCTGACCAATGCCCTGGTAGGTCAGAAGATTGCGATTACGGCTGACCAGCCGGAGACCACCCGCCACACCATCCGTGGCTTGGTACACCGCGAAGATGCCCAAGTAATCGTCGTGGATACGCCGGGCCTACACCGCCCGCGCACCCTGTTGGGTGAGCGCCTCAATGAGGTAGTCAAGGATACCTACGCCGATGTGGATGTCATTGGCCTGACCATCCCGGCCGATGAGAAGATTGGCCCGGGTGACCGCTGGATCCTGGACAACGTGCGCTCCATTGCGCCGAAGACGCCGATCATCGGCATCGTCACCAAACTGGATAAAGCCAGCAAAGACCAGGTAGGCGCACAGCTTTTGGCCCTGCACGAGCTACTTTCCCAAGATGACCCGAATGCGGTAGTCATCCCGGTGTCCTCCAAGGAAGGTGTACAGCTTGATGAGCTCGTGCAGGTCATCGTGGATCACCTGCCAGAAGGCCCGAAGTTCTACCCAGATGATCACATCACCGATGAAGGCCAGGAAAAGCGCATCGAGGAACTCATTCGTGAGGCTGCATTATCCGGCTTGAAGGCGGAGCTGCCGCACTCGGTGGCGGTGCAGGTGGATGAGATGTTGCCATCGCGCACCCGTGAGGGTGTGCTGGATATCCACGCCATTTTGTATTTGGAGCGGCCTGGCCAAAAGCGCATTATCGAAGGCAAGGATGGCCTGCGCTTCCGCCGCATTGTGGGCAATGCCCGCAAGGAGATCATCGAGTTGCTGGGCCAGAACGTATACCTAGACCTGCGCATTAAAGTGCTGAAAAATTGGCAGTCTGACCCGAAGTCGCTGGGTAGGCTCGGGTTTTAAACCACTATGCGCGAGAACTATCGTGACCGCGCAGTGGTCATCCGCACCTACGATTTTGGTGAGGCCGATCGCGTCATTGTCCTACTCACCCGCGATCACGGCCTCGTGCGCGCGGTGGCCAAGGGCGTGCGCCGTGCCAAGTCGCGCTTTGGCTCGCGCCTGCAGCTCTTCGTTAACCTTGATGTTCAGCTGTACGTGGGCAAGAACCTAGCCACCATTTCCCAAGCGGATACGGTGGATTACTTTGGCGCGCGCCTCATCGAGGACTATGAGCGTTACACGGCGGCCTGCGCGGTGCTGGAGTCAGCCGAGCGCCTGGCTTTTGCCGACGCAGCCCATGACCCCTACCTCTACGAATCCGTCACCGCGACCTTGGAGCGGCTGCAAACTGCGGACCCAACCATGACTCTGGATGCCTTCTTGCTGCAGGCGATGGCGCATGCCGGTTGGGCGCCGAGCCTTTTCAACTGTGCCCAGTGCAACCGGCCCGGCCCGCACCACGCCTTTCACCCGGCAGTCGGCGGGGCGGCGTGCCACGAATGCCGGCCGCCGGGTGCAGCCGAGGTGGATCCGGAAACGCTGCATCACCTGTGGCTTTTAGCGCATAACTACCCGACGAATCCCACGAATGCGCAAAAGCAGGAGGGGCATCGCCTAGCGCGGGCGCACCTGCAGTGGCACATGGAGCGCAATGTTTCCGCATTGCAGGTAATGGAGCAGTAGAATATAGCCCGTGATTACGCCAGACCCGAACCGCACTTTGACCCCGCCGAATATCCCGGATGAGTTCATGCCGCGCCATATTGCGCTGGTTATGGACGGCAATGGCCGCTGGGCCCAAGAGAAGGGCATGAAGCGCACCGAGGGGCATAGGCGCGGCGAAGCCGTGCTTCTTGACGTCGTCGATGCCTGCCTGGCCGCCGGCGTTCCTTATCTTTCGGCATATGCCTTCTCTACGGAGAATTGGCGCCGCAGTCCCGAGGAGGTCCGGTTCCTCATGGGCTTTAACCGCGACGTGCTGCGCCGCCAGCGCGAGTGGCTCAACGAGCGGGGCGTGCGCGTGGTGTGGGCTGGGCGCCGCCCGCGCCTGTGGCGCTCAGTGATTAAGGAGCTCGAGGCCGCCCAAGAGCTGACCAAGGATAACACCAAGATGACCTTGGCCATGTGCGTGAACTACGGCGGTAGGGCAGAGCTGGTGGATGGTTTTCGGGACATCGCCAAGCAGGTTGCAGCCGGCGAGCTCACCCCGCGCGATATTAAGGAAGAAACCATCGCACAGCATCTCTATGACCCGGGCATGCCGGATGTCGATCTCTTCCTGCGCCCGTCCGGAGAGAAGCGCACCTCCAACTTCCTACTGTGGCAGTCGGCTTATGCGGAGATGATTTACCAGGATAAGCTCTTCCCAGATTTCACCCCGGAGGATCTCTTCGCCGCCATCGAGGAATACGCGCGGCGCGACCGCCGCTTCGGTGGCGTTAAGAAGTAACGCGCAGCACCAAAGTGGTGTGCTTTATACCTCGGGGATAAAGATGTCCTCGATTCGGCAGGAAAAGTGGCGCGCGATCTGAAATGCGAGGGGGAGCGAAGGATCGTAGCGCCCCTTTTCAATACTGATGACCGTTTGGCGCGATACGCCTAGCTCCGTGGCTAAGCCCTGCTGGGAGAGACCTTGGCTCTCGCGAATCTCTTTAAGCCGGTTGTCCATGGCTTAGCTTGCCGCCCGCTTGTGGGCAAAGTAGCTAATGCCAAAGGTGCCGGTCACAAAGACTCCCAAGATGATAGTGAGCAGGGTGCCCGAAACGTGGAAATCCCAAAAAGAGGAGGCGATGCCAAGTCCGCCGATGCCAAAGAGCATGGCGTGCAGGGTGTTTTCGGAGGCTTGCGAATACCAATGGGATTCGATGGAATTTTCCGGATCGGGTGTTGCCCCACGGATGGTGTCTCGATCCACCATGAATCCCCAGCTAGCCGCCGTAGCTACAGGAAATAGGCACAGTGCGTACACAGCAAACGCTAGTAGCGGTGAATCATCGTGTACGAAAGCGGCCACGATGGCACCGGCGGCTGCAGCAAGGCCCGCGCCTGCTGCAACGGATAGTGTGATGAGCTTGGTTTGGGTGCCGCCAAACTTGGGGCGGCCAAAGCGGGTGGTCTGCAAGGAAGCCTCTTCTAACAAGTGATTGTAAAGCGTGCTTGACGCCCACTATATGTCAAGCATCCTTTACTGTAAAGGGTGCTTTACTGTCCCGGGTAAATTCATTCTTAAGGATGATTGACGGCCTTTTAGGGTAAAAGCATGGCAGAAGACGACATCAGGCTAAAAGACGCACTAATCGGAATAGTGGCAATCATCTCAATGGATGTCCTATTGGTAGTGACAGTTTTTGCCATGCTGAAGACCGGTTTGACCACGGGTGGGCTCGGTGTAGTTCTGCCTGCTGCACTTGTTATTTCAGTGGTAGTGCCGACTGTTGCGTTGGTGTATTACCTCAAGCGTCGGGGAATTAGTCTCGGCTTTGTTCCCTTAGGTCGACGTGGTTGGCACTTATTGTGGCAAGTTCCTCTCGCCATTTTTGTAGCGGGAGTCGCTGCCGCGATTGTGGGGCCGCTGTTGGGGCTATCGCCCTCGGAAAGTACATCTGCAGCAGATGGACGCGGTGTCATGGTGGTCGTTTCTTTGGCCTCCTATCTTTTGCTGGCACCGCTGGTGGAAGAAATTGTGTTTCGCCGCCTGCTGATGGGGTATCTAGATCGCAGCGTCCCAGCGTTTGCCAGCGTGATCCTCAGCTCTTTGCTATTTGGTCTCGTCCATATTGCGCCGCCGGTCATGGTGTATGCGACGTTTCTAGGAATGGGGTGCGCGCTTGTAACCCGCTTCCACAATTCGCTGCGCGCAGGCTTTATTGTGCACTTGGTCAATAATGTGGTCGTGCAGTTGATTGCGGTCTCGGCGCTATAGTCTTGGCGTGGAAGGCCCTGCCACAGTCGGGCCGCGCAAGAAAACCCCAGGCTCCGGAGTGGAGACTGGGGCTAGGGGAGGAGCGGCTTCACTAGGCGGAGTGGGGATGCTTAGGCGGAAGCGGCGCAGTTGCTGCAGATGCCAAAGACCTCGGCATCGTGGCCGGTGAGCTCGAAGCCGTACTCCTTGGCCACGGAGGTCGCCCACTTTTCAATGGGGCCGCCGTCGATTTCCTCGGTGCGGCCACACTTGGTGCATACCAAGTGGTGGTGATGGGCGTCGGTCTCGCAATGGCGGTAGAGGGTTTCGCCATTGGGCATGTGGAGCGCGTCCACTGCATCGATATCGGTTAGGGACTGCAGGGTGCGGTACACGGTTGTCAGACCCACCTTTTCCTCCCGCTCCTGAAGTTCGTGATAGATCTCCTTGGCGGAGGCGAATTTCTCCATATCCCGCAGCACCTCGACGACTGCGGTGCGCTGCTTGGTATTGCGCGCTCCTAGTTTGGGAATACTGTCGTGTAAAGCCATGACCTTTATATTATCAATTCTTTTTCAACAACTGCATAGTCAGGCGGCTTTATATGCAAGGAGGGGAGGGCTAGGAGGCGATCCTGGCGGCGTCGGCAAGCAAGTCCAATACCTGCGGCGCAATGAGTGAGTAGGTCACCTCGCGCCCGCTGCGCTCGGAGTCAACAATGCCCGCTTGCTTGAGAACGCGCAGGTGCTGGCTAATGAGCGGCTGAGACTTGCCGGTGGCTTTGACGATCTCGTGTACAAAGTGATCGCGTTCGGCCAGGCGGGAGATGATGGCGATGCGTAGGGGCGAATCGAGGGCAGCGATCACGCCGGCGGCCGCAGAACTATTAATCGCCGTATCAGTGGTCGTCATAGGGAATGTCACTTTCAATTAAATACCTATTACCTGTCGGGCACCCTTATATTACCCGATGTGTTCAATAACTCGTATGTATTTCAAATTAAATTCATGCCCTAATCCACCGCCGGCAAGCGCTTAGGGTTAGACTGAACGAGATTGTCAAGACTGTCCCCTACCAGAGGAGTCCGAAAACTTATGGCATCCGTCATCGATACCGTTGTAAACCTGTGTAAGCGCCGCGGCTTGGTCTACCAGGCAGGTGAAATTTACGGCGGTTCCCGCTCCGCGTGGGACTACGGCCCTCTTGGTGTAGAGCTCAAGGAAAACATCAAGCGTCAGTGGTGGCGCCACATGGTCCAGTCCCGCGCAGACGTCGTGGGTGTCGATACCTCCGTCATCCAGCCACGCCAGGTCTGGGTATCTTCCGGTCACGTTGAAGTATTCTCCGACCCGCTGGTGGAATCCCGCCACACCGGTAAGCGCTACCGTGCCGACCACCTCATTGAGGCCTACGAGGAAAAGCACGGCCACGAGCCAGAAAACGGCCTGGCAGATATCAATGACCCGGAAACCGGCCAGCCGGGTGACTGGACCGAACCGAAGGCTTTCTCCGGCCTGCTCAAGACCTTCCTTGGCCCAGTCGATGATGAGCAGGGCCTGCACTACCTGCGTCCGGAGACCGCACAGGGCATCTTCGTTAACTTCAAGAACGTGATGACCTCCTCGCGCATGAAGCCGCCGTTTGGCATTGCGAATATTGGCAAGTCCTTCCGCAATGAAATTACCCCAGGTAACTTCATCTTCCGCACCCGCGAGTTCGAGCAGATGGAGATGGAGTTCTTCGTTAAGCCAGGCGAGGACGAAGAGTGGCACCAGTACTGGATCGATGACCGCTATAACTGGTACGTGGACCTGGGCATCAAGGAAGAAAACCTGCGCCTTTACGAGCACCCGAAGGAAAAGCTCTCCCACTACTCCAAGCGCACCGTGGACGTGGAGTACGCCTTTGGCTTCAAGGGCTCCAAGTGGGGCGAGCTGGAAGGCGTGGCTAACCGCACCGACTATGACCTGTCCGTACACGCCAAGGGCTCGGGCGAGGACCTGTCCTACTATGACCAGGCCAATGACGAGCGCTGGATCCCGTACGTCATCGAGCCGGCCGCCGGATTGGGCCGTTCCATGATGGCCTTCCTGGTTGATGCCTACGACGAGGAAGAAGCTCCCAACGCCAAGGGTGGTACCGATAAGCGCGTGGTCCTGCGCCTGGACCGCCGCCTGGCCCCCATCAAGGTAGCCGTGCTTCCGCTTTCCAAGAAGGAAGAGCTCTCTGAGCCTGCCCGCAAGTTGGCCGATAAGCTGCGCGCTTATTGGAACGTGGACTTTGACGTCTCCGGTGCCATCGGCCGCCGCTACCGTCGCCAGGATGAGATTGGCACCCCGTTCTGCGTCACCTTCGACTTCGACACCCTCGAAGACGATGCCGTGACCGTGCGCGAGCGCGACACCATGGAGCAGGAGCGCGTGAAGCTCGATGACCTCGAGGCTTACCTCGCCTCCCGCCTGATTGGGTGCTAGGGATGCATTACACCAGCTGGGATCGCTCTGACCGCGCAAAACCCGTGCTCTTGGCCGAAGACGGCCCGGAGCAGCTGGGCGTATTCTCGGAGCATTCCGCGGAGGTCGACGGCCACTTCTGGCGCACCGAGGTCAGTGACCTTGGCGCCTCTGCCACGCTTGCCGACGGCTCCATCTACCGCCTCGCCGGCCGCCTCGGCCGCGATAAGCGCCTAGAGGCATCGCTCAACGGCCGCACTTTTCACTTCATCAATGAAAACAGCGGCGACTGGATCATCGATGATGTCGATGATGACAAGGTAGGCCAGTTCTCCTCCCGCAACTCTGGGGTGCGCAAGTCCATCCTCGAATTCGAGCACGAAGCCGAAGGACTCACCACCGCCGAAATTGCCGGTTTGAGCTGGTTTACCCGCGTCATCCTTGATGCCAATACCCAAGGCAAGGCTTGGGCGTGGATCATCACCTTGGTCCTCGCTTCCATCGTTGCCATCCTCGCGCTTTTCATCTTCTAATGACTGTGCAGTGGACTTGGGGCGAGGGTGCGCTCAGCAGTGCCGCGGGGGAGCAACTGGCTTCCGTGTGCGACGGTGTGCTCGCCACCGCGGCCGGCGAGCGCCTAACCTTGGAATCTTCGCTGGATTACTCCTCCCCGCGCTTCTTCTTGCGCGCGCAGACCGCGGCGGGCGCGGGCGAGGATTTCTCGGTCTCCCAGGCCGGGATTACCATCACCCGCCTGCGTGCGGCCTGCGGGGAGCGCGAGTACCTGCTAGAACGCCGCAACCCTTTCCGCCGCGAGCGCCGCATCGTAGCTCGCCGCTCGGGCGCCGAGGTTGCCAGCACCGCCCCGGCGGGAAACGGACTGCAGGTGAGCGTGGGTGAGCTGCCGGAGCTCGACGCCATATTCTTGAGCTACGCCTGTGCGCTTCTCGACGCCACCCCGCGCACCCTGCGCACCTAGTCCGGCGCAATCAACGAAGGCGCCGCCCACGGAGAGTGAGACGGGGCGGCCTTTGCTCGGCTAGAAGGAGCCGCCGCGGAAGCCGCCTCCGTCGCCGCCGCCAAAGCTGCCTCCACCAAAGCCGCCGCCTCCGAAACCGCCACCAAAGCCGCGGCCGCCGCCGAGCATTTGGCCCAGGACCATACCGGTGACGATATTGCCGGCCGCGTTGCCCATCTGCTGCCGCTGCTGGCGGCGACGGTGCTCGTCAATGTCATCCTTGGCGCGCTGCAGCGCCGCCTGGGCCGCGGCCACCGCTTCGCGGGAAGACTGCAGGGCGGCGCGGATATCGCTGCGCTCGGTGTGGAGGGCTTGGGCGTGGAGACGTTTGGCGTCGGCAAGCGCGGTGCGTGCGCCCGAGCCGATGATGCGCCCGCGGGAGGAAATGAGGTCCTCCGCAGCCTGAATATTGGATTCCGCCACGGAAATCTGCTGGCGGAAGAGATCCAGTTGGCGCGCGTGGGTGGAGGTCTTTTCCCGCACGCGGTCAAGCGCCTCATCCAGCTGCGTGTCAATAGAAGTAAGTGCGGTGTGCTGGCCCAATGGATCCTGCTGGCCTTGGGCCTTGGCCTCAGTGACTGCGGAGCCAGCGCGACCGAGCAGTTCCTCGAGCGCGTTCCAATCCGCCGTGGTTCCCTGCGCCTTGCCTTGGCGCTCGAGCTCGCGGGCTTCGTCGATTTCGCCTTCGACTTCGGCAATGAGGGACTCGAGGTTAGCGCGGGCGGTGGCGATATTCTCCTCCGCGTTTTCCACGCCGGAAATTAGGCGATCCGTCATCGCGCAGGCATGTTCACTATCGCGGATGAGCCCCACCAGCGGGCCCTGCTGACCGGCCGGCTGGGCCTGGACCCCGCGGGCCTTTTCTAGCAGTTTTTCTGCCTCATCAAGCGAAGCGGCGGCAAGCTCCGGGTTATCGGCAATGGAGGACAAAACGTGCTCGTCATAGTTGCCCTTCAACCGAGCCAACGTGGATTCGGCTTCCGGCAGGCGGGCGCGCAGGCCCACGGTGCGCTGGGTGAGCTCGTCCAGTTTCTCATCGGAGTGGATAAGTAGGTCGCGCATCTGGGCAAATTCAGCGGCCTGGGCATCCAGGGCATCGTCGGCCTGACCACAGGAAGAGACGATGTCCACGAGCATCTGGCGTCGTTCGGCCGGGGACTCCGGAACGGCATCATCTAGGCGTTGGCGTAGGTGGAAAGCCTTTTGCAGGGTAGAAGTAGAGTGGTTCATCGCCTTGGTAAACGGGCGCACGCGCTCTGGACCAAACTCCGAAAGCGCGATATTGAGCTCCTCCTTGCCGCGGCGAATGGACTCATCGGTAGAGACCAACTCTTCCTGCGCCAACTGGTCCAAGGTCTCAAGTGACAAACGGTTGAGCTGACCGGTATCGCCCGGGGCGATTTCGCGGGCCGACTCGAGCGTTTGCGCCTTATTCTTCTTAGTATTGCGGCGGGAGTAGTACATGATTCCGCCACCGGCGGCGACAATGGCGGCCGCGCCACCGCCCAGCCACGCTAGGCCGGAAGAATCGGAGGAGCCAGAAGAGCTGGAGGCACTAGGGTTGCCCAGGGCGGCGTCGGCAAGCGCGAGGGCGGAAGCACCGTATTCATCGCTGGCCAGCTTGTCATAGGCAGCGTCATACATCTGGTCGAGCCGGCCTTTGGGCCAAGCTTTGCCGGTCTGCACGCCCATTTTGCGGTCATCGACGGACAGGACATACACCGCAGAGTTTTCCCCCTTGTCCTTGACCACTTGGGCAGCAAAGCTTTCCGGATCCGCATCTAGCTTATTGGTGATGTAGACAAAGAGGACCCGGTGCTCATCCTTTTGTAGCTGGCCAATCTTTTCTCTCAGCTCGGCCTTTTCTTGGGTGCTTAAAACGCCCGCGTCATCGGTAACCTTCTCCTTAAGGGTGGTCGTACCGGTGCCCTGCGCCACGGTGGTGGTTTCAGCGGCAAAGGCAGACCCCGCACCGATGGAGGTGCAGCCCAAAATGAAAGCGGCGACGGCCGCGCGGCCCAAACGTGCACTCAAATTCATGCCCACCACTTTACCGGCTCCACTTAGCTCTTCGGCGGGTAGTGTAATGGGGCAGTGAAGTACGTAATTGTTTTAGGCACTGCCCAATATGACGGCCGGCCCTCCCGCATCCTTGCCGGACGCCTGCGCCATGCCGGCGAGCTAGCCACCGCCGAGGGCCTGGAAGTTATTACCGTGGGCGGCAAGCTACCCGGCGATAGGTTTACTGAGGCCGGCGTCGGCCGCACCTTTCTGCGCGAGCACTACCCACACCTGACCGTCCACGCGGTGGAGGAGGGGCTAGATACCCGCAGCTCCCTGAAAGCGGCCAAGGAAGCCTTCGCGCTTTCCGACGCCACCATCATCACCGATCCCCTCCACCGCCCGCGCACCGCACTCATCGCCCGCCAGGAAGGACTAAAAGCCACCGTATCCGGCACGCCGTATTACCCGGCCGCGCGCTTTTCCAAACCCTGGTGGCGCTACCTTGCCCACGAAACCGGTGGCGTGGCCTACGCGCTGGTAGCAGGACTTTTGCCCCCGCGCGGTGCCGCCGCACTGCGCAATGGGTTCTACCGCGTGGAGCAGCTCCTGCGCCCGAATCAAAAGCTGCGGCATCAGACGATTGAGCAGGAAGATAGGGATTCTTTTCCCCGGCGATAAGAAGCATCGCATGATATTTTTTAAGCTGCCGATACATTTTTAGGGAAAAAGGGGTTCTTTTCCGTTAAATCAGGAAGTAACACCGAGCCATGTCGGCCAGCGCTGAAATGCTACGAAGCCTCAGGAGGAAAGCGTGTTAAAACTGGAGAACCTGTCTGTAAAGCTAAGCAGGAAAAGTAGCCCGCTATTCTCTATCGACTCTGTGCATGAGCCAGGCACCCTCACTTGGATTCGAGGCGCCTCTGGGTCCGGCAAATCCACGCTGCTTCGCGTTATCTCTGGACTCCAGAAGCCAACATCAGGAACCGTCAGTATTTTCGGACATGACTTATGGAGCTCTTCTGCTCGAAATAGAGATAGGCTTCGAGCTAAATCGATGGGAATAGTGTTTCAAGATTCCGGCGTAGTGCCCTGTTTGACAATCGACGAAAACCTTTCCTTCGCACAAGGGCTAAGCGGAGCCACTGCGGACTCGGACGCTAATAGCTCTTTGCTAGCTCAACTCAATATGAGTGAATACGGAGCCTCTCTACCGCACGAGCTTTCAGGGGGACAACGCCAACGCGCGGCCATAGCAACGGCAATGTCCAAAAAGCCCCAACTCGTTTTCGCAGACGAACCGACGAGTGCCTTGGATGAGGACAACACATATTCAGTGTTGCGATATCTGCATAATTACACAGTAAGAAACCACGCAATCGCCTTGGTAGTTTCCCACGATGATCGTTTAGCGCAGTTTTGTGATCAGGTTTTGGAAATCGGGGTAAACCAATGAATTTTCGCGCTGTGGAAGCGAGGATCCGTAAGAGCACTTTTGTGGAGAGTATCCCGTTACTAGCTACCTCGTTTGTGCTTTTCTTCTTTGTCTGTCTGTTAGTCTCCACAGTAGCGGCGGACAAGGTAGCCGAATCTATGTCAATGGGGCTGATGTATTCGGCTTTCATATCGATCATTCCCTTTGCTCTGGCGCTCAAATACTGCTTTAGGCATGTGGTGGAGGGGAGGCGCCACCACTATGAGGCGCTTCGTTTATTTGGGTTAACATTAAAACGAATTCGCCGAGTGCTATTCCTTGAGCTACTTACGGTTTATTTTTTCTTTTCAATAGTTAGCGCAGTTCTGGTTCCAGTGCTGATGAAGCCAATCTTCTTGGTTCTGTATTCGGGTTTTGGCATTGATCTTCCTCAAGGACTCCCTTCACCACTACTCGTCGCTGTGATCTCATGGTGCGCTATCGTTTGTCTGAGCTTCGTTCCTTTCCAACAGGAAACGAGAGTTTTGGAGGATTTGAGCCAAGGCCCAACTCGCATAGATCCAACTCCAAGGAATCCGCGGGCTGCAGAACTCCTTCGATATCCGCTGGGGATAGCAGCCTGTGTTGTATTGCTAGTGGGATTTGTGGCGATGCCCCAAGCGGATCCATCTAGTAGGTGGCCGTTTATTTTCGTCTACTGCGTGCCCTTCTTGGTGAGTGCTGCCTCTGTATTTGTCTACGCGGTTGTCTTATATTCCGCCGAATACCTCTCCCTCAAGTTTGGGGGATGGAATCCTCCGATTTTGGGAGTCCGATATGCGCGATCTTTTATCGCCACCACCATATTGCGGGTCTCTTGTATTTTTATCTTGTTTCCCATCATTCCTTTTATTGCGAATGATTCGGCACTCTACTCAGCAAGGGAAGAATTAGCTGACAATGTGAAGAACGTGTATGTAGGGTCGCCGCAGGATGAACAAACTATCAGCACATCCACTGCCCAAAACATTTGTCAGGATCACGCCGCAGATTGCCTAGGAGTTCTTAGCTGGGTGCCTGCTGACCAAGACTCGGAAGAGCTCCAACCTTCCACCATGGAAGAAGGCGCTGTCTTTGCGCTGGTAGAAGATCGGGACGGAACAGTAAGTTCCTTGGTTAATGACCGAGAGGTAGTTGAGACGGAACCCCGATCGCCGTTTGACCAAACGTGGATGCGGCCATGGGATAAAACCTTTAATTCTGAAGCAGATCCTTCTTGGGGAACGGGCGAAAGGCAAGACGAAGGTTATGCTGTAGCCATTTTTTCGAAGCAAGTGGAATTGAGCGACAGCCAAGCGATGGAGGTTGTAGGCGCTCAGCAATGGGCAGAAAACCTACCTTCAACGTTGCTTTACGGTCCAAACGGTACCGGTACAAGCGAATTTATTCCGTTGTTTGCCTACGTGATTGTTGGGGGAGCAGTTCTCATCTTCGGACTGGCCTTAGCACAACAAGGTCGGCTTATCCGCTTCACTAAAACCATTTGGGAACAAGGCGTCTCAGTTGCAGAAGCGCACAGAAACAGGAAATTGGCCAATTGTTTGCCTTCGGCTTTTGCGTTGGCTTTGTCGCTAGGAGCAGCTGTTCTACTGAGCACGTATATGGACTCTTATATAGCGCATAAACTTGTATTGCACTTTCCGGATGTCCCATTTGGACTCATACTTTTCTTGGTGGTGGTTGTGGGCCTGGCAGCGGTGGGCAGCAACTTTGTGAAAGGCCCGCGGCCTGCTAAAAACTAGGCGGCCACGTTGCTCACCCAAAAGGCCAGTTCACGGAATATGCTTGGGTCGTGTCCTATTCTTATTCCGCCGCCGACTTCGCCCGCCTGGCCGATGAAAAGCCGAAGGGCTCAGCCTTCCATACCGTGGAAGAACATCGCGGCGTCTTTGCCCGTGACCGCGCCCGCGTGCTGCACTCGGCAGCCTTGCGGCGTCTGGCCGATAAAACTCAGGTCGTCGGGCCGCGCGATGGCGATACTCCACGCACCCGTCTGACCCACTCGCTGGAGGTGGGCCAAATTGCGCGGAGCATCGGTGCTGGACTTGGACTCGATCCTGATCTGTGCGACATGGCAGGGCTGACCCATGACATCGGCCACCCGCCCTACGGGCACAATGGCGAAAACGCACTCAATGAGGTCGCCCTCAACGGCTTTGAAGGAAACGCGCAGACCCTGCGCATCCTCACCCGCCTAGAGCCCAAGATCATCGTGGACGATGCCAGCGGCGTGCCGCGCAGCTTCGGCCTCAACCTCACCCGCGCCGCCCTCGACGGTGCCTGCAAATACCCCTGGACCAAAACCAATCCCGATGGCAGCACCAACCGCAAATACGGCGCCTATGACGAGGACGCGGATCTGCTCGAGTGGCTGCGCGAGGGCCATAGCGATAATCGCAAATGCATCGAAGCTCAGGTCATGGACTGGTCCGATGACATCGCCTACTCCGTGCATGATGTGGAAGACGGCATTATTTCCCGGCGCATCTCCCTCAATGTTCTGTGGGACCTAGTTGAGCTAGCCCAGCTGGCAGAAAAGGGCGCTAAAGCTTTTGGCGGCACCGCCGATGAGCTCTTGGAGGCGGCCGATAGCCTGCGCAACTTAAGCGTCATCAACGCCATCGGCGATTTTGATTACTCCTTGCGCGACTATGCCAACTTGAAGAAGATGACCTCTGAGCTCGTAGGCCGCTATGTCGGTGCGACCGTCGGCGCCACCAGCGAAGCCAATGCCGAGCTCATCTCCTCCAATACCCTTGGCCGCATGCACGGTGACCTCATTGTGCCCAAGCAAGCCGAGGCCGAGGTCAAGCTGCTTAAAACCATCGCGGTCCTCTACGTCATGGACGAGCCCGCCCACCTTGCCCGCCAGGACCGTCAACGCGAGCGCATCTACCGCGTCTACGATTACCTTGTCGCCGGCGCCCCTGGCTCCCTCGATGCCACCTTCCGGCTGTGGTGGGAGCAAGCCGAAACTGACGCCGCCCGCGACCGCGCCATCATTGACCAAATTGCGTCTATGACCGAGTCTCGCCTCGAGCGCTTGGCCCGCCGGAGTGCGGAGCTGTCTGGGTTCCTCAGCTAAACCTGGCTTGCCCACCACCGCGCTAGAGTTAGGTCGAGAGTCATCAGGCCGATCTGAGCGCGAAAAGGCCGAATTGAGAGCTCAAAACCCTCAATTCGGCCTCATATCTATGGACCTAACGCCTCAGCTCCAACCCCAGGGCCCGAGTCGCTAGCGCACCAACGCGACACCTTGGTCCTCGAGCACGCTAGCTACCGCCGCTAGGTCCTCGCCTTCGATATCCATATTGGAGGCAACGATGACGCTGGTGCGCTGCTCGCGTAGGAAATCCGCTAGGTCATCGAGGTTGCGCGGGCCGCAGTCTTCGCAGCCGCGGGTGCGGCCGAGTGCGTTAAAGAAGTCCGCGCGGGTGCGGATGTGTTCAGTAATGAGGATGCGTCGCATGATTACTCCTCTGCGTCCGGAATAGAACAGAAGCTTTCATAGTGGTCATCGGTGTAGTACCACACGTCTGGGTCGGTCTCGCTGCCGCCACCGGTGATAATGCGGCGGGCGCCGCGGTTGTGGCTGCCTGGGGTTTCTACCGTGTATTCGCGGTAGTAATTCTTGTCCTGCTGAGGCAGCCGGCCCTCGTAATTGCCAAAGCGGACGTTGTCATTATCCGGGTAGTCGTAGGGGCCACCGGCCAAGATATCGTCCGCGGTGTCTTTGGCCTCGGCGGGTAGGGAAGACATCTCGCAAGTATCGGTGTCGCCAGTTGCGGCCGCTTGTGCTGACTCAGAAGTGGAGGAGGCAGCGGAATCACCATCGCCGCCGAGGTCGAAACCGAAATAGCTTGCTACGACGACAAGCGCAAGGCCGCCGAGGGCAACGGGGAGCGATTTCTTGGACGCTTTGGACTTGGGCATACCTTTATTGTTGCAGGTGCGGCGCTAAAAGTGGAAATTGGCCCGAGACAATGGCGAGGTCAAAAATTGCCCCGTCACGGGGGTAGGTAACAGTATGTGGAAAGTACCCCAACAGAGGGTAATTTGCGTCCAAACTGTGAACCCTGTTCAACGTCACCATCCTGCCCTAGCTATTTGAACATTCCCACCACGCGCGGGGTAGTCTGTACGCATGGCAAAAGGCAGAATTCCGGACAGCGACATCCAAGCTATCCGTGAACGCGCGCCTTTAGAAGAAATCGTCGGCGAGTACGTGCAGCTCAAGCCCGCTGGGCACGATTCGCTCAAGGGCCTTAGCCCGTTCAAGGATGAAAAGACGCCGTCCTTTCACGTGCGCCCGCAGCGCGGCTACTATCACTGCTTTTCCACCGGCAAGGGTGGCGATGTCTTCAGCTTCTTGATGGAAATGGAGCAGGTTTCCTTCCCAGAAGCAGTTGAGGCAGTAGCGCAGAAGATCGGCTACCACATTAACTACCAGGGCGGTTCTACGGGCGCGCGCAATGAGAAGCCGGGCACGCGGCAGCGCCTCATCGCTGCCAATAAAGCCGCCCACGAGTTTTACCGCCAGCAGTTGGAGACCCCACAAGCGGCTACAGCCCGCGATTTCCTGCTGGATCGCGGTTTTTCCCGCGAGGTCATCTATGACTTCGAGTGCGGCTATGCCCCAGAGGGATGGGATACGGCTACCAAACACCTGCTGCGCCTAGGCTTTTCCTTTGAAGAGCTGGAAGCAGCTGGCATTTCCAAGATGGGCAAGCGTGGTCCCATCGACCGCTTCCATCGTCGTTTGCTGTGGCCGATTAAGGACCTTTCCGGCAACGTCATTGGCTTTGGCGCCCGCAAGCTTTTCGACGACGACAAGCTCGGCAAGTATATGAACACCTCTGAGACCATGCTCTACCGCAAGTCCAAGGTGCTCTTTGGCCTCGATTTGGCCAAGCGCAATATTGCCGAAAACCACCAGGCCGTAGTGGTGGAAGGCTACACGGATGTCATGGCTATGTATGCCGCAGGCGTCAAGACCGCTGTTGCTTCCTGTGGTACCGCCTTTGGCGGCGAGCACCTGCAAGTGCTGCGCCGACTCATGCTGGATGATTCCTACTTCAATGGCGAGCTCATCTATACCTTTGACGGCGATGAGGCAGGCCAGAAGGCCGCCATGCGCGCCTTTGACGGCGAGCAAAAGTTCACCGGTCAATCCTTTGTCTCCGTAGCGCCCGACGGCATGGATCCGTGCGATCTGCGTTTGCACAAAGGCGATGCCGCCGTGCGCGAGCTCATCGCGGACCGCATCCCCATGTTCGAGTTCGTTATCCAGTCCGTCATCGCGGAGTACAGCATTGACAGCGCCGAGGGGCGTTTGCAGGCCCTGCGCCGCGCGGTACCCGTCGTCGCACAGATCCGTGATCAACCTTTGCAGCGTGAATATGCCCGCCGCCTCGCCGGCTGGGTGGGCTGGCCGGATCCGGAAGAGGTTCTCCGACAGGTCCGCGCGGAAGCGCGCAAACCCAAAAAGGCCGAAAAGCCCACCATTCGTCGTTTCGACAATGCGAAGCAACAGCCGGCACAACAAGACGTGCCGATGATCCACCCGCCGAGCCCGAAGGAGACCCACCTGTGGCCTCAGCGCGAGGCCCTCAAGCTGGCCTTGCAGATGCCGCAGGTGGCAGGTTCCTATTTCGATGGCATTACTGCCGACGCCTATACCAACGACGCCTACCGCCTCGTGCGCCAAGCCATTTCTACTGTGGGTGGCGCAGCTCAGGGCGCCACCATGCCGGCCGTGGAGTGGATCGCCGCGGTGGCCGGCGAAATGCAGGACCTTACCGGCCGCAACTTCGTCTCGGAGCTTGCCGTAGAGGCCATTTTGCCCACCGACGTCGGTCCCGAAAAATACGCCGACTCCGTGCTCTCCCGATTGCAAGAGACGGTGGTGGGCGATCAAATCGCCCAGTTGAAGGCTCGTCTTGGCCGCATGCGTCCCTCCGATGATGAGGCTAGCTATAACTCGCTTTTTGCTGACCTCGTCGCTCTGGAACAGGCCCGCCGCGAGCTCAATGACCGCGCCTTCCGCGGCACGCCTCCCCAAAGTTAAAAATATCCCCTCGCCATGTCACCGATTCAGGTGCGCAGCGAGGGGAGGGAAGAGGCTGAAACTAATTTAGTCCTCATCAGGTTCATAAATGCGGTCCGCGTTGTCTACCTGGGAGCCGCGCAGCCGGCCTTTGCCCTTGCGCTTGGAAGATAGATCGCGAACCTCGCGCATGCGCGGTTCCGGATCCAAGCGGTTGGCTACTGCCTTGCGTGCAGAAGTGACGGCAGATTTGGTCACGGGGGAGTTGATGGCCTTCTCGTAGGCGCCCTTGATCTGGTGGTAGCGCTTGCGGCCTGCTTTGGTGCCAAAAACGTATCCTGCTGCGGCGCCGAAGACGAATTGGATCATTATTTAGCGTGTCCCCTTATTCCAGTACGAGTAAAAGTTCTCCACCAGCCTACCGCGAAGGCCCGTCGCTCGCTGCTAGCCACCGTTAAGGGGTAAAGCTCGATTTGCTGTAGAACAGCTCTTTTCATAAACAGGAATTCGCGCTAGTTTAAAGAGGTGGACATAAACGCGCGTAGGGACTCGGCCGCGGCCTCAGCAGTAGCGCTGGCCGCGCTATTTACCGCGAGTATTTCGGCAGAATCGAGTAACCAGAACACCGGTGTTGCTACTACGCAGAAAGCTTCAGCTTGGTCCGAGGATTGCTAGATAGTACCGGGAAGGTGTAGTCACCGTCCCAGCTTTGTGCATGCGGGTTTAGCGTCACGTTCACCTTTTTGTAACTTTAGTTAGATATTATGCGTGGGAATTCGTTACTAGTGAAAGGTTTCCACGTTGAACTATCGGAATAAACTCCGCCCGGCAGTTCGCGCACTCGCCTTGTGCGCGGCCACCGGACTGACCATAACGCTGGCACCGGCTGCCAGCGCCGCCCTCCCCGTGGCCGTGCCACAGCTCCGCGAGCCTGTTACCCAGCAGACCACCGGCGCTCCTCCGGTCCAGCACCCCGGTGCCCCGGTTCCAGAGCCGTTTACCACGGACTATATCGCGGGCTTTGAATCCGATGTTTCCTCTTATCAATTTGGCAACTACTGGCAGGTAGTCCAGCTTTTTGATCACATCAAGGCTCAGCCAGAAATCCGCCAAGAAAATATGGACAAGGCCGTGGCCATCAATAACGCCGCAGCCGGTGACCCCGCTTTGATCCGCCGCGCGCAGGCCGATGCCAAAGCCAGCTCGACGAGCGTGCTCAACGCCGTTTCTGACTCGATGGGCAAGAACCTAGGCGATGCCTTCCGCGCTGCCTTGGCCGAGCACCGCCTGCCCAAGACCGAATACCTCCTAGGAAATGGCTATGCGGCCCGCGCAGGCGGACTGGCCAATTCCACGATGTCGGAGAAGTACTACTTCAACTATCAACGCCCGTACCAGCGCGCGCCGCAGGCGATTAAGCGCTATGACGATGGCTCCAAGGATCTCTATCCCACCTCGCCAGCCTTCCCTTCGGGCCATACCAATCAGGCAACGTGGATTACCACGCTGATGTCCTTCATGCTGCCTGAGGTAGGCCCACAGCTCATGCTGCGCGGCGCGGAGGCCGGCAACCACCGCGTAGTACTGGGCGTGCATTACCCGCTGGATGTCATCGGTGGGCGCATGACAGGCCAGGCCGCCGCGGCAGATCGTCTCAACGATAAGCGCATGCGCCATGCCCTATGGGAAGCCTCGATGGAAGTGCGCCAAGAAATTAAGTGGCGCACCGGCAAGACGGTAGAAGAACTGGTGGCCCAGGATAGGGAAGAGGGCACCGACTATCGGTCCACGGCGGATGCGGTAGAACAATACTCCACATTCATGGACTATGACTTCGCCCCGCGCTACCGAACCGACGCCCCGATGGTCGTCCCGCAGGCCGCTCCAGTGCTGCTAGCAGCGTCCCACCCAGAGCTGACCTGGTATCAGCGCGCCGAGGTGCTGCGCCAGACCGCGCGTCCAGCCGGCAACCCATTGGATTGGCAAGCAGAGGGAGGCTCGTGGCAGCGTCTCGATCTAGCCCGCGCCATGGCGGCCAGGGTGACCATCGCCCCAGACGGCGGCGTGAGCGTCAGCGGCTAGAACGCTCCAATACCTGAGCGGGGGTACAGCTCTCCCGCACATGGTTCAATTTAGAAATATCTCCGTCACTCTAAAGGAAAAGATTAGTGACTAAGCCCAAGATAATGACCGTTTACGGCACCCGGCCGGAGGCCATTAAGGTCGCCCCCGTCGTTAAGGCGCTGGATAAAGATGAGCGCTTTGAATCCATTCCGGTTTCTACTGGCCAGCACAAGGAGATGCTGGAGCAGGTCAACACCATGTTTGGCATTACCCCGAAGCATGATTTGGGGCTTATGAAGCCGGGCCAGGGACTCAATGAGATTGTGTCCCGCGCAATTGCGGGTCTGGATTCCATCATTGAAGAAGAAAAGCCGGACGTCATTATCTCCCAGGGCGATACCTCTACGGCTATGGCTGCAGCACTTGCCGGTTTCCATCGCGGGGTCAAGATCGTTCACCTCGAAGCCGGTTTGCGTACCGGCAATATCCACTCGCCGTTCCCAGAAGAAGCTAACCGTAAGCTCATTGGCCAGGTAGCCGAGCTGCATCTGGCTCCAACCGCAGGCTCGATGGAGAACCTGCGCCGCGAGAATGTGCGTTCCAAGGACATTGTGGTCACCGGTAATACCGTCATTGACGCTCTGCTGGAAGCAGCATCGTGGGACACGAAGTTCGCAGACCCTGCCCTGCAGGAAGCCGCAGAGTCCGATAAGCGGCTTGTCGTAGTTACCACCCACCGCCGCGAGAACCTTGAGGCGATGAAGGAAATCGGTGGTGCAGTTAAGGACTTGGCAGAAGCCTATCCGGAGATTAACTTCGCATTGCCGCTGCACCTCAACCCCAAGGTGCGCCAGGCGGTCCTGCCGGAGGTCGAGCACCTGCCAAATATCATCATCACGGATCCGCTGCCTTATGACCAGTTCACGCAGCTACAAAACCGTGCCACCATCATCCTGACTGACTCTGGCGGAGTCCAGGAGGAGGCACCAGCATTGGGCAAGCCGGTGCTAGTCATGCGCCAAAACACCGAGCGCCCCGAAGCCGTGGTCGCCGGCACGGTTAAGCTGGTGGGCACTAATCGCGAGCTCATTGTGGCAGAGGCAAAGCTTTTGCTTTCCGACGCCGCCGCATTCGACGCCATGGCCAACGCCGTCAATCCTTATGGTGACGGCAAGGGCGCGCAGCGCGCTATTGCGGCTATCGCAGAGTTGACCGGGGTAGGCGAGCGCGTAGAGGATTTTCTGCCGGAGGCAGGTTCCTCTAGGGGCCCCAAGGCGAGGAATAACTCGCGCGCCTGCCGGAGAAAGCGGATATATTAAAGGTATGAAACCGCTGGATATCCGCTGTAACCACCGAGAGCGCATGAAAGCTGCAGATATTTTAGGAGATGCGCTTTCGGCAGGGCAGATTGACCTCGATGATTTTGAAAAACGCTCGGCCGTCTGCGTTAATGCAACGACTCGCGCTGAGCTCATCGAGCCGCTGGCTGACCTTGTAGAGGACCCAGAAATTCTCCTGTTCGGGCAAGAACGAAAAATCGCAAAGGCCTATGCGGGCCAGCAAGAATCCAAAGCCATCGCCAAGGTGGAGCAGGCTATCCGCCAGGTGCAGCCGAGCGTGCAGGAGACCCGCTCCCTTGCGGCGGGGATCTTCGGCGGGTCTACTGTCAGCGGCGGGGCAGTAGCTCGTTCTCTGACAGGCCTGGGCTTTTTCGGCGGAGTGGACATCGATCTCACGGGCGTCGCCCTGCACAGTCGTACTACCACCATCAACGCGGCGGGCGTCTTTGGTGGCGTCGATGTTTATATTCCCGAAGGCTTCCGCGTCCACGTCAGTGGCGTAGGCCTTTTTGGCGGACATGACCTCAAGGTAGAGAACGGCGCCATCCATCCGAATGACCTCCCGGTAGACGCGCCAGAAATTATTGTGAACTGCTATAGCCTCTTCGGCGGCGTAGACGTTCACGTGGGGCGCCGCTACGGCGAGTAACCAAGCGCGATTGTAGGGCAAGCAACCACTTGCACTAATGAGCGTGGGCCAGTGCTTAGTCGGCCTCGATGATCGCTGCTAGACCTTGTCCGCCTCCAATGCACATGGTAACCAGCGCGAGCTTACCGCCGGTGCGGTGAAGGTGATGCGCGGCGGTGACGACGATGCGGGCACCGGTAGCACCCACGGGATGGCCGAGCGAAATGCCAGAACCGTGCGGGTTGAAGCGCGGATCATCTGCCGAAATGTCCCATTCTTTGAGTACAGCCAGCGCTTGGGCGGCAAAGGCCTCATTGAGCTCAATGAGGTCAAGATCATCGAAGGTGATGCCGAGGCGATCCATAACCTTGCGGGAAGCCTTCACCGGGCCGATACCCATGCGTTCCGGATCCACGCCGGCTAGGGCCCATCCCTTGAGCGTGACCATTGGGGTAAGACCCAGCTCCTCGGCTTTTTCACGGGTAGTCACTAGGACGGCCGCGGCACCATCGTTTTGGCCTGAGGCATTACCGGCGGTAACCGTTGCCTCTTCGTCCTCCTTGCGCATGACCGCGCGCAGTTTAGATAGCTTGTCTGTACTGGAATCTGGGCGGACATGTTCATCCTTGTCTACGACGATAGGCTCCCCCTTGCGCTGGGGGACGGTGACGGGGATGATTTCGGCGTCGAAAAGCGATTGCTCCTGTGCAGCGGCGGCATTGCGGTGGGAACGTGCAGCGAGCTCGTCTTGGGCGACGCGCTCGATGGAGTATTCGCGGCGGAGATTTTCGGCGGTCTCAATCATGCCGCCGGCAATCGGGTGGTGCTTTCCGCCGGCGGCCTCGCGGGCTTCTTGGAGGCGATCGCGAAAGATCATATTTCCTCCCTTTGCTCCCCAGCGTACATCCGCATCAACGGTGTATTCGGTGCGGGACATAGACTCCGCGCCGCCGGCGATGATGACATCGGCAGCGCCAGTAGCAATGTGGGCACCTGCGGTAATAATGGCCTGCAGACCCGATCCGCAGCGGCGATCGAGCTGCATACCCGGCACGGTGGTGGGCAGGCCAGCGTCTAAGGCAGCCACGCGGCCCAAAGCGGGTGCGGCACCATTAGGGGAGCCTTGGCCCAAGATGACGTCATCGATTTTGGTGGGGTCGATACCGGACTCTTCCACAATGGTCTTGACCACGAGGCTAGCTAATTCTTGGACGGGGACGGACTTTAGCGCGCCACCATAACGGCCGACAGGGGTGCGCTTGGGGTAGCAAAGGACTACGTCGCGGGTGTGCATGATAATTCTCCTTTAAGAAAGTTCGGTGGTGGCAAGGTCATGGGAGATTGCCTTGCAGGTTGCGATGAGCTCCGGCAGGATGCGCGTGGTGAGATCCTCAGTGGAATAGACGGATGTTTGGGTTGAGACATTGATGGCTGCAGCAGTGCGGCCCGAACCATCGCGAATAGGAACTGCAATGGAACGCAGGCCCTTCTCCAGCTCTTGGTCTACGATGACCCAACCGCGTTTCCGGATCTCCGCTAGGCGCGCCCGAAGATCCGCGGGTGCGGTGAGCGTGTGAGGGGTGACTTTCTCCAGCGACGCCGTTTCTAGGAATTCGTCCAACTGCGCTGGAGTGAGATCCGCTAACAGTACCTGTCCCATTGAGGTCGCGTGCGCGGGAAAGCGGGTGCCGATGGTGATATTGGTGGCCATAATGCGGTGTGCAGCGGCGCGGGCAATATAAACCACGGTGTCCCTATCCAACACACTGACAGAGCAGGATTCATCGAGTTTGGTGGATAACTCCCTCAAATGGGGCTGGGCAATATCGGGAAGGCCCAAACTCGATAGGTAGGAATAGCCCAGTTCCAAAACCCGGGGGGTAAGCCAAAACTCAGAGCCATCCGTGCGCGCGTACCCCTCCGTTACCAAGGTGTGCAAAAAACGACGTGCAGTGGCACGTGCTAGCCCTGTGACCTCGGCAACCTGGGCCAGAGTCTGGCGTGGGCGCTCGCCATTAAAAGAGTGCAAAACGGCTAATCCGCGGGCGAGTGACTGCACCGTGGGGGTGTCGTTCAAGGTGTGGTCTCCGATTCTAAAAATTGATGAAGTGGCCTACGTCTCGTAATTGTATCCAAAAGTGTTCGCACTGTGAACCCTTGTGCAATATATGAACCACACGTAGGCTGAAGCCATGTTAGATAAAGTCATCGACTCAGTAGAAAATGCCGTAGCAGATATTCCAGACGGCGCTTCCATTGCGGTGGGCGGATTCGGGCTCGTGGGAATTCCGGCGCGTCTAATTGATGCTCTGCGCGAACTCGGCTCTGGAGACCTCACCATCATTTCCAATAATCTTGGTACCGACGATTTCGGGCTCGGGCTCTTGCTTAAAGATCATCGCATTTCCCGCTCTATTGGTTCCTATCTCGGAACGAATAAGGAGTACGCCCGCCAGTATCTCGAAGGAGAACTGACTGTGGAATTTACCCCGCAGGGAACGTTGGCCGAGCGTATGCGTGCCGGCGGTGCTGGCATTCCCGCCTTCTATACCAAGGCCGGCGTGGGAACCCCGCTTGCGGAAGGGGATATCCCCACCCGTTATAACCCGGATGGGTCCATAGCGCAGACTTCTAAGCCGAAGGAAACTCGTGAGTTTAACGGCGAGCTCTACGTGCTGGAGGAGGCACTGACCCCAGATTTTGCCTTCGTTCATGCCGCTCGCGCAGATCGATACGGCAACCTAGCTTTTGCCAAGACTGCGCAGAACTTTAACCCGGATGCCGCTCGTTGCGCTGATATCACCATTGTGCAGGCAGAAGAATTGGTGGAGGCGATTCCGCCGGCCGAGGTTGACGTGCCGGGCATCTACGTCGATCGCGTCGTAGAAGTGGGAAAGCAAGAAACTGGAATCGAATTTAGGACGGTGAGCAAGTAAATGACCTGGTCACGTGAAGAAATGGCGGCTCGGGCCGCACAGGAATTGAAAAACGGCGACTACGTCAACCTAGGAATTGGCATGCCAACGTTGATTCCTGGATTCCTCCCAGAGGGCCTCGAAGTGGTGCTTCATTCTGAAAATGGCATCTTGGGCGTAGGTCCGTACCCGGCCGAAGATAAGGTGGACCCGGAACTTATCAATGCTGGCAAAGAGACCATCACTGCTGCTCCCGGAGCTTCATTCTTTTCTTCTTCGGAATCCTTTGGAATGATTCGATCACGCGCTATCGACGTAGCGGTACTTGGTGCCATGGAAGTATCCCAATTCGGAGACCTTGCCAATTGGATGATTCCGGGCAAGATGGTCAAAGGTATGGGCGGTGCCATGGATTTGGTTCATGGCGCCAAACGCATCGTGGTGATGATGCAGCACGTGTCCAAACATGGCAAGTCCAAAATCCTTTCAGAATGCCAACTGCCGCTCACCGGCGCGCGTTGCGTGGATCTTATTATTACGGACCGCGCCGTCTTCGAGGTTGATGAGTTAGAAGGTCTGACCTTAGTTCAGATGGCTGAGGGGGAGACTGAGGACTCCATCCGCGAGGTTACTGATGCCCCATTCACGCTGGACCTGTCTTAGTCCTGAACTGTTCCCGAAAGCCCGCCTTCTAGCACCCGGAAGGCGGGCTTTCTTTTTCATTTCTAATGAGTGGGGTTCTTTGGTACTGAATTAGCTAAAGGCTGGGCCGAAATGATTCATGCTTCGGCCCAGCCCTAGGTGGGAATGAGAGAGGTACTAGTTAGACATCGCGTAGGTCTACACCCTTGGTTTCAGGGAGAATGTACATGCTAATGATGGTGAGGACGCATAGGGCGATGACATAAAAGCCAGAGGCCCACGCCAGATCGTGCGCGACAAACCACTGGTAGATATAGGGCGCGGTTCCGCCAAAGACAGCTACAGAGAGGGAGTATGCAAGACCGATACTATGCGTGCGCTGGGCGGTAGGGAAGACCTCGGACATGATGGAAGATAGCAGCGCACCACCGGCGGCGACGATAATCACGCCTACAGTAGAAGCGACGAGCAGGGTCCACGGACGGGAATCGATCAACGCCATGAGTGGGATTTGCAAAACGGCCATACCTACCGCGCAGATATAGATGACGGGTTTGCGCCCAATCTTGTCCGAGAGACTGCCCCACAGCGGTAGAGCGATAAGGCCAGCAACTTGAGCAACCACCGTGACCCAGTACGCGCCTTGTGTGGTCATTCCTTCGTGGCTAATGGCATAGGTAGAAACGTAGGAGGTCCACGTGTAGTGCGCTGAAGTAACGCCGGAGACCATGCCGATAATGAGCAGGATATTGATCCAAGCCGGACGAGTAGCGGAGGCAGATTGAGGGATTGCTGCGCGCTCCTTGCGCGCTGGGGTGTCTACGCTGGGATCGGAACTGTCAATTTCCTTGAAGTGATCAGACTCTTTCATGTGGCGGCGTAGGTATAGCGCTACACAGGCAGAGAGCGCGCAGAGGAAGAAGGGTATGCGCCAGCCCCATGAGGCAAGTTGGTCATCATTGAGTACGAGGGAGATTAGGCCGCCGAGCACGTAGGCGATGACGGAGCCACCGAAAATGGAAACGTAGACCATAGAGCCCCATTTACCGCGGTGGGCGTTGGGGGCGATTTCTGGGATATAGCTATTGGCGGCGGCTGATTCACCGCCGTGGGCGAAGCCCTGCAGGATACGGATCACCAAAAGACCCACAGAGGACCAAATGCCGATCTGCTCATAGGTGGGCATGACTCCGATGATCGCGGAGGCGATGGCCATCATGATGATGGTCATCATAAGTACGGATTTTCGGCCGCGCTTATCTGCTACGCGGCCGAAGACGATTCCTCCGAGTGGACGCACCAGGAAACCAACGGCAAAAACGCCGAAGGTAGCTAAAAGGGCGGAGGTGGAGTCGCCCTTATTGAACATTGCGGTGGCAATGAATGGGGCAAAGACTGCATAGGAGCTCCACTCATACCACTCTAGGATTTGCCCGGTAAGGCTGGCTCCTAGGGATTTGATGTCGGTGGTAGAAGCTGCGTTTTTGCCGGATTCGGTATCTGGTGGCGATGTCGGTTTGGTGGTGGATGTCATGAGTTCTCCTTGTAGTGGGACCGGGACGGTTGGGAAAAATATTACCTAGATCACACAAATGGGCGGCGAGGATCCAAAGTATTGAGATCGTCTGACGCTATTGATGTTGTTTACCGCGTGAGAAACTGCACGTGATGAACCCCTTTCGGGGACAACCTGTGGTTAGATTTATGGTTCGCATTGTGAACTTGGGTGCGCATTGTGACCCCACTTGGGGGTAGTTGGGTAAATGTCTAGCGTTTCTGAGCTTGGATAACGGCGGGAAAGCCCTCCTTAGGTAAAAGTTTTAGGTTCACAGGGGTGGACACTGGTGTAGCGTGTGACACATGACACGGACGGAAAGGTATGAGTCCTAAGCCACCCGAGTCTTGTCGGAGCCACACCCTAAGGAGGGATTTATGACTGCTCTTAGTCCCGAGGAATTGAGCACAGAAAGCCTCGCCGAAGTCATGGCCGCGGGCGGACGCCCAGCCGATAGCGAGCGTGAAATAAAGATCATCGATACCACCCTGCGCGATGCGCACCAGAGTATCTGGGCCACCCGAATGACCACGGAACACATCCTTTCTCTGCTGGATGACATCACCAATGCCGGGTTCGAACACGTTGACCTAGTTGCCCCCATTCAGTTCGACGTGGCCGTGCGGTATCTCAAAGAGGATCCGTGGGAACGTGTGCGCCTCGTCCACGAGCATGCCGCCCCCGGTACTAAGTTCCGCGCGCTGATTCGCTCCAAGAATCTGGCATCCTTTGACTTCCTGCCGGATGATGCCATCCTTAACTGGACTGAACGCCTTTATGCCAACGGCTTCCGTGTCATTGGTTCTTTTGATGGGCTCAATGACATCGACAACATTGACAAGGGCCTCAAGCTTGCCAAGGAACTTGGCGCTGAGACCTTTGGTGCACTGTCCTACTGCCTTAGCCCAGTGCACACCGATGAGCTCTACAAGCAAAAGGCGGAGGAGCTGCTTGAACGCACCGACGTCGACCGCATCATGCTGAAGGACGCCGGCGGATTGCTCACTCCGGACCGCATGAGAACCCTTATCCCGGCTATCCGCAGCTCCATTGGAGAAGATATCCCGCTGGAGGTACACACCCACTCCCTGACTGGCTTATCTCCATTGACCTATCTCTTTGGTGCGGAGTTGAGCGTGGATTCCATTCACACCTCCATCGCCCCGCTTGCCAACGGCCCCGGTCAGCCTGCGACCCAGGCCTTGGTACGAGATCTGCGGGCGCTCGGCTATACCGTAAACGTTGACGATGATCGCATCGCCTCTGCCAGTGACCGGATCCAAGAAATCGCCGATACTGAGGATAAGCCGGTGGGTGTGCCGCGTGCTTTCGACGGCCTCCACTATATGCACCAGCTGCCAGGCGGCATGCTGACGAACTTTGAATCTCAGCTGGAAACTGCGGGACTAGGAGATCGATTTGAGGAGCTGCTCTATGAGGTGGCTCGCGTGCGAGAAGAGCTGGCATACCCCATCATGATTACGCCATTTGCCCAGTTCGTGGGTACACAGGCCGTCATGAATGTGATGACTGGTGAGCGCTACTCCGTGGTCCCAAATGAGATTAAGAAGTATGCCCTGGGTTACTACGGTGAACCTCTGGCCCCGCTGGACCCAGAGGTATTGGAAAAGATCCTGGCCAACGGTTCCTCCGAAATCACCGAGGAAATCCCAGAACTCAAGCCGGTACTGCCGGGCCTGAAAGAGGCGCATCCGGACGAGGACATCGACACCCTGCTTTTGCGCGTTATGTTCGCCGGCAGCCAAGTCGATGAAATGAAGCGCTTCGTAGCTGAGGGCCGCGCCGGCGAGGGCGAAGGCGTCAAAGGAGGCGTCTTGACCTCCCTCGTCCAGCAAATCTACAACTCTTCCGATACCACCGACTTCCACCTCAAGACCTCTGACCTGGAAATTAACCTCACTAAAGGAGAAAAGTAATCATGACTGATACCACCAACCTGCAGGATCTGAAGGCCCTCCTGAAGTGGGCCAACCTTTCCGATGATATCCAGGAGCTGCAGATCAAGTATGGCGACATCGAACTCGCCATGTCCCGCACGCCTGGCGGCCTCAACCGTCCAGCCCCGGCTCCGGAAGCAGCTGCCGCACCTGCAGCTGCTCCAGCCGCATCCCCGGCAGAGCAAGTCCCCGCACAGCAGGCGCCAGCGCAGGAAGAGCCCACATCGGCACCCGCTGCACAAGAACCAGCTGATCAGGAGCAGTCGAAGGCTTCCGGAGCTCCGGCAGCAGAGGGCGAGACCGTCACCGCTCCTATGGTCGGTACCTACTATGCTTCCCCGAAGCCGGGCGCGGACCCATTCGTCAAAGTTGGCGATGAGGTCGAGGTAGGACAGGTGCTGTGCATCGTCGAGGTTATGAAGCTGATGAACAATATTGAGGCCAAGTTTGCCGGAACTGTCAAGGAAATCCTCGTGGACAACGAGGATGCCGTTGAGCACGGCCAGCCACTTATGATCATCGAACCAAAGTAAGCCCCGTTCCCGCACAACGATCTGGAGGAAAACATGTCAGATCTCTTAAATAGCGTTCTGATCGCCAACCGCGGCGAGATCGCCTTGCGCGTTATCCGCGCCTGCAAGGAGCTGGGGATAAAATCCATCCTCGTCTACTCTGAGGGTGATAAGGATTCCTTGCCCGTTAAACTAGCTGATAAGGCCGTTTGCATCGGCCCAGCCAACGCCGCGAAAAGCTATAACAGCCCCGAGCTCATCCTTTCTGCGGCCATGGCTTTTAAGGCCGACGCCATTCACCCCGGCTACGGATTCCTATCTGAAAAGCCCGACTTTGTACGCATGGTGGAAGAAGAAAACATCGGCTTTGTCGGTCCCTCTGCCGAACACATCGGTTTGATGGGAGATAAGATCGAGGCAAAGCGCATCGCGCAAGCTGCCGGGGTGCCCACCGTGCCCGGCTCCGATGGAGTAGTCACCGAAATTGATGAGGCGATGAAAGTCGCCCGCAACACAGGCTTCCCGCTGCTTATTAAGGCTGCAGCCGGCGGCGGAGGTCGTGGCATGCGCGTGGTTGAATCCGAGGACACGCTGGAAAAAGATCTCAATGAGATCATGAACGAGGCCGAATCGGCGTTCAACGATCCCTCGGTGTACATCGAGCGCTATCTCACCGATATTAGGCACATTGAGATCCAGGTGCTTTCGGATGGAGAGAACGTCGTGGCCTTGGGAGAGCGTGACTGTACCTCCCAGCGCCGTAACCAGAAGCTTATTGAGGAAGGCCCGTCCCCGGTCCTGACCGAGGAACTCCGAGCGGGGATGCAGGAAGCTGCCATCAACCTGTGCAAGGAAGTTAAATACAAAAACGCCGGTACCATCGAGTTCGTGTTCGACAACACGGAAAACAAGTACTACTTCATCGAGATGAATACCCGTATCCAAGTCGAGCACCCGGTTACGGAAATGATTACCGGTGTGGACCTTATCAAGGAGCAGCTACGCATTGCCTCCGGACAGAAGTTGTCCATCAGGCAGGATGATATTGAGATACGCGGCCACGCTATTGAATGCCGCATCAATGCTGAGGACCCGAACCAAAACTTCGCTCCTCGCCCCGGCAAGATCGAACACTATCGCGTTCCAGGCGGCTTTGGTGTACGCATGGATACCCACATCGAAACTGGCTACACGATCCCACCTTTCTATGATTCTATGGTCGGCAAACTTATCGTGTGGGCAGAAGATCGCGATGAAGCCATCGCTCGAATGCTGCGCGCTATCGATGAGCTAGAGGTGGAGGGCGTGGTGACGACTGCGACGTTCCAGGCGATGTTGCTCGATAGCGAAAAGTTCCGCAGCGGTGAGTTCAATACCGGTTATGTGGCCAAGCTACTGGAGAACACGGACTCCATTCCCACGGATTAATAAATCTTCTGGTAGCTAGCCCGCACCATCTCATGGCAGTGCTGCCGCCTCTCCGAGAGTGCAGGTCCCACAACCCTGGGCCTGCACTCTCAGTGTTTCTGCATTGTGCAATGTGGCAGAAGCCATGCTTGGCGATGCCCCCCAGCTGCCTATAAGAAAGGACGCTCTATGTTGGTCATTGCCGCCCTGCTGGTCGGCGCCATAGTGCCGGTACAGACGGCCATTAATACGCGGTTTCGTGAAAGTATTGGTTCCCCAATTGTGGCGGGATTCTTTTCCTTTATTATTGGCTTGTTCGTTTCTGCGCTTATTGCTCTTGCGCTCACCGGTCACCTAATTCCGGATTTAGCCACCGCTGCGCAACAGCCCTGGTGGGTGTGGCTCGGCGGGTTTATGGGAGTTTCCTTCATCGTGGGAAATATTCTGCTTTTCCCTCGCATCGGCAGTGTGGAGACCGTTATCTTGCCTATCTTGGGGCAGGTAACAATGGGTCTGCTTTGCGATACCACCGGCATATTTAATTCCCCACACGTTGGAGTCGGCCCGCTGCGCATCCTCGGAGTGGCCGTGGTGTTGGTCGGAATCGCGTTGGTATTGGAAATCGGGCGCGGTGCCGCTACTACGCATGCTACAGCCAGTGGTGTGAAGCTGTGGTTGTGGCGGCTTTTGGGGTTCTTATTGGAATGGGCTCAGCAACCCAAACTGCTGTCAACGGCTTCCTCGGCCGTGCATTGGGCAACCCCCTTCCCGCCGGCGAGGTTTCTCTAGCAGTCGGCGTGCTCTTGCTTGCAGTGCTGTCTATCGCCCCCCGAGGTCCGCGGCGTGCTCTTTTCACCCGTCCCGCCCCTGGTCCGTGGTGGATGTGGTTCGGTGGAGTCCTTGGGGCACTCTTCGTGGTTGGTGGGGCTACGCTTTCTCCCATCTTGGGCACGGGAACGACCGTGATTGGATCGTTGGTGGGATCAATTGTGTGCGGTCAGGTAGTAGAGTCGCTCGGCTGGGGGCATGCGCGCCGGGGACTGCCCCCTATTCACCGCGTAGTGGGACTGGCCTTAGTCATCATTGGGGTCGTGATGGTGCGTTCGCTCTAAAGCGTAGTGCCTTAGCGGCGCCAGCGCTCGAGCACCAGGCGTCTATCCAGTGACCGTGAAACGCAGGGCGCAAAGGCGCCGTCTGCATGCATTTGTTCATTAAAGACGGAATCTCGATGATCTGGCTCGCCTTCTATCACTTTCATAACGCAGGTGCTGCAGGTGCCTTCTAAACAACGTGACATCACCGGCAAGTCAGCTTCCTCGAGTGCCTCGAGTACAGTGACATTGGCTGGAACGTGAACGGTTTCCCCACAAAATTCCACGTCGAAAGCGCAATCGCCTGCACCGGCATTTTTCTCTCCGCTAAGCGCTTCCATATCAGGGTGGAAGTTTTCCCAGTGGAAATTCTGGTGGGGAAGATAGTCCAGCACTACCTCCTTTGCGCCGGACATGAACCCTTGCGGACCGCATACATAAAACACTGTTTCCTGCGGGGCTTGGGACAACAGGTGTCGGTAGATTTCTTCTTGCCGTGCACGGGGTGAGCCAAAAACTTCAATGAGACTATCGCCGCATATGCTGCGCAATTGGGGCAGCAGTACGGCGCGGGTAATGCTAGAGGCGAAGTAGAGAACCATGAAGGGTTTGCCTTGGCGCTGTAGCGATTGGGCCATGGAAAGCATAGGCGCAATACCAACACCGGCGCCGGCGAGCACATAGTAGCTGGCGGTGTCAACGAGTTCGAAGTTATTGTGCGCTGGGGAGATGAGTAACTCATCGCCCGCGCGAAGTTGCATCATGACAAGGGAGCCACCCCGCGAATTCTCTTCGCGTTTAACGGCGATGCCGTAGGTTGAATCCGCACCGGCGCCGCCACAGGGGGTCTCTTTGGATGGCATTTCAAAAACGGAGTACTGGCGCACTAACTCCGTATCCTCTGGCCCGGTGAGCGTGACGTCTACGTGGCAGCCAGGGGAGTAGTCGGGGAGTTTCGCTCCTTTCTTAAAGCAGAATTCCAGCACCATAAGGTCATCAGCGACTGGGGTGACCTGCTGTACTGTGGCCCGCAGCCGCGAACCTTCGCTCCGTTTTGCTGTGCCTCGTGCCGGAGAGTGTTTTAAGGAAGTTTCGTCCATTGTGGCCCCTTTCTGCTCAATGGCGTGGGCGGAGCGAGGGAAGCCTGTGAAGCGTTCTAACGCTGTGCGGCCCATTCGCATCTCGCGGCACCACTTCACGCCATTCAGCTTTAAAGTAATTGAGGACATAGTAGCCACTAACTGAGTTCTATGTCACTCATGTAGTAACACTGGGCCAGTTAAGCGCATTCGATACACCCACATGGGTGGGTGAAGACTTCAAATTAAAAGATTTCCTGGCGCATCCTTCTGTCTTATTTCTCATGGTAGGGGGTGTAATTCAAGCCCTTCTGTCCACTGTTGAAAGTTTAAAGCAGAGCAAAATGGGTAAACCTCCGCGAATTCCATTGCGGTGCAATCTGACTCTCTATACGATGACCACTACGTATTAAAGGTGACATAGGGCACATATTGTTCAACAGTGTGTGGTCTCACACTTGAGTGAAGAAAGGGAGTCACTGCAATGTCAACCCCCACGAAGCCCTTGGCGAGCGAAGCCACGCAGCCAGAGATTTTGCCGATGTCCGATAATCCTTATGAGGATTTCCGCTATTTTTACCGCGATGGAATGCCGCTACGCCCGGCGCCTAAGCGGCGCGTAGACAAACCGGGTTGGTCCACGCTTCGCCATAATATTTTTGACAAGTGGCACACTGTCCACGATGACTGGGCCGGGTATGACACGCCCCAAACACGACTCCTAGATGACCATATGTGGCAAACGGATGAACAAGGCGCCGCTTTGGCTGAATCCTTCCGTCGCGATGGCGCAAAGAAAGCTCGGGCCGACTTTGAGCAAGCTCTAAATAAGGGCATCGAAACCGTCGAAGAACCGTCATCAGAACTCGTTGCCTTCTTTGAGCAGGTAGATACCATTCCTGAGTGGATTGATCTGGAGGCCGCTGAGCGGGGACGCGTGGCTTATTACAATGCCACGCCAAGCGCAGATTTGCTCACCTTCAACTTTGGTTATTGGGCTACCACCATGGAGGATCGCACCTCTGCGGCCACGGGTGAGACCGGCATGTTCGAATTCAAAGCGATGCAGCGCGCGCTAGAGACTTCCAAGTTCTTTGTTGATTTGGGCAAACAGGATGTCTTTGATCGCTTTGGGGAAGGCCGCAAAGCGGCAGTGCACGTTCGCCTTTTGCATGCACAGGCTAATAGGGGACTGGAAAAGCTATGGGGCCCAGAACACTACAACGAGTTCGGACGGCCGATTGGCTCGAGCTTCCTCGTTTCGGGTGAGGGCTGGTTTGCGCTCATGCCACTAGCCATTGACGAGCTATTCGGTCGTCCTCACTCTGGACAAGATTGGGATGACGTAGCTCAGTACTGGGCTTATGTCTTGCACATGATGGGTGCAGAGCACCGTCTCATTCCAAAAAATGGTGATGAGATGCGCAAAATGACCGACTTCATTTACGCAAATGGTGGGCGGTCTTCCGCGTATCACCAGCGTGTTGCCACTGCGCTGATGTCCATTGTGGAACAAATGGATCCCAATCTGCCGCTAGAAATGCTGGGCTCGTTGGCCACGTTGGTTGGCCCTGAAGATACCAAGTTCATGGTGGAGGGGACCCGTTGGGCCGAATTGGACTTTAGCCAGGCTGCGAAGGATTTTGAGGAAAAGGCCCGTAAAGAGGCTGAAGAAGCCCGCGAAGCGGATCAACGACCAGACGCTGAAGCCTATAAGAAGCAGAAAGCTACTCAAGGTCGCCCGCCGTGGTCGAACGCCTTGGAAGAGGTGCAGGAATACATCAAAAATAACGAGCCTGACGTCAAGGTGGCCTGGACTTTGCACGACGATTCGAAAGAAGCAAAGCGTTAGATCCCGCGCTACCGACTTAAAGATTAGAAAGTGAAGTGACTCGAATGTCAACCCCCACGAAGCCCTTGGCGAGCGAAGCCACGCAGCCAGAGATTTTGCCGATGTCCGATAATCCTTATGAGGATTTCCGCTATTTTTACCGCGATGGAATGCCGCTGCGCCCGGCACCTAAGCGGCGCACCCCCACCCCGAGCTGGTCCGTGTTGCGCCATAATATTTTTGATTCTTGGCACTCAGTGGAAGATTCTTGGGAGGGCTACGGTACTGCGCAAACCCGCCTTTTAGATGACCACATGTGGCAAACCGATGAGACGGGTGAGAAGCTCGCCCAAGCCTTCCGTCGCGATGGAGCGAAGGAATCGCGGAAAAAATTCGAGCAGGCGCTAAATCAGGGCATCGATACGGTGCGTGAACCTGCCCCTGAGTTGGTGGAGTTTTTCCAAGAAGTAGATCGGATCCCAGGTTGGCTAGACCTCGAGGCCGCCGAACGCGGGCGCGTAGCCTATTACAACGTCACCCGCACCTCAGAGATTCTTGCTATCGCCTTTGCTTATTGGGCAACCACGTTGGAGGACCGCACCTCAGCGGCCACAGGTGAGACCGGAATGTTCGAGTTCCAAGCCATGCAGCGGTCTATTGAGACTGCACAGTTCTTTGTGGATCTAGGAAAGAAGAACGTTTTCGAGCGTTTTGGTGAGGGACGCAAGGCGGCGGTGCGCGTGCGTTTGCTCCACGCCCAGGCAAACCGCGGATTGGAAAAGATGTGGGGTCCGGAGCACTATAACGAGTTCGGGCGTCCAATCGGCTCCAGTTTCCTCGTCTCTGGAGAAGGCTGGTTTGGCATGATGCCGCTTGCAATCGACGAGTTCTTTGGCCGTCCGCATAGCGGCCAGGAGTGGGATGACGTGGCTCAGTATTGGGGATACATCCTCTACATGATGGGAGCGGAGGAGCGCCTTATCCCTAAAACTGGCGATGAAATGCGCAAGATGACTGATTACATCTATGGCAATGGCGGATATTCCTCTGCTTACCACGAGCGTGTGGCTACCGCGCTGATGTCCATCCTAGAAAGCCTCAACCCCCTCGTGCCGCACGTTGCCCTTGGCGCACTATCTACCATCTGCGGCGAGAAAGACACCAAGTTTATGGTGCAGGGCACACGCTGGGAAAAGATCAACTTTAGGCCTTGGGCCATCCTCTTCAAGGCAGCCGCTAAAGCGGAAGCTCGTGCGGCCCGAATTCGGGACAAGCTGCCAGGTGCGAAAAGGGCCAGGATAAAGCGAGCCAATAACGGCAAGCCCCCTTGGACTGCGGTGACGGAGGTGATCAAAGACTACATCGCTAAGAACGAACCAGATACCAAGTCCGATTACACCTTGCACGATGACTCGAAAGAAGCCCGCAGCTAAACCGACTTCACCAACTCTCACCAGACTATAAGGAGAAACCACAATGAATGCACCAGCACCGTTGAGCACCGTAAATGAATGGCCGGCCGGCCGCGGTAGCCGCGAAGAATTTGTGGCCAAGTATGGCACGCAGCGCGCAGACCGCTACCAAGAGGCCTTCTGGGCTATGGATCCCGTGGCAGACGCCCTATTCACCAGCGGTCATACGGTCAAGGAAATCATGCCCAACCTGCGCGAGGCCTTAGCTCGCGGCACCGCCGATGACGATACCCTGCCGGAGGTAGCGGCATTGATTGAGGATATGACCAAGGCGCTTGCTGGTCTAGACGCCGAAAAGCTTGAGCGTGGTCGCCGCACTTACCTATCCATCCCGCCGTTGAGTCACGGTCTGGCGTTGGGCCCTGGTTCCTTGGTGCATACGTATGCTACCCCGGCCATCGCTGACCTTTTGGTTAACACCGGCGAGCTTACTGACGGTGCAGTCAAGCGCCTTGCCTACACCACAAATTGGACCTATTCGCTCTACCTGCCGGATGCTTTGCAGCCAGGAGGGGAGGGCTTTATTCATACAGGCATGGTGCGCGCGATTCACGCTCATGTGCGCCGCGTACATAACCGCAAAGGCTTGGACTATTCCGACTATGGTGCGCCGATTAGTGAATTCGACATGCTGCGCACCTGGTTCGATTTCACGTATATCCCATATGCCGGGCTGCGCCGCATGGGCTGGCAACTCACCGCGGAAGAAGAAAAGGACGTGTTCTATCTGTGGAAGATAGTCGGCCGCATGTTGGGTATCCGCTCCGATCTCTTCCGCGGCGAAGATGATGTAGAGGCCTCGCAGGAGACCATGGACACCATCCATGCGGTCGACGGCGAGATTAATGAGGCTGCCCGCCAGCTTGTCGATGCCCTGATGTCCGGCTTCGTTGTTAATGCTAAGGAACTCACCGGCTTTCCAGAAGACACGCTTGCAGATTGGACCGCTGCGCATGTGCGCATCATCCACGGCGATGAGGTGGCTGATGCCTGTGGCGTGGCGCAGTCCGTGATGCAGCCCATCTTGGAAATGGAAGCCCCACTAGTGCAAGAACGTTTTGACCTGCTGCGCCAAGACCAGGAAGCCCTTGAAGCAGAAATCCAAAAGAATGAAGACATGGTCCGCCAGATGCTTACCCGTGATGCCACCTACATGAAGCAGGATGAGGGCGTGAAAATGAAGGACGGCTCGATGGCCATCGGCGCCTAAAACGGTGACATAGATAACATGTATCGCGTACTGTTGTGATAGGCACAGTGCCTGTGCGACGTACATCAACAACCACACCCCATAGGAAGGAAGTCCCGATGTCTAAGGGCTACGCAGTTACCAACCCCGCCACAAATGAAGTGGTAGAAACCTTCGATACCTTTACCGACGAGCAGATCCAGGATGCACTAGCCAAGTCTCACGAGGCCTTTCAAACCTGGCGTAAGACCCCAATTGACGAGCGCGCCAAGATTGTCTCCCGTGCTGCCGAGCTCTTTAAGGAGCGTAAAGGCGAACTAGCCAAGATTGAGGCCCAAGAAATGGGCAAGGCCACCCCGGAAGGGGAGTGGGAGATCAACTTCTCCGGCGATATCCTGCAGTTCTATGCGGATAATGCGGCAGAGCACAATAAAGACAAGCCAGTCGATGTACCCGGCGGAAAGGCCGTGGTTCGCCGCCTTCCCGTTGGCTCCCTCCTGGGCATCATGCCGTGGAACTATCCCATCTACCAGGTCGCCCGCTTTGCCGGACCGAACCTGATGAACGGCAATTGCATTTTGCTAAAGCATGCCGAAATTACCCCGAAGTCCGCCGCTGCTATCGAGGAGATCTTCCGCGAGGCTGGCCTGCCCGAGGGAGTGTACATCAATATTTATGCCGACCATGACCAGATTGCGGACGTTATTGCTGATCCGCGTGTCCAGGGTGTTTCTCTCACTGGTTCTGAGCGCGCCGGCGCCGCCATTGCGGAAATCGCCGGACGCAACCTTAAGAAGGCTGTGCTGGAGCTCGGCGGCACTGATCCGTATATTATTCTCGATGCCGCCGATATCACTAAGGCGGCTGAGGAAGCCTGGGTCAAGCGCATCGAGAACGTCGGCCAGGCCTGCACCTCCAATAAGCGCATCATCGTCATGGAGGATATCTACGACGAGTTTGTTGATGAAATGGTGCGCATCGCCGAGGGAATGGCACAAGGTGATCCTTCCAGCCCAGCAGAGAACCAGTACTACCCAATGTCCTCGCGCAGCGCTGCAGAGAACCTAGACAAGCAGGTCCAGCGTGCCGTGGACAATGGTGCCACTATCCGTACCGGTGGCGAGCTGCATGAGACTGCGGCCTACTACACGCCAACCGTGCTTACCGACGTCCCCGTAGGCTCCGACTCCTACTATGAGGAGTTCTTCGGCCCTGTGGCCGAAATCTATAAGGTCTCTTCCGAAAAGGAAGCAGTGGAGCTAGCCAATAACTCCAACTACGGTCTGGGCGGCGCCGTCTTCTCTGAGGACACCGAGCGTGCCACCAACGTGGCTGACCAGATCGATACCGGAATGATTCACGTCAACCTGGGACAGTACTTCTCCCCAGTGCTGCCTTTCGGCGGCATCAAGAATTCCGGCTATGGCCGTGAACTTTCTGTCTTTGCCCTAGACGAGTTCGTAAATAAGCAGTATCTGTACATCAACGACTAGGCCACAAGCCGTTCTAGCCCAGAGGTAATAGGGCTGAATACAAAAGTTCCCGCTTAGCAAAGCTAAGCGGGATTTTTGCTCCTCCAACTGGGCTCGAACCAGTGACCTAAACCCTATTTAAACTGCATAAACACCCTTTTTAAGCCCTACGTGACGACAATCTGACGACATCTGAAATCTTTTCATCCACAGCGCTGCCCACCGCCTCCAAATCCTCATCAAACAATTCAGCGTAAATATCAAGCGTCATCGCCGCTGAAGAATGGCCGAGCTCACGCTGGATAACTTTCACATTCGCCCCAGCCGACACCATCAACCCGGCGGCCACATGCCTAAGACCATGCGGAGTCACACGCGGAAAATCCGGGTACTTATCCATACACCTATCCAACGCGTTGTAGTACCACTTGCCATGCGTAGGCGGCTTCATCGGCGAACCATCACGACGCGGCCATAACAACTCATCCGGGCTTTTACCTTCCATTACCGGTATAAGCATCCGCATCACCGATGCCGGCACAGCCACTTCGCGTACCTCATGCGTCTTAGGCGTGCCAATAACCACTTCGGTGCCTACTGTGACGGCGTTTCGTTCAATGCTAATTCGGTTTCGCGTGACGTCTATGTCGCGGACTCTGAGGGCTGCTGCTTCGCCCCAGCGAAGCCCCACGGTGCCTAGTAACCATACGAGTTCTTTGTACTTAGTGCATTCGTTAACGAGTAGTCCGAGTTGTTCTGCGGTGAGGTATATCTTTTTGGCGGCGGTTTTGCGGGGTAGTTTGATTCCTCGGGCTGGGTTGTTTCGTATGGCTTTGTCCATTACCGCTAAGTCGAGGATTTGGGCTAGTACGGCGTGTGCTTGTCGTACGAGTGAGGCTGATTTGTCCAGTGATGAGACCCAGGCTTGTACTTCTGATGGTTTGATGCTTGATATTTGGCGGTTCCCCCATTGTGGTTTCACGTGGTTTCGCCATATAGCGAGCATGTCGTATTTAGTCTTTGGTTTGAGGTGGGTGATGTTTGTGAGCCATGGGACGGCCATTTGTTCGATGGTGATTTTGCCGGCGTTGGGGTTTATCCAGTCGTTTTCGCGTATATTGACTGCGTTTTTGTCGGCCCATGCTTGCGCTTCGTTTTTGGTGCGGAATCCTCGTTTTGTGTGGGATGTGCCGTTTGGGTCGCGGTACTGGACGCGCCAGGACTTTCCTTTTGCGGTCTTATAGGACTTGATTGAAGACATGATAGAGATCTTTGTGTTGTATAAAAGCCCCGGCAATCCAAATACTGTGGATTGCCGGGGCCCGGTGGAGAGATAGGGCTATGCGGCTACTGGGAATAGAAATTCGCCGACTTTGAGGCCAATCTCAACAATGGTTTTGGTTACTTCAATGCCTTTCTTAGCGTTATCGAGTCGCTTGGCAGCGATTTCTGCTTGTTGCAGCTTTTCTTCGGGGGTCTTTTCCTTCTTCTGGTGCTTAGCGTTCTCTGGCTGAGAGGAGTTGCCTTCCGTGGTGGTAGTTGTTGTTGCAGTGGTTTCTTTGGTGGGGGCTGCATCGTCTGCCATTGCTGGTGCGATGGCGGTGGTGGTGGCGATGGCCAAGGTGGTCAGGCCGATGGTTGCTTTACGTAGCATTGCGTCTCCTTATCGGGGGGGTGCTTTCAGGGTAGGTTTACCCAGTAAGAAGGGTAGTGCCTGTGCGGGGAAACTGCATTCTTTTGTGTCAGTCTGCACAAGTTTGAGGTGGATGGGGGAATAAAAAATTGCCTTGAGCACTAGTGTTGTGCCCGAGGCAATGGTGGAGTTGAAAGACGTGTGTTAGGCGAGCTTGCCGGCGATTACGATGATCTTTTCTACGACCTTCAGTGCGTCCTCGATTTTGCTGAAGTCAATGTTCTTGACGAACTTGTCGACCTTAGCGTTGAAGTCTTCAGTCTTGCTGGAGAGCTGGTCGAGCTTTGCGTCGAAGTTCTTCTTGTGCTCTTCGTGCTTAGCGTCAAGGTCTTGCTTGTTTTCCTTGTGCTTGCTGGAGAGCTCCTCGAACTTGGCGTGGATGCCTTCCTTGTCGAGCTTGGAGGAAGCTGCGTCGTTTTGTTCAGGGGTGGCTTCGGTCGTGGTGACGGCGTCGGCAGAGGTAGTTTCAGAGGTGACGGTGTCGTCTGCCACTGCTGGTGCGATGGCGGTGGTGGTGGCGATGGCCAGGGTGGTCAGGCCGATGGTTGCCTTGCGTAGCATTGTGTCTCCTTGAGTCGTATGGGGGTGTTAAGAACGCAAAAAGGAATGCTAGCTTATTTTAAAGGAAAAGTCAGGTTTTGTGGTGGAATGCACAGGAACTGAAATGGGAGGGTTTGGTCGAAGCGTGTAGGCGCCCATGGATGGCCTCGGTGAACTACTAAGTGTTTAGTGTTGACGCTTACATTAAATTCTTGGTATGAGGGTGGTAAGTCGGTTGTAGTAGTTCGCCTAGTTCTTTAATTTGATGTCGTGCTGAATAATGGTTGCGGGGTTAGCTTTAGTCGGCTAGTGTTTTCGACACCGGCTGGGATGTACGTACTGGCCGGTTGAGAGTACGATTCCGCTCTCCTGATCTTTTCTACGTTGGTTGTATTAATGTAGAAAAGTAGCTCATGTTGCGGCCGCTAAGTAGTGCTGGTACCCCTTGCACTCTTAGCGGCCTTTTACGTTTTACTAGGCTAACTTCCTCTGATTGTGGTGGGCCATACTTTACTTTGAATATCCTGCGTATGGGTACGTTTCCTGTGGTATGAAGTCAATTTCACAGAGAGAGATGTAGCTATTTTTAGTTAGTAATATTAGGCTTAGTGCTGTCGGTCAGAATTCTTACGCTGGCTGACTTTAGGGGCACTCTTACCCTAAATCCCGCCGCCTTCCTTCTGTACTCTAGCGGCGGGACTAGGAAAGGCCGCTGGGGCTACGTAGTTCATCCTTGTAGAAAGGCATCCGGCGGCCTTTTCTACTCTATCTGGGATAGTGGTAAAAGAGGAGGGGCATAGTTTGTGAAACTCATGGCCCCTCCTTTTGCTGCTAACTGCTTTTCACCAATAGTGCTGTGTACAGCCGTTGCCATGATTTCAAGATATTGACGGTCACTCCTAACTCTGCTGCGATGGCGGCTGGGTGTGGTCCGTAGATTGCTTCTGCTGTGGCGTATTCGGCAGGCGAGATGAGTAGTTGGGCGGCGAACCGGTCTGCACGTAGCTCATGGGCGCCGTGGTGGCCGGGAGGGTCACCATAATGCGCGTGGCCTAACTCGTGGGCTAGGGAGCACAGGGTGGTCGCATCGTCCATGCCGAGGCGGAGCGTGATGGTGTTTCTGCGGGGTATCCATGCTGCTTTCGGCCCACCACGATGCCACCGGATTCGGTAGCCCCGGCCCTCAGCCGCCTGAATAAGAGCTTCAATCATTGGCGTGTTAAGGGTTGTTTGTTCGTGAGTAGATGAGGTACTGTCTGACTTAGAGACACTGACTCGTGATGGATCAGGCTGGGTTCCCGAATGGGAGTAAGACATTAGGTCGAGAATTCCTTTGCCCCTGGGGTCAGTGTCGATTATTTTTTGATGACTTCTGTTTCAGATTGTCCAAGTAGTCAGGCTCTTCTTTAAGCCTTTGGACAATGAAGTCAACAGTGTTGTCGTTGTAGATGTAGGCAGGATTTAATTCATGGGGTGAACTCCTGTCGTAACTGAATCGCTCGTCGCCTTTCATATTGTGACCGCTTGTGAACAACCCGAAGTCGTACATATTGAAGCGCTCATGCGGTTTCCCATCACGAGTTAGGTCTATATTTTCTCGCTTCAAGCGATGGTTAACTTTGCCGAGAACCATCTTTGGAGTGTAAGGGTAATAGCTTCTCGAATCTTTAACGTCGCGGATAACGTTTACTGGGATATCGGATCCTTTTGAAAAATAGACGTTTAGGTCTGCGTCTCTTTCCTTTTTGACGATACGCAACGTTGTCTCATAAATCGCAGCGATGTTTTCATTTCCGCCTGTACCTGCAGCTTCGGCTAGCTCATGGCTTTTCTTCAGAAGCCGCTTTGCTACGGCTGGGTCATACTTGGCGTGGATGATATCTGGTTGGACGTCACCGCGTCTTACTGCCAATGTGAGATGATTTTCAGGCATCAAATCACTGACTGACTCATTAAGTAGTTCTTCGAGTTGTTGGGCGTAGTTGGTCACTGCAGCTTGCAAAAACGGTCCGTAAAAGATCTCCCACTCATCAGTAATGAAGTGTGTGTTGGTGTTTCTAAAGTCAATCAGCTCACGCATGTTGATTCTTAATGGCGATTTGCTGTTTGTGAATACCTTGCCAAGGCAGTCATCTAGAGAAATTGTGCGTTCTGGGTTGTCTTTGAAATAGATTGATGAGATGCCTTGTGTTTTGATGAGGTATGCCTTGAGCATGAGTTCCCAAGCATTGCATAGGAATATTGAGCATGCTTCTGCGTGATACTTCAAGGTTGGTCGGTTATATAGCTCGATTGCGAGTGAGAAGGATTCTTTACTCTTCTCGGTGAGGCGTTTGATTGTATTGCTTGTATTCATTCCTTCCTGCTCAGTCAATGGGGTCTTCACCTCGTTTCAGAGTCTTGACCTCGGCTTCTAGAGCTTTCATGTCTATTTCGTTGACTTTAGAATCGAGTTGACGCTGGTAAGCGTTCCATTCTTCCTCGGACTTGTTTACTGCTTGCTTGTGCTTTCTCTTTCCGTATCCTTTGAGGACTTCGCGTTCATTGAACACGAGCCAGGCTTCTGTCTTTTCCATCCAGTCTTTTAAGAGCATGGTTTTACCCATCTCGGCTTGGTCTTCTGCATAGTCCAGGAACATGGTGGTGAGTCTGCGCATGCGTTTGGCTTCGTCTTCGGTGAGGAAGTTTTTAGCTACGCTCATGTCACTTTTATGGGGCGCTTCTCCGTCCCATGTTGTGAGCCCAGCGTATGGTTTGGTGCGGTCTGCACGTTCCCAGATTAGCTCCGCTGCGGTTCGCCCATGAGTGGCGAAATGAAGTCGGTTTTGAATCCCGGCGAAGAATTGCTGGACTTCCTTAAATGATTTCTTCTCTTGGTAATCGGCGCTGGTTGCGGATATAACATCGCAGATTTTACGAAAAAATTGGCGTTCAGAAGTTCGAATCTCTCGAATAGTCTCGAGTAATTCATCGAAGTGGGTATCGACGCCATCGTGTTTGAGTTTCTGAGCGTCGATAGCGAATCCCTTGGTGAGGTATCCGCGTAGAACTTCTGTAGCCCATTTTCTAAATTGTGAACCGCGGGGGCCTCGTACTCGAAAGCCGACGGCGAGAATCATGTCCAGGTTGTAGTGTTTAGTTTTCCTGTCTTTACCAGGCTGTTGTAAAAGTTTTTTACATTTAGCTTCGTCGAGTTCTCCTTGTTTGAGTACTTCACGTATGTGGTGGTTTATTGCCGGAGCCCCGACGTCAAAAAGTTCGGCCATCTGGCTGGTATTGAGCCAAGCGTCGTTGTCTTTTATCTGGAGGCGGACGTGTGCTTTGCCATCTTCGGTGGTGTAGATGGCAACTTGGTCTGGGCTAGTCAATGGGGTCTTCACCTCGCTTTTCGCGTTCTTCTTGTTCGTTGGGTGATGAGTCGGCGGCGTATTCGCCCGGTTCGTAATCAAACTCGCGGACCACGCCATCATCGTCATCATGCAGTGAAGCAGACGAGCCCGACACGGGGGATGGAGCGATATGGAGAGAAACCTCAAAGCTTTCCTCCCCGGTCTCAGTGTTGAAAAGGCGCTTGGCGTGGGGATCGCAGCGATAGAGGAATTCTTTTACTAGTTCTTCATTAGTGGCGTCGGAAAGTGTAGGTCCTCCCACTGTGACCTCCTTGAGGTTGGCCTCTTTGTCAGTGATGAACTCGGCTTCTACGAGTGCCTCTAGAACGTTGAGATGGAAGGCGCGGGCGAATTTAACGACGAAATCGGGGTCTGCTTTGGCGCCGTTCTTCCAGCGTGTGAAGGCGCTTTGGTTGAAGCCTGCCTGTTTCGCGGCGTCTCGCATTGTCATGCCGCTGATTACGGGTTCGATGTATTGCCACCAACGTGTTGAAGTCATGACCTAACCATATTTGCGCAGACGCAAAATAGCAAGTGATAGCGACAAAACAAACAAAACTTGCGCAGAAACAAACAGTCATGTAATTTCAATTTTGCAAGCACAAACGGAGTTTGCGAACACACAAACAAGGAGGTTGCATGACTTTCCTTCATACAGTTCGAGTCCGCAAAGCGTGGCTAGAGAACACAGTCAACGAAGCCGGAGGAATCTCAGCCCTCGCAGACAAACTTGATTGCGCTCCCTCAACAATTAGCCGCCAACTCAATGACAAGGCAGAAGCAGGACCCCGACTAATCGGAGCCATCCTCACTAACTACCCCGTGTCATTTGAGGACGTATTCGACGTAACCGAAGAAGAAATGCGCACACGACGAATCCGAGTCCGGTCCGTCGCATAAGAAAAGGCCCGGTGCCAGAACACCGAGCCAAAGAAAAACTAACTGACTAGGAGTTTAACACAATGGATAAGCAACTGGTTCATGCCAACAATGATGGAACCCTAACCACCACCTCGGAGATTATCGCCGGCGGTGTTGGGATTCAGCACAAGAACGTGTTGGAGACGATTCGTAAGAACCAAGCAAACTTCGAGGAGTTTGGCCCCATCGCGTTTGAAACGCGAAAGGGTGCGCCACTGCCCCAAGGAGGTTACGGCAAGGCCACCAACATTGCGGTCCTGAATCGTGAGCAGGCGATGTTCGCAATGACCCTGTTCCGCAATACGCCGGTAGTGGTTGATTTCAAGAAGAACCTCATTAAGGCCTTCGTGGCTATGGAAAATCAACTGGTACAGGCTGAACACCAGTTGAACGCTTTGATGCGTGAGTCTCAGATGCGGATGGAGTTGTGTCAGGCGGCGAAGGGGTTGATTCATCCTGACCATTTGGAGGCGAAGGCGCGGATTGTTTTGGCTCGTGGTTTGGGTGAGGTGCCGGAGTTGGACCCGGAGACTCGGCCTTTGTACACGGCGGACTTTTTGAAGTCGAAGAATCTTTCCAACAAGAAGATGAAGTCGGTGGCGCCGATGTTCGGTAAGCGCATGAAGGCACTGTACACGCTGGAGAAGGGGCGCGAGCCGGAAAAGTATGACCTTACTTTGCCTAACGGGCAGGTGCGCCAGGTTAATGGTTACACCGAGGCCGACCGGGCGTTGATGCAGCAGGTGTGGGATGAGTACTACGCCTAGCGCATATGTAAAAGCCACGTGTGTGGGCGGGGCTGGTCGGGCCTATTCGACGTTGTTGAGTGTATCGGATTATTCAGGTTTATTCCGGGTTTATTCGGTTTAGGGAAGGAATGTTGTCGTGGGAGATGTGAAGTTAACGCCAGTTAGTTTTTATGCTCTTGTTTCTGGCGTGAAAGTGACTGTTTTTGATGGTGTGGTGTCGGTTTCGGTGGATGGTGTGGCCCGGCTGGATGGCGATGATGTTCAAGCGTTGGTCGATTCGCTTAGCACCGCCAATCGCTTCGCCGAGCTCGGGATTTAGGGAAAGAGTGTTGTTGATGTTTACCAGTCTATGGTCTTGGTTGGCAGGTCGTGCGGCCAGCCTGGAAAAGTTGTTTCGTCGGATGGCTGATGGTGGATGGTCTTCCATTTTCCGAGGGGGCGGTGACGACGACGTCGTAGGTTTTCGAATGGATGCCATTGCCATTGTTGAGCCTCTTGAGCCAGGTTCAACCGGAGTGCTTGATACTGAATGCCGTTTCGTCGAATGGCAAGACGCGGAGTCTGCCATACGACATGTAGATGTACTTTATCCAGGTCGCTACACGGTATTTCGAGATGCTTCGGGCCGAGTGTTTCTCCAGGATGAAGATGAGTCTCGGGGTAGAGGTCCCAGTGGGCGCCGTTTTCCCAGACCAGTGAAGTTCTGACTCCGTGGAGGGTTTCGAATCCTCGGTGGTGGATGGCTACGCGTATGACGTCGTGAGGTTTCGGGGCTGTTGAGCGTTGGATGGGTTGTCCGGCTCGTTGGAATTCTATTGATGTTTGGTGTGCGCCGTCGTATTGGCGGTCGTGTTGGAGTTGTTTGATTCCTAGTAGTAGTGCGGCAAGTCCGGTTATGGCGGTAATGAGCGCGGCTATTGCGGTTATAAGTGCGGTTATTGCCATGTATGTATTTTAGCCCGACTTAGCAGGCGCTGAAATATCGTCACTTTTCGTCACATCGAGGGTGTATCAGTACCCGCTAATAAAGTCACGAGACTTTAAGCGTTAGGTAGTCCATCCGGGGAGCGTGGCCCCGGTAGTGCACAGGGCTAACAGCCCATGTTGTATCGAAAACTGAATAGTGGATTGTCCTGATAGAAGATACCGGGCTTAAGAACCACGTCGACATGTCCGTGAAGCATTGGCCAAGCCGACAGGCAGGAACCCCGCCGTAAGCGGGAGGGAACCACCAAGGACGTAAAACACTAGGCCGTGAATGAGCTACTCCCCGGGTGCAAGTCCTGGGCGCGGCACTGGCCTCACACACCGTGAGGCGGATAGTTGATTGTGGAGGGGAGGTGTTTCGGTATGGTTGCTCCGATTATTATTTCGGCGTGTGCCTTGATTTCTGCGGGGTGCGCTATCTATGTCAACCACATCAATCGGCACTAGCGATTACTGCTTTTTGTTGCTGTTTACCGTCGCTGTCTGTCCAGCGTAGGATGTATTTTCCCTGGAAACCAAGGAGTACTTCGATGACGTCTCCGTGGTCGAGGGCGGCGGCGGTTTCAGCGCTCATGGTGGCTGCTTGGTCGTCTCTGGTTGGGTTGATGCTGACGTTGGTGATGGTTTCGCCGGTTTCGTTGGTGATGACGTAGAGCTGTTTGCTCTCGTGGTGCAGGGTGACGTTTCGTCGGTTCGCTGCGGCGAGTTTCTGCGTGTATGCGGAGATTGTTGATTGTGCTTCGGCGATTTTTCGTTGTTCTGCTGCGGCCTTTTCGGCGCTGCGGGCGGCTCGGTCGGAGCTTTCTGCGGCTTCGGCTTGTGCAGCCTCTGCTGATTTGCGTGATTTTGATGCGTCTATTGCTTGCCAGAGTGCGATGCCGGCGGAGACTGCGGCGATGAGCGTGGAAATTATTTCGAACGTGTTCATGCTTTCACATTTTATCTGGCCTCTTCAGGTGGCCTGAAGGGGCGTACTAGCGCAGAGTAGTAACTATTCACATTTTTCTTGTACCTACTACAGGGGCTAAAGAAATTTGTGCTTACAAAAGACCACCGGGGTGCAACTCCCCGGCTGCGCACTAGGGGTTGTTAAGGGCGGGTTGGACACTGACCGCTTCAAGGGCAGTATCCCAGGATTTTGGCGGTTTCAGCACTTGCCGCTGCTGCGCTCTGCTGCACCTGCATCCCCGTTTATTTTTCGGAAGTTTTCATGGTGAAGGCCCCTGCATGAACTAAGAAGTGCGGGGGCCTTACCCGTGATTCAACCTCTTCTTTCCAGAAAGGTCGTTATGGATGGTATCAGGAAATGGTTTACCGCGAAGGAAGCTGCTGAGTATATGGGTATGCATCCGGAGACGGTGTATCGATTTTTGCAGCGTAAGGAATTGCGTTCGGTGAAGACTGGGCGCACGTATCGCGTCAAGTCTGAGTGGTGCGATGCTTTTTTGATGGGGGAGAACCAATGGGCCTTATAAAACGCGTGTTCCAACGAACTAATCGAACTTTTGTCATGATTTGGAGGTAGATGATGCGTCAGATTACGGCTTCTGAGGCGAAGGCTTATATGAGGGATGTTGAGGCTCGGTTGAAGACGATTTACAACCTTGCTCATCTTCCGGAAAAGACTCGTCGTCAGATTCTCACGCTTGCTAGTGGTGCCAATAGTGTGACCGGCCAGATTTCTGCTTATGAGAGGAGGTTTTGCCGTGCAAAACACAAGTAGTCGCTTGCAGCGTCGTGAACCTACGCATAAGGAGGTTGCGTATTGGAAAGACATCGCTGAAAAGCGGATTCGTTTCGCTTGGGCGACTGGCATTTTTGGTGGTTTGGTTGGTTTCCTGTTCCACGCAGTGATTTCGGTTCCGCCGGTATGGATGTAGAAATCACACTCGAGCAGGCGTACCAGCGTTACCGGCCTGTCAAATATAACGGGGAATGGTGGGTAGACCTCGGAGATAGGCCGCGGAGCTTTCAGGCGTTGAAGACGGCGTTGGCGTACATCAAACGTTGCCATGAACAGCGTGAACGTTGCCTTTACGCGAATTGTCTCATCCGAGGTGAGGATATGCCCGGCCTGGGTTTGGGTTTTCGGTTCTGTGAGCGCCATGCAAGGAACGCGAAGAAAGTTCTGCGTGAGTCGAATAAGGGCACCACTATTTTTAAGAGGAAGAACTAAATTGAGGATATTCAAACCAGAAAATAATGATGAATGGCACGAGTTCCGCCGCCAGCACCTCACCTCAACGGAGCTAAGGGACCTGCTTTTAAGCAGGACTGCTAGACAGTGGCAGGAGCTGCGCGAGCAGAAAGAAACAGGGAAGCGGTGGGGCGGTAATGACTACACGGTTTGGGGCACAGCCCGTGAACCTATACTGGCTCCGCTTGTGGTCGAGGTTGATTCGCGTCTTGTGTACAACGCGGACCCACAGACCATCATCATCAACAAAGATGATGAGCGCCTATGCGGCACCCCAGACCTATACAGCGAGGACGGGGAGGTGATTGGTGAGATTAAGACCGCTAAGCACCCGTTCACTGGTGGGTATTGGCATGATTGGTGCCCCGACGGGTACTACCTGCAGGTGCAGGCAAACATGTGGCATGCGGGTGCCGAAGCATGCGTGCTGCTGGTGGAGTACTACAAGGAGCAGGACGGGGAGTTCACCCCGGACGGGTACGAGTATCAGGTAATCCACTATGACCCCAAGGTGGTGGAGGGCATGCAACGCACCGCCGCGGACTGGTTCGCTTGGCTGGAAGGCACTACCCCGGATTGGATGGGTGAAGTCACCAGCCTAGAAGATGCGGACAAGGTAGAAGACCTCGTAGCGCAACTAGCGGACGCGGAAGAAAAAGCCTCCAGGTGGTCTGACCTGGCAAAGACATACAAGAAAGACCTACTTAAACTCCTCGGTGACTCCTACGCGGGTACGCACGCCGGCTACAAGGTGAGTGTGTCCACCACCAAGGATTCTAAGACGTTCGACTCGAAGGCGTTTAAGACCGCCCACCCGGACCTCTATTCCGAGTTCAACACCAAAACCCGACGCGGTTCCACACGCCTCCGCCTAACAAAGGTCGTCAACTAATGAGCATCTACACCACAGAACCAAGCAAGGGAGCAAAGAACCGCGCCCTAAACAGAGCACAATGCGAAGCCTTCGACTGGATACGCGACCACGGAGACACATTTCCAGAAATGCGTGACCTCTACCAACAAATCCACGACCAAGCAGACAAGGAACGAGAGAACCTATGAACAAACCAAGCGACATGCCCCACCGGCGCCTAGAAGTCGCCCGCACAGCCACCGCCGAGAACTACAACGCACTGACAGCATTCGCAGACCAGGCCATCTACCTCATCCAACACTTCACCGAACACGGCCACGATGTTGAAACAGCCGTGGCACTCACAGAAATCACTCTCGATCGATTCGATGATGAAGGGAACATCTAAATGAGTAATGAAATCGAAACCACCAGTTTTGAGAACAATCTATCGGTGCAGATGAAGCACGCGGAGATTCTGTCTCAGGCGAACATGATTCCCGACAAGTTCAAAGGCAACCCCGCTAACGTGCTCGTAGCCCAGGAGCTGGCACAGTCTATGGGCGAATCCACGTGGGTGACCATGAGCGAGTTGTACTTCGTGGGTAATGTTCCCACCTTTTCTGCGAAGTACATGCGTACCCGTGTCCGCGCCGCGAAGCACATTCTGCGCGAATCCTTCGACCCGGAAACCATGACCGCCACCTGCACCATCATCCGACACGATGACCCAGACTTTGAGCACACTATCCGCTGGGACAAGGCCAAGGCTGAGGCACATGGCCTGTGGGGTAAGGGGCACTGGAAGAAGAACCCGGAACTCATGTTGAAGAATCGCGCTGTTTCCGAGTGTGTACGTGAGGCCTGTAATGAGGTTATGGGCGGTGTGGACTACACCCGCGAAGAGGTCGAAAATGGAAACTTCAACACCGGCCCGGTGACTGCTACTGCTACTCGTCAGGATGTGGCTGCGCAGGCTTTAGCTGCCCCGGCGCCAAAAATGAAGCAGCAGCGGGACGAGCAGCCGGACCAGTTCGTTGAAGACGTCAAGCAGGCCTTGGCTGAGCTCACCAGCGCTGAGGAAGTGACTAGCTTTATGCAGGAAATCCGAGCCGACGGCGAAGTACCAGAAGCAGTCATCGACCTTGGGCGTCAGCGGTGGAATGAACTACAGGAGGAAGCAAAGTAAATGATTGATGTCATCACTCTTACTGGTGGGCTACCTAGGGACGCGGAGTTGCGGTTCACGCCGCAGGGCGCGGCGGTTACGAATTTCACCCTCGCTAACTCGGATAATAGGTACGACGAAGGGCAGAACCAGTGGGTGAAGACTCGCAGCATGTATCTAGATGTCACCATCTGGAACGAGCAGGGTAATAAGCAGAATCCCACCCCGTGGGCTGAGATGGCCGCAAACCTGAAAAAGGGCGACCAGGTAGCCGTCACCGGCAAGCTCGTAACCCGCTCGTGGGAAACCAAGGACGGGGAGAAGCGCAGCAAGGTTGAGTTCACCGCAATGCGCTACTACGTACTTCCTGCGGCGCCACAACAGCAGCCCAACCAGGCGCAGCAGCAGTGGGACAACGCCGCCCAGCAGGGGCAGACAGCTACTAGCGGCGCATGGTCCACCCCGCCGGCGCAGGCAGGCCAAGACCAAGCCCCTCCGTTCTAATGGGCTACATCGAGATTAAGGCCGCAGAACTGCCCAACTATAAGGGCAAGCGCGTGGCCTTATTTCCCGCCGTCTTCGCCCCGGACTCAATACCCGACCGCATCACCTACGCCGCCGAATACGACGGCACGGTTCACGGCGCCACCAGAGACGGACGCTTCGCTCTCAAAGCAACATCCACCGTCCTCGTTGACCCCACCACATAACCCCGCTTGTTTAGGACCTCAACAGTCCACAAGCGGGGTTCTTTTTGCCCCGCGATGAAATACCAGCAACTTTACGAACACCTCAAAGAAGACATCCGCCAACTCAAACACGACCTCGAATACCTCGCCGCAGGCAGCAGCCTCTACCGCGATGCTTACTTCGATGCCGCTGACATGACCAAATTCATCCTCGAAAAAGACGAACAACGACTCTGAAAGGAACCCAACATTGCTTTATTACTCCCTGGACAAGGACGCGTACCAGCCTAAGTTCGCTTATGAAGGTGATGCCGGCATGGACCTCGCCCTATCCCACGACCTCACTGTGCCTGTGGGTGGTCACCGCATGGGCGATACCGGAGTTCATGTGGCTATACCGGAAGGCCATGTAGGCATGTTGTTTGTACGCAGCAGCACTGGAATCAAACGGAACCTGGTGCTCAGCAACGGCACCGGCATTATTGACTCCGGGTATCGCGGAGCCATCAAAATCAGTCTCCACAACACCGGCACAACCGGCCAACAAATAAAAGCCGGCCAATACATCGCCCAACTCGTAGTAACCCCCACCCACAACCACGACATCTGCGAAGTACCCGCCCTCCAACACACCCGACGCGGCATCAACGCAATAGGAAGCAGCGACTAAATGCCCACCCATAAGCAGCGTGAGGACATGCGCGCCTACCTCGAATCACGCGACGTGTACTGCGCACAGCCAGACTTCCTCGACACACTCATCACATTGTTCCAATCCATAGAGAAAGGAGGAGAAGACGATGCCGAAAGATAGTCGGCTGTATGCGAATATCACCCATGATTTCTTTGAATCCCCGAAGATTATGGTCCTGTCTGATAGGGCGAAATTGGGGCTTCTGGAGATGATTCTATGGTCGTGCCGGATGCAGACCGACGGGGTAATTGACCACCGTGTAGCAAGTGCTAAGCATTTGCTAGACGTTTGCCAGGAGTTGCTAGAAAACGACCCCGAAACACCGTCACTTGTCGAGCTAGAAAACGGTGATTTTCTCATCCACGACTTCACAGAACACCAGACAACAAGGGCCGAAATTGAGGCAATTAGGGAGAAGAGAAGGGCCGCAGGACGCGCTGGGGGACTAGCTAAAAGTAGGGCACACGCTGCGAAAAGTAGCAAACGCCTAGCAAGTGCTACAGCAAGTGCTAAGCACGGTGCTAAGCAAACCGCTAGCAAACCGCTAGCAAAAGGGGTAGCAAAATCTAGCAAGAAGAAGAATAAGAAGGGGGGAGGGGAACAGGCCAAAAACACCGCCAACGTCGCCCCCAAAACCGCCCCAACGGCCCCCACTTCTCTCGACGAGTTAGCGGCGGCTCACGCCGCCAGCCAACCCGACCCACGACGCTGCCCAGACCACCAAGGCCTAGCACCCGGCACCGTCCCCAACTGCGGCCAATGCGCCGAAGCCCGCCGCGCCTATGAAGAACACCAAGAATCCGCGAAAGCAGACGAGCGCAAACAACGCCGCCAAGCAATCAACAACTGCGACCAATGCGACGAAAACGGATGGGTAAAAGGCACCAACCCCGCCCGCCGCTGCGACCACCAACCACCAAGAAAGCAACCACCATTTTGAGAAGCCGAACAATTTCCGCCATCTACGCCCTAACAATCGTCTACACCGCTGCGCTCTGCGGCTGGCAACTCAACGGCAACGACGACCCCATCAGCATCCTGCTCCACCTCATCATGCTCGCCGGCGCCACACTCCTGGCCTATGGAATCGCCCAAGAACGAGAGAACCAGAAATGAACACCATCACCTTCCGAGTAGACGGAGACCCGGCCCCGAAGGGTAGTAAACGCCATGTGGGTAACGGCAGGCTCATTGAGTCCTCGAAGAAACTCCCCGCCTGGATGCGAGCCATCAAACAAGAAGCCGCCAAAAACCGGCCCAGCAGCCCCATAGACGGCCCAACAACCGTCCTCATGCACTTCTACCTACCCCGGCCCAAACGACCCCGCTACAACGCCCCAGCAGTCAAACCGGATGGAGACAAACTAGCCCGCTCAATCCTCGATGGCTTAGAGAGTGGCGGCGTTCTCAAAAACGACTCCCGAGTAACCCACCTCGAAGCCACCAAACACTACGCCACCAACACCAACCCACCCGGCGCCCACATCACCATCACATGGAAAGACACCCAATGATCTACCCCTGGCCCTTTGACGACACCAACGAACCCAACCCAGACGAAGAACCCGAATACGACCCCTGGCAAGACCACGCCTACGAACTCTGGGCAGACAAATAAACCACCAACAAGGAGAAACCAATGACCAACCCAACCCGACAGCAAATCATCGACGCGCACGACGCGCTAGACGATATGCTCCAACGCATCTTGAGTAGCAGTGGCCGCTGGTCATCGAAAGAAAGAGACCAGATCCTCGCCGTCCTGCCACCGCGCCCACGCCCCACCATGGCCGAGGTCGAATGGGACGACGACAAGCACCGCTTCGCGGAAGCGGAGCACCTCGACCACGGGGAGGTGATCATGTTTAACGTGTCCCAGGTTTCTGGGAAAGTGAGAATCTTATTCAACCGCTATGGAGAGTTCTATATGGGTTACACGTCGCCCGAGAATCTCACCCCGACTGGTCGCCGCTACACACTCACGGAGGTGCAGGAATGACCGGCCTGGACTACATGCAACGAAAAGCGCTACGCCGCTTAGGGCGCGGACAGACAATAACCCGCACTATGCGAAACGACCCGGTAATCCGGGAGTGCTACAGCACCGCCCACTACATCACCCCGCACCGTGGCATGAACATCGTCGAATGGTGCGACTGGGAAGAAAAAGCACGACAGGTAAACCACCCACGGATAAACAGCCACGGTAAGAAACTACTCAAGGAACTAGGAGAAGCCAATGACTGACCTCACCACCACCCACATCAAGTGCCTGCTAGAGAATGCCACACCAGGGCCGTGGGAAACAAAAGACCCCGACTGCATTACCAGTCAGAGCGGAGAAGTGCTATGGAACGCAGACCAGGCAGTCGATTGGAGCAGAAACGACCACGACGTAAACCTCGCAGCAGCCGCCCCAGAACTCGCCCGCGAGTTGCTAATCCTGAGAGACGCTTTGGCAGACGTTATCCAAATCTGGAAGTACGCCAGCACTGACCCGGAGCGCACTCCAATAGAGCAGAACCTCGCAGCCCGCGTAGTAGACCACATCAACGAAGCGTTAGGAGACCACGATGAATAACCAAGACCAGGCAGCGCAGACTATCTATCACCTAGTGAGAAACCACCTAGACATCGAAAACGACCTATCGAAGATAGCCGCCACCCGGATAGCGCAAACCCTCGCCCAAGCAGGACTACTCGCAGCAGCTGACTACGCGGAGGAAGCATGAAAACCCTCGCAGACATGACCGTACAGGAACGCGCCGAATACCGAGGAACATGGTGCGAAATAGACACACCGGTAGGGCCAGAGTTAGCGATTTACGACCAGTCCAGATGGACTAAGGAACCGACGATGCTCAAACCTGGGCATGGCTATTTTGAAGCGGATCTGTCCAAAGTCACTCCACGCCCCGACCTACCTCGCGCCTGGAATCCAGACGGCACACCGCCAACAGGGGAGTGGGAGGAAGCATGAGCACCACACCCCGCACCCACTAACCCCCAATGATCCGCTAGAATGACCAGCGGACACCAAGCCTTGTTGCCTGACTCAACGACCACTAAAACGGCAAATTCAGTAACTGACCAATGAGATGCAGGCCACTGGTTCACGACCAGAACAAGGCACAAAACCGAACTCGACCACCAGAACCCATAAAGGACCCGCAAGAAGTCTGGCTCACAGCAAAACCCTCACCTACAGGTTGAGATAACAGGGGTATCAAATCACACCCGAACTACTGCGGAAATAGGCAGAAAGAGAAAAAATTCGAAAAGGACAATCAACGGAACTAACCGGTATTTGCTAAATGACGTGCAGAGATTGCTTTACAAAAAGCAGGAGTGAAGCAAAATCGAGAAATGCGACCATGACCCGCTGGTACCCAATGTCCGTGCCACAGACTATATTCAGACATACTTGAAGCAGAGGAGGTCCTAAAAATGTCACTTACAATCAGGCGCCACACACCGGAAGATTTGTACCGTCGCCACGATGAGCTTTCGAGACAACTTACTAGTGCATATTCCTCAGTTGAAGGCGCTCCGATCAGCCTCCGAGACCTTCGTGACTTGGCTTCAATGGGTTGCCTTTCGACGGAAGAACGTGAACTTTATGACGAGCTTCGTCGCGTAGAAATGATGCTCGACATTGACAAGTAGCTCAGTCACGCAACGAGAATTCAGCGACAAATCAGCACAAGATTTCGCTTCCGAAGTGCTTGCAATATTGATGGCAGCGTTGCCGCTGCGGGAATCACAATTCAAGAAACACCTTGACGTAAATGACCAGTCTGGCGTTTACGTCATTTCGTTTCATGCACCGCTGCATTACGGTCGGGGGACCTCAAGCATTGAAGAATGCGAATGCCTCAGCACCTGTGATCTATATACCCTAGCTGTTACTTACAAGCTGCAAAGTGACCGAAGTGGGCAGTACCTGACTGTTAGACACAGTGATTATTCAATCCGCGTCCATACACAATCTGCAATCAAATTTGAATACGAGCGCAACAAGGAGCGGGTTCCAGCTGCCCATATTCACTTTTCGGGCATTGGGGGGCTGCTTAGCCCAGCCCTAATGAAAAATGGACGGACTAGTAAAACCGATAAACGGAAAGACGGAGACATAAGCCCACTCCATGTACCGGTAGGGGGCCATCGATTCCGGCCATCGCTTGAGGAATTCCTGTATTTCGTAATTCAGGAATGCGGGTTTCGAGGAAAGAACGGTTGGGAGGTAGCGCTGAAAGATTCTCGAGAAAAGTGGTTTGACATTCAACTCCAGGCATCTGTTCGAGATAACCCCGCCGTCGCGATGGATGCTTTAGAACGCTTAGGTTTCAAAGTGACCCCACCAGAAACTGGGTGTCCTCCTGCTCGGCGGCATTCCAGCTGGTGATTGTCACGCTGTGTGCTATAATCGTCGACGCGACGACACAATATGCCCTCAACACACGTTGGGGGCATTCGTCGCTTTAACCAAGCCTTGTAGCCACCTCACCCTGTAACTAACCATTAAGCATTGAAAGTTAGAACAGCTCTGAGCAACACCCGAGGCGCAGGCCACCAGCTCACGACTGGAACAAGGCACAACAATCAAATCCCTACTTCTTGGCCGGCAGCCCAGCCGCATGCAACGCCCCAGCAATCAACACCGGCTGAAACAACAGACGCACAAAGCGCTTAGTATCAGTATCCAACCCGAACCCATTATGCCGCTCCGCATATTGAGCAATATTCCCAGGGAAGATAGCGGTATAAAAAGCCGCCAACGCAACACCAAAATCAGCGCGACGGCGCCGCGAAAGCAACAAACCTGCCCCTAACACAATCTCCGCAACACCGGACGCCACAACAACAGCATCCTTGGAACCAGGAAACCAATCAGGAACCTGAGCCTGAAACTCCTCACGCTGATGAGTCAAATGCGACACACCAGCAAACGACATAAACCCACCAAGAACACCAGCAGTAAAATACTCACTAAACTTACTCATACCCAAAACCTACTCCTCAAAATCACTCAGCAACGAAATAATTTCAGCCACGCCCAACATCTAGCTGTGTCTTAAACTCCGTGCCCCGACCAGCAAAAAACCACAGCAGAGGCCCAATGAGCGGATACGCAAGTGCTGCCAAAACCAACAAAAGCTTAACGCCCCAACCAAAACCAGACCGCACAATTGACACCACAGCGCAAAACCAAAAAACAAGCGGCACAACAACAAGCAAAATAGGTACGATGCCCCACCACGTATTGTTCGGGTCAGAACCTTGCTCAGCCAAAAAATACAGCACAGCAATACCTTCCAAAATCGACAAAACAACGAAACTTCACTACCCCGAAACCAATCAAATCGCAGTAAATTCAGTCTTGGGAAGTTAACGCCTGCAAGCTTAACCGACAAACCCATCATCCGCTCAGCACCATGCCTAATTAGTAGGCTAAAGCTCAACCCTAACTAACACCGAAAGGCAGTCCTGAAATGAGCACAAAAACCCCGACAAACCCACTCAACACGCCACACCTAGACGCACTCAGAGACCAAGTCAACAATATTGCACTTATCCTACTAAGCACTATTGCAATAGCAACCCTACTCGTAATAGCCGCACGGCAAATCTACTTTTTCACTCGATACCGAGACCCAGCCGTACGTCGCCTAGCCAAACGCAAAGCAGCAGTCGAATACAAAGCAAACGTAAAAATAAAAGAAATCAGCCCCAAAGGCTGGATTGAAATAGCACCAAAAGACAAAGAATGGTGGGAACTGCTAGCCAAAACCCGACAACTTGACGATATCCTCAAAATCCCAACCAGAATCAAAATCTCAAATCAACTAGTACAAATAGCAACGCTAATTCCAAACTCTACATCAATACCCGGAAAAATGACCTACGACCCCAATACCGACCTACTCACACTAGGTCGCAACACCCAAACAAAAAAGAAAGCCCACCTGCAACTCGAAACAACCTCCAACATAGTAGTCGCCGGCCAGCCCGGAACCGGGAAAACAACACTCCTAAAAGGAATCATGGACGCAGTACGGCCAAACGCTCACGTACTCTACTTCAACGGATTAGCCGGCGACACAGCAGAAATCGCCAAAAGCCTACAACAACTAGAAGAACTAAAACAACAACGTCTACAAGACGGTATTGACTACTGGCGAGAGAAAAACGACAACCAGCACCTAGCAATCTTTATCTTCGACGAAATCCAGGAATACTTCCAAACAAAAGACAAAAAGAATACGCCAGCACCCCAGACAGAAATAAAAATCGCAAAAGCCACAAAGGCGATGCAAAACTGCCACCGAGTGGGAATCATCGTCATCATCGTCACCGCGAACCCCACACCAACCACACTGCCAACCCCCATACGAGACCAAACCAACACCCAAATATGCGCCAACGTATCAACCACAAACCAAGCCGCACACGTACTTGGCCGAAAACCAACAAACTTCGACCCCAAACCCACAAACCTACCGCCAGGAAGAGTAACGATCAGCGATAACAAAGGCAACTGGGAGCAAGTCGACATCTACAGCCCAAGATTCTTCCAAAAATAAAAACCCACGAAGCACTGTAGACTTAAAACCGGTATCACTCCCACCCCGAAATTCAAGGAGGAATTACCAATGTCGGATGAAATCATGCCCGAACCAGTAGAAAAAATCGCAGCACCAGCTGCCGCAGCCGCAGCACTAGTCGGCGGCGAACTCGCAATACCAACCCCACCAGCGCAAGCCCAAGGACCAGGAGGGCCAAACCCCGCAACGGTCAATGAACTAAAACCAGAAGGAGTCCGCGCACACTCAATCGTCCTTAAAATCAATGAAGTAAGAGCACAAAACGGACTCAAACCCGTAACTGAAAACCCAGCCCTCAACGGCATAGCCCAAAACTGGGCAGACCACGTCTGCCAAACTGACAACCTACACCACCGCCCAGAACACTGGAAGACTTACCCAGCCCAAATACCGCCAGGAGGAGAAAACGTCCTCCAAGCATGGAACGACTTCTCAGATGCACAACTCGTTAAGCTCTGGGTCGATTCACCCTCACACCGAGAAATTCTTCTAGACCCCGAAGCCAAGACCGTCGGCACAGGAATAGCCGTCAACCCACAAGGCAAGCTCTTTGCGGTTCAAAACTTCGGACGCTAAATAGACCACTAATGGCCTCAAAGGAGAACTTCCTTTGAGGCCATTAGCATGTCGCCACGAGCACTGAAATAGAAACCAGCACATTAACCAAGAGATGCGCCCAACTAACCTCGAGACCCGTACACGCCCTAAACGCCTTGGTCGCCCGTGGGTTGGGGAGTTGTGGGGGCGGGGGTTGCCCCTGGGGGTGGGTGTGCATTTCCAGAATTCTGGATTATGGAGTTTCGCGCCCAGGTTCCCCTGGGGGTGGGTGTGTATTTGTGGTGTGGAGAGAGATGGCGCGACTCACAGTGGCAGGGCGGGGAGTCACCACACTAACCCGCTTATGAAATGCCCCTAGGCCATCCCCGCGGTAACTAATCACTCTAGAAATAGGATTACAAGTGTAGAAACACTACAAGGGTGCCCTATGTGTCCTATGCAGGTCAGGGCCTATTTTTGGGTGTCCTATTAGGTGTCCTACGTGTCCTAGGACAGCTAAGCCCAGGACAGTCAGGACACCACTCTAGGACAGGCAAAACACCGCGTGACCTGCACAGGACAGGTAGGACACTAGGACAGGCCCGTCTACACGAGATGATGGAAAGCAGGGCCGCGTTCTACACGCGAACCATCCCAGCGAAGCGCGCCATCGTGAACCATCTGCCCCAATATCGAATCGGCATCGGGACGGTCACGACTATTAAGCGCCTGCCTAAATTGCTGCCATGTTTCAGGCTCTGGAGAACAACCATCTTCAACATCAACCCATTCAACAATCTTTTGGGTTAGACGGCTGCGTTTCTCTTCCTTCCGCTTTATCCTCCGCTCTGCTGCCAGCTCCGCGGCTTGCTCATCCTCGCCCCGCCGCGCCGCCCTATCCTCAATGCGCTTATCGCTATCGTGCCGTTCACAGCGGGCGATAACCGCGGCGGAATAATCCATAATCGCTTTAGCGCTGTCATAGTCATGCTGGCTAGCACTAGCCTGGCTGCGCAGTAGGGCAATGCCCATAGCTAGCTTGGCGGTAGTGAAATCAGCGTGACCTACCGGCGCTACCGCTGCACCATGCTTGAGCTTTTGCTTTTGCATATCCCGGGAATGCTGCTGCACTGAACGAGGGAAGCTAAACGGCTTGCCCTCCATCAACTGCATTGGAATATCTACCGGCAAGAGCTCCGCTTTAGGATAGTCGCGGTCAACATCCACCAATGGATCTACTAGCTCTACGAACACGAAACGATGCCGCAAACCATCATCGCCACCTTCCAGCAAAATACCGGCGGTATCAGGTTGAGCCCCCACCGACAAACAGCCACGGTAGGAATCTTCCGGAAGTTGAATTTTATCCCTCCGGTTATTAATCCCCAGAGGGTTGCCACTGTAGACAGATAAAAGATTCTGCCTGAGCGTATTGCCTTGCCGCTTCATCAGGTTGCCCAATAAGCCAACTTCTGCGACACCAAACAGCACAGGCGCGCCAGGTATCGCTGTGCCATCTTCCACCAGAGGGTTGCCGTTATCGTCGTGTTCAATCATCGACGTGATTACGCCCTCCCCTGAACTTATAGACGCGTGTGTAGGCTCTAAGGTCTTGCCCTGGCATGAGACCTGCATAGCGTGGCGTACGTACTTCATAAGCCGGTCTTTGCCCATACCCGGCGCGTCCATCAGGCAAACGAATAGGTTCGCAGTTCCGGTACCTAGGCCTGCATCCAGCATGACTTTTCCGGGGGTTGCTGCGATGGCGTATAGGGCACAACCGACAAGGAATGAGACTGGTGGAAGGCTGTTATGGCGCGCATATTTGCGTATCGCTGCCAGCGCCTTGGAATCGGTATTAAATACCGTATTTTCTAGTTCCTGCCACTGCTGCAGGCTGTAGGCACTATTGCTCTCGGTCATTAACCCTCACCTCCAGCGACGAAATACCCGCGGGCTGGTGCATCAGTCCGCCGCCCGTCCGGGTCACGATGGCCACTGCGAAGCAGGGGAAGGCGCAGGGCTGCATCACGGCGACGTTGAGCAGCATCGTAGGTGCCTCTCGCCTGCTGTTGGGCGGTGAGCTCATCCACCAGGCGGTTAGTTACCTTGGCCATTGTTAAGCCACCTCCAGACCGGCGCGGTGCGCCATGTGTGGAAGGAACACAATCTGGTTCATGCAGCGGCGAATATCTTCATCTGCGCCACTGGAGGCGGCGTTAACGAGCTCATGCCCGGCACTGTCTAAAGCACGGTGTAGGCGCATCCTTTTAAGCCCATCAGCAAGGCGGTACACGTCCGCCATTACCGGCGGTAGGTACTTGCCTGAAGTCGCCTGCAGTAGGGCGCTAGCCACCGTGTCAGACAGGCTCCCGGCAGCCTGTAGGTCTTGCTGGATTAAATCTGGCTGCAGTGGCGCGTCGGGCTGGCCTTCATCATGCAGCCGCTGTGCCGCTTTGGTGATAGCCACATAGATAGTGCCGTGGTGCGGCATGTAGAAATCACGCGCATCTAACCTGTTGGCAAGGTCTGCAACCTGGCCAGCTCGCGCTGCTAATAAGCCACGCAGCAGGGCTAATTCAGCTTCCCGACTGTATAAGGCGCTGGTATAGTCAAGACTGGTTGACGCGCCACCACCATCATTCTTGCCCTCTTCCTGGCCTTCCTCGCCGGGCAGGGGGTATTTCTTTGCCGATGTGGGCATTTAGTAATCACCGCCTTCGATGCACGCGTCCCACACGGGGTTATCCGCATCGTCATCGTCTTGGCCTGGCGGGTTAAGCCTGCTGCTATACCCGTCATCGATGTAGACGGGCTGGCCGTTGCTGTAATGCCTCTGGTGGCATACTTGCCAGACAGGCCCATCAGATAGCCCCTCAAACTCCGGATTGGGCTGTACAGTCAGCAGACCGGCGTCACGTAGTTCAGCATCGACGGCGCTAACTAAGCTGCCGAGAATATCGCACACAGGTTCTAGCGTGGCATCGTCGAGTCCACTGAGTATGAGATTATCTTCCGCGCAATCCACGAGATTATGGATCAGCTCTCGAATGTAGATAATCCGGTCATTGGCGTTCACGTTCATTACGCTGCACCCCCGCTCCACTGGTTGGTTGGGGTGAACAGTGCGTCCACATCTTCAGGCTTCAGGCGGATATTGCGCCCGGCCCTATACGCGATTAGGCGACCTTCCGCAATGTAGCGGCGGATAGTACGGGGGGATAGTTGGGTATAGTCTGCTGCCTGCTCAATCGTGAGCATTTGTGTGTCCGTCATGTCCCTTAAGGTGCCATGAGGGGAATTGAAATGCCACATATTGGTGCAGGTCAGGGGTAATACAGAGTTGTTTACGGTGGCATACGGTGGCATACGGTGGGATACGGTGGGATACGGTCGTTTACCATTTTGCATTAATGGCATTAATCACATTTTTGCACCAACCGCAACATAACCGCAGGTAACCAGACCCTAGAGAGTGATGTAGGACACATGTAGAGGGGTTAATCAAAAGTGGTAGATGCTACGTAAGCGAAGCGCTCACCTTCTCCATCAACGAGGTCGTTCGCTCCGCCCTCACCTTCAGATACACATTAAGAATTGTGGTCACATCATCCTGCCCCAGCAGGCGACCAATCTCCTTCAAATGCGCACCCTGCTCCGCCAAGCGAGTAATCAACCAATTACGCCCAGTATGCGGATCAATATCAGGACTTACCCCAGCCGCCTCTTTCGTCCGTTCAAGCACACTGCGATAACTGGTATCCATCACCATCTTGCCGCTAGAGGTAGCACTAAAAAGCACGGCACTACGGTCACCTTCCGTAGTACGCAATACCGTTGGCGCACCGGGCGCATACTTTTCTAAGTGCTCCAGAAAGATAGGCGTATCCGCCGCCATAATCGGCACCTCCCGATAACCCGCCCTAGTCTTAGGCGGCTGCACCATCATATAGATACCGCTGTTACCTGAAATGCGCTGCGCGTTCTGCTTCACCCTCACAGTCACACGGGGCACAGACGCGCCGGGCTGGTGCTCCACCTGTACATCGTCTCGCTCCAGGGCGATAGCTTCACCAATGCGCAGGCCATGGTGCAACATGAGTGAGGTTAAGGCGCGATAGCGGGCAGGCACGTGGTCTAAGATGGCGGCTATTTCCGCATCCGTAGGCAGGTACTTTTCTTTAGGCTGTACGCGCTTGCCCGCTTCCTTAATATCCACGGGGTTGGCTTCTATCATTTCGCGTTCAACGGCTGCAGCACACGCGGCTTTTAGGCGCTTATACGCCTGTTGATTAATCGTGTGGGCATTGGGATAGCACCGCTGTACACCGTCCCACCAGCGGTACACGTCCGCTTTAGTCAGCTTCGCTAGCGCAATATCCCGCAAGCTGCATACGTCTTTATCTTCAGCTCCAGGGCCAGAGGGCTGTGTGATGCGCACGCGGGCCACACGGCGATAATTCTGCATTGTGGATGGCTCAAGTGGAATGGGGCGCTGCTCCAACAGATTATGGAAGCGGTCTAACCACTGCCCTACCGTTTCGCCTGAAACTTCCTCCTTAGCCCGGCGCGTCTTGGGCGGCTCCCACGTGCCTAAGTCGATTAGGCGGCGCTCTGTGGCTATCCATCCATCTGCATCAATTTTATTGGCGAATGAGTGGCCAGGCGTGTGTATTGCGGCATCGGGGCCGGTGTATTCCGCGTACCAACGTTTGCCTTTTTGGCGGACGCGCCCGAATGAGCTGCGCCGTGCTTTCTTACTTGCCATGAATGTGCTCCAGGGATAAGGGCGGGAAGCGGGAATGTATTCCCGTTATTTTCCCGTTCAGAGTTCATTTAGTGTCATTCTATGGCAACCTATGGCAAGATACTAGACAGGCAATAACCTGCATAGATAAAGCAAAACCCCTAGTCGCGAACGACTAGGGGAAATGCAATTGGTGGAGCTGCCGGGAATTGAACCCGGGTCCTTCGTCACCTTGCCAGGGCTTCTCCGTGCGCAGTTCGCACAGGATCTCTCCTCGGCCCTCCGGATCGGGCGAACACGTCCGGATGATGGGCCCAGTCACCAGTAAGAGTCCCGACTGGTCCTGATGACCCGGCCAGCCGGCTAGTTCCTTAGTCGATGCCAGGTTCTAGGTCAGGAACGAAACCTAGGCTGACAGACACGCGTCGCTGTAATTAGGCAGCGAGGGCGTAGTCACGCTGAGAGTTCTTCTCTGCGTTTATTGGTTGCTACGACGCTTATACGGTGGTCGTTAGCCTGCACCGGCACGCTTCCCCTGGCTCAGTGCACGAAGTCGAAACCAAATCAACCCCATGCGGTAGGGACGGGATAGTGCATCTTCCCTACGGTTCGTATAACACTACCCCACCCACTTTTATTTCCTCAAGTGCTCCTTCAGCCACTCTTTGAGGACCACTGCGTGGTTGACCTTGCGGTTGGCGGCGGCAAAGAGAAGGGTGGCGTCGGCAAGCGCAAGCAGCTGGGTGAGCTCTTCGGAGTCATTGTCATCCAGCTCAGCCTTGTAGCGGCGGGCAAACTCGTCGAAACGATCCTCGTCGTGGTTCCACCATTTGCGCAGCTCCGGACTCGGCGCGACTTCCTTGAACCATTTCTCGTAGTCCACATCGCTCTTGGCGACGCCCCGGGGCCACATCCGATCCACCAGCACCCCGACGCCTTCGATGGTGTCCTCACCCTTGATGACGTCGTGGACTTTCGCTGTCTTAAACATTGATGCCCTTCACGCGGCGACCGAGCTCGCGGGAGATTTCGCGGTCCTGGTCGCGGCGCTTAATATCCTCTCGCTTGTCATAGTCCTGCTTGCCTTGGGCCAGCGCAAGCGAAAGCTTGGCGTAACCATTTTTGAGATAAACCTTGAGCGGAACCAGGGTCTTATTGCCATTGCGCACCTGGCCATAAAGTTTGTCGATCTCGCGGCGGTGCAATAAAAGCTTGCGGGTGCGCCGCGGGCTGTGGTTCGTCCACGAGCCCATGGAGTACTCCGGAATGTGGAGGTTCCGCAAGTACACTTCGCCATCGTCAATGGTGGCGAAGGCATCGTTGAGCGAGATTTTTCCCTCGCGCAGTGATTTAATCTCGGTGCCGAGCAGGACGATGCCACACTCGTATTCCTCGAGGATCTTGTAGTCGTGCCGGGCCCGGCGGTTGGTCGCAAGCGTAGCCTCGCCGGATGCCGCCTTCTTGTTTTTCTTGCCCTTCTTAGCCATAGTTATGCCAGTGTAGTGCCCTTTTGACTGGCCCGGCAAACAGACTATTTGCGTACATATGACCGCAGGGTGATATGGGCCGTGACGGCGGTAACCACCAGCGCTAGCAGGCCGACGAGCGGGAGGGCAATCCAGAGGTCGCCGGATTTCATAGGAGCCAGCAGCTGGGATTCATAAAGTCCCTGCAGGGACGGGTCTACCACTTGGGACTTGCCCAAGAAGATGCCGGCCCCGCCGAGGAATACACCGATGAGGGAAGCCAAGACTGCTTCCATGACGAATGGCGCCTGCGTCATCCACCGGCTTGCGCCCACCATGCGCATGATCTCTGTTTCGCGAGTGCGGTGGAACGCAGCAATTTGCACCATATTAGCCACCAAGAAGATGGCCGCCACAGACATCACGATGGCCAGGATGAAGGTGGCATTGCGGATGGAGTCGAGGTTGCTGGCGGCATTGCGCACCTCTTGCTGCTGGTCGACGACGTCCTCTACCGCTGGGTTATCCCGAATCGCATCGATTGCGGAGGCGTCTTCTGGGTCTACAAGCCGCACGTGGAATGCAGCCGGCAGCGCATCAGGGGAAGTTTGCTCCACCATCACAGGGTCGGTGTCTTGGAAAAGTTCTTTGAACCGCTCATAAGAATCTGCGCGGTTGCGGTATTCCACGGACTCGACGGAATCATCCGCCTCCAACTGTTCCTTGATATCCGCACAGGCCGGACTCGTGCAGTCTGGATCCCCGGCAGAAATATCCTCATTGAGCTGAACCATGACCTCGACGCGGTCGAGGTAGATATCCTTGGTGTCCTTGGTCAGGTTGGTCACCATAATGCCGGCGACAACGAGCCCGACCGCAATCGCGGTGGTGATAATCATGGCAATGGTCATAGTCAGGTTGCGGCCAAGCCCCTTGGTGGCTTCGCGGAAAATAAATCCTAGCTTCATGCTTCCCCCTCATAGGTTGCCTCGTGCTCATCGCGCACGAGTACTCCATTGCGCAGCTCCAGCACGCGCTTGCGCGCCTTATTGACGGCGCGGGCGTTATGGGTGGACATGACCACGGTGGTGCCGCGGCGGTTGATGCCCAGCAGTAAGTCCATGATCTCGTCAGCAGTGGAGGGATCGAGGTTGCCCGTTGGTTCGTCGGCAAGCAGAAGCTTCGGCCGATTAACCACCGCGCGGGCGATGGCCACACGCTGCTGCTCACCACCGGAGAGCTCATGCGGATAGGCGTTGTGGCGATCGTGGAGTCCCACCAGCTCCAATACCTGCGGGACCGCAGTGGAAATGCGGTACTTACTCTTGCCAATGACCTCCAGTGCAAAGGCCACGTTTTGATACACCGTCAGCTTGGGCAGCAGGCGGAAATCCTGGAAGACGTAGCCGATGGACTGACGCAATGCGTTGATCTGCTTGCCGGAAAGCTCATTGACGTGGAAATCATCAAAGTAAATATCGCCTTCAGTTACGTTGCTGTAGCGCACCATCAGCTCCAAGAAGGTGGACTTACCGGAGCCGGATGGACCGATCAGGAAAGCGAATTCACCATCCGCAATCTCGAAAGACACCCCATCGAGCGCTGGGCGGGACTCGGCGGAGTAGGCCTTAGTCACGTTGTCGAATCTAATCACGCAAATCACTGTAGCAACCAAAGTTGACACCGCGCTGTGAACTATATTTAAGTAATGTGGTCTAAGACACTAATTTGTTCCGACCCAATCGACAGAAAGTGCCGATACTATGGCCGAAACCGAAACTAAAGAAAAACCACGTTCTGCAAGCGGCTTCCTGGGCACTGTAGAAAAGATTGGCAATAAGCTGCCGGATCCGTTCTGGCTCTTCGTCATCCTCGCGGCAATCGTTGCTGTGACATCCTGGCTGGGGCACCTCATTGGCATGACCGCCGAGGATCCCAAGACCGGCGAGACCATTGAGGTTGAATCGCTGCTGACCACCGAGAATATCTCGCGCATGGTTACAGACGCCGTGGAGAATTTCACCAGCTTCCCACCGCTCGGCGTCATCCTTGCCGTGATGCTCGGCGTGGCCGTAGCAGAGCAGTCCGGCCTGCTTTCCGCCTTGGTGCGCGGCATGGTCACCAAGGTCAGTGCCAAAATGCTTACCTTCGTCGTGGCGTTGGCCGGTGTGACCGGCTCTGTGGCCTCCGATGCCATCTACGTCATCCTGATTCCGCTGGGAGCCATGGCCTTCCACGCGGTGGGCCGCTCCCCCATCGTGGGTGCAATGGTGGCCTTTGCCGCCTCGTCAGCCGGATTTAATGCCTCGCTGATTCTCAATATCACCGACCTCCTGCTGGCTGGTATTTCTACTCCAGCCGCGCAGTTCGTCGATGCCGAGTATGAGGTCAGCCCGCTGGCGAATATCTTCTTCGTCATCCCTTCCGCCGTGGTGCTTTCGCTCATCATTACCGCGGTCACGGAATTCCTCATGGTGAAAAAGGCCCGCGAATTGGTAGACCATGACCACATCAATTACGAAGAAGTCTCCTTTTCCAAAGCCGCTGGCGGCCCTTCCAACGCGGAAGGGGAAAAGGAAGAATACGACTTCACGGATGATGAAGAGGCCATGCGCATCAAACCCAATGAACAGCGTGGTTTGATAGCGTCCGGCGTCACCCTGGCGATCTTCCTCGCCGCCTTCTTCGCCCTGCTGTTTATCCCTGGTTCCCCGCTGGCGAGCCAAGAAGACAGCTTTATGGAGTCGCCGCTCATCAGCGCCATCGCGGTGCCCATTGCCTTGGCCTTCTTGGTATGCGGCATTGCCTATGGCTTGGCGGCTGGCACCGTGAAGTCCTTTGCTGATGTGCCGACGTTTATGGCCAAGGGCATCGAGACTCTCGTTCCCATGCTGGTCCTCTTTTTCGCCGTCGCCCAGTTCCTCGCTTGGTTCGAGTGGTCCAACCTCGGCGTATGGACCGCTATTAAGGGCTCCGAGCTACTCCAGCACTGGTCCCTGCCGCCGTTGCTCATGTTCGCCGCGCTGGTCGCCATGGTGGCACTGCTCAACCTATTCATTACCTCTGGCTCTGCCCAATGGGCGCTTATGGCCCCGGTCATCGTACCGATGATGATGTATGTTGGCGTCTCACCCGAGGTCTCCCAGATGCTCTTCCGTATCGGTGACTCACCGACGAATATCATCACCCCAATGTCGCCCTACTTCGCGCTGGCGTTGACCTTCCTGCAGCGCTACTACAAGCACACGGGTGTGGGTACCTTGATGTCGCTCGCCCTTCCTTACTCGCTATGCATGCTGGTGGGCTGGTTCATCTTCTTTGTCATCTGGTACCTCATCGGTCTCCCGCTGGGACCAGGTGCACCGATGCACTTCCCCGCATAAGATTTCGCCGCGAGCTCAAGACAAAGGCCGAACTGCAGAGACAATCCTCTCAGTTCGGCCTTCGTTGTTTTCCTAACTAGTCCTGCTCTTGCTGCATGCGCCAGCGGATGCCGGATTCAAGAAAGCCATCGATATCGCCATCAAGCACCTTGGAGGGATCACCCACCTCAAAGTTGGTGCGCAGGTCTTTGACCATCTGGTACGGGTGCAGCACGTAAGAGCGCATCTGGTTGCCCCAGGACGCGTTACCACCAGCGCCCAGCGCATCGAGCTCCGCCTGTTCTTCTTGGCGCTTGCGCTCCAAGAGCTTTGCCTGCAGCACGCGCATAGCCGAGGCCTTATTTTGAATCTGCGATTTTTCGTTCTGGCAGGTGACCACGATTCCGGTGGGAATATGGGTTAGACGCACCGCCGAGTCGGTGGTATTGACGGACTGGCCACCCGGACCAGAAGAACGATAAACATCGACGCGCACATCATTGTCCGGGATATCGATGTGGTCGGTCTGTTCCACCACCGGCAGGACTTCCACCTCGGCGAAGGAGGTCTGGCGTCGGCCTTGATTATCAAAAGGCGAGATGCGCACCAAGCGATGCGCGCCTTGTTCCACGGAAAGCTGGCCGTACATGTACTCACCATGGACTACGAACGTGGCTGACTTGATGCCCGCTTCCTCCGCATAGGAAATGTCATATACATCCACCTTGTGGCCGTGCTTTTCTGCCCAGCGGGTATACATGCGCATAAGCATTTCAGCCCAGTCCGCCGCATCCACACCGCCGGCACCAGAGCGAATATTGATAACCGCCTCACGCGGGTCATACTCACCGGAAAGCATGGTGGTGACCTCTAGGGATTCGATGGCGGACTCCAGGGAATCGAGCTCCTCGTCTGCCAGGGAAGAATCCCCTTCCTCTTCCGCAAGTTCGTACATGACGGGCATGTCCTCGAGACGCCCGCGCAGCGCTTCTAGCTTGCGAACCTTCGCCTGCGCTGCGGAAAGCTCAGAGGTGACCTTTTGGGCATGTACGGGGTCGTCCCACAGGGATGGATCCCCGGCCTGGGCCTCTAGTTCCCGAATGCGGGCAGCCAAAGCCTCTGGGTCCATGACCTTCTCAATGGTGGTCAGGGTGGATTCTAGTTGCTTGAGCCGTGCTGTTACTTCGGGACGCATAGGCCCCAATCCTACCCACCGGGCCATCACAATTAGCCATCGGCCGCGTTTAGGGTGACAATGGTGGGCATGGATCAAAAGCCGAGCTTGCAGGAGATGATCGACGCGGTCATCAAGACCTTTATTGTCGCGCACGTCGATGACGGGGATGCGCACCTAGCGCAAGCCCTCGTCTATAACGCCGGCCGCCTAGCCTGGCGCCTGCGCGAGATGGGCGTTGACGTGGAGCAAAAGACTTCCATCTCGGACGTTGTCACGGATGCAGACCGCGCGGCCGAGCGCTTCGTCGCGGGCGTGCTCGAGGCCGTGCGCCCGGAGGACGGCATCCTGGGTGAGGAGGGCGCCGCCCGCGAGTCCCAGTCCGGCCGCACCTGGGTCATTGACCCAGTCGATGGCACCTACAATTTCTCTTCCGGCTCCGATTATTGGTGCTCTGCCCTCGCGCTTGCCGACGCCACCGGGATCACCCTCGGCGCCGTCCACCGCCCCGCCATGGGTTATACGTGGTTCGGTGGCCGCGACTACCCCACTTCTCTGGACGGCAAAGAAGTTTCCCGCCTTGCGGCTCAGCCAGCCAAGCAGATTTCGCTATCTACCTATTTGCACCCGACCTCGCTGATGGATGCGGATATCCGCGGGGCATGGCAGCGCGTGGCGGAAAACTTTGCTACAGTCCGTATGCTCGGTGCCGGTTCTGTTGACCTGTCCTCCGTAGCCGATGGCACGTGGGGCGCATGGATGCAGCATTCGGTAGCGGATTGGGATTGGTTCCCCGGCAAAGCTCTCGTTGAAGCAGCCGGTGGTGCCGCCCGCAAGGTAGAAGCCGGCGGTGTCGAATGGTGCCTCGCCGGCAATAAATTGGTAGTGGATCAGATGGAGGATTGGCTCCGTGGGTAAGTTCAAAGAAGACTTGGGCCTCGCGCTCGAGCTGGCGGGCCATGCCGATGTGGTAACCATGCATCGTTTCGAGGCCTCGGATCTTTCCGTTAAGGAAAAGCCGGATATGTCTCCCGTATCGGATGCGGACCTCACCTGTGAGAAGCAAATCCGCGAATCCCTCAAGCGCTCCCGCCCGCGCGATGAGGTGCTGGGCGAGGAATACGGCGGCGAGGCCTGTTATAAAGGCCGCCAGTGGGTCATCGATCCCATCGACGGCACCAAGAACTTCGTGCGTGGCGTGCCCGTATGGGCCACGCTCATTTCCCTCTTGGAAGACGGCGAACCGGTGGTATCCGTCGTCTCCGCTCCCGCCCTGCGCCGCCGCTGGTACGCGGCCAAGGGCGCGGGTGCCTTCCGCGTGTTCGGCGGCGAGCCGAAGCGTTTGAGCGTTTCCCACGTAGAAAAGCTCTCCGATTCTTCGCTGGCGATGAGCTCGCTTACCGGATGGGCTGAGCGCGGATTGCGCGATAAATTCCTCGCGCTAACGGATAAAACGTGGCGCCTGCGCGGCTACGGAGACTTCTGGTCCTATTGCCTCGTCGCCGAAGGCGCAGTAGATATCGCCGCCGAACCGGAGGTTTCCCTGTGGGACCTCGCTGCGCCCTCGCTCATCGTGACCGAGGCCGGCGGTACCTTCACTGACCTTGACGGCAACCCCGGACCGCATGGCGGATCCGGCGTAGCCTCCAACGGACTGCTGCATAAGCACGCCCTCGCCGCGCTACAGGGCTAAGGCCTTCTCCGCAGCTGGAGCAGCACCGGACCGCGGTGCCCGGCAGCCGCTCCGGAACAACCGCCCGCCTGCGCGCAACTGCCGCAGCCGCCGGTGGGGCACGAAGTGAGCGATTCACGCACCAGCTCCGCCGTGCGTTCGAGGTGGGCGAGGATGATTTCCACGGTCCCCTGCCCTAACCCAGTAGCTTTTGCAATGTCAGCCGGGTTGGATTTTCCCTGTTTAATGGCCTCCTTGACCTGCTCCGTGGGGCTCATAGGAAGACCTTGAGGACTTGGAAAACTCCCACCGCCAGGATCCAGGCGGAGCCGAGTTGTAGGGCGAAGCCGATGAGTGTCCACTTCCAGCCTATTTCTCGCCGCTGCGCGGCTACCGTGGCTACGCACGGGGTGTAGGCCAGCAGGAATACCATGTACGCCCATACTGCCGCGAGCCCGTGCCCGCCAGAGGCCGCATCAAAATCAGCGCGGATATGGCTGGCCAGTGGGGATTCTGCTTGCTCTTCCGGTGCATCGTCAGTGACGTCTTCGACTGCGTACGTCTGTGCCCACGTGGAAATGAGGGTTTCCTTCGCTACGAATCCGGTGACCAAGGGTCCGGTCAGCGACCAAGAATCAAAGCCTGCTGGGGCAAAGACGGGAGACATTGCCTGAGCAACGGCACCATAGGCGGAATCCTGTGGCGGCACTGCCTCTTCGTTAAAGGAGTGCCCGCCGGTGACCGGGATGGACATGAGTAGCCAGATGACTACCACCGTGGCCACGATGATGCCGCCGGCGGTATGCAAGAAGCCCTTGAGGCGCACCCACATGACTGAGATGGTGAGTCTAAACGTGGGCAGCTGATAGGCCGGAAGGTCGATAACGAGGGCTTCGGCCGGCATGGCCCGCCACACCGTGCGCCGCAGCGCCAGGCCTACCAATACCACCAAAGCGATGGACAGCACGTACATGGCAAATACCGCGGAACCGGCATGAGCAGGGAAAAATACCTGTGCCAGCATCATAAATACGATGAGACGCGCAGAGCATGAAGTAAAGGGAATAAGCAGGCAGGTGAGGATGCGGTGGCGGACGTCGCCAAGCACGCGCGTGGCTGAGATAGCCGGTACATTGCAGCCATAGCCCACCACGATGGGGATAAAAGCCTTACCCGGCAGGCCGATGGCGCGCATCACGCGGTCAGTGACCACGGCCGCGCGCGCCATATAGCCGGAATCCTCCAGCACCGCCAAGCACAAAAACATCAGCGCAAGAAGCGGCGCGAAGGTGAGCACCATGCCTACACCACCGATGAGACCATCCACCAACAAGCCTGTGAGCAGCCAGTTATCCGGGAGGATGCTGCGCGCAGCGGCGGAGACCGGGCCGGTGATGAATGCTTCTAATCCGTCCTGTAGCGGACCCGCGACAGTAGTGGTGATGAAGAAGACCGCCCACATCACCGCCAGAAACAGAATCGGCCCGAGCACTGGGTGCAAGACTAGGCGGTCCGCGCGGTGGCTGAGCGGTTCGCCAGTATCCGTCCGTGAAACGGCAGCCTTTTCCGCCGCGTCCAAATCCACAAAGCGCTGGTCTAGGTCAGCATTGGGCCGGATGGTCCGCGGATCAGTGTGCATTGCACGGGCAACCTCGCGCTCGAGCGCATCCAAGTTTTCACGCCGCCGACCGTTAACGCTGACCACCGGGATGCCCACCTCGTGTGAAAGCGCGGACGTATCGATGCTTATGCCCTGCTGCTTGGCGATGTCCTCCTTGGTCACCCCAATCACTACCCGGTATGGGTGCTCCGCAATCTGGAAAGCGAGGTTCAGTCCGCGCGCCGGCGCAGTGGCGTCCACGAGCACCACAACCACATCGGGGCGCTCACACGGCGGAGCCTCCACGAGCATATCGCGGGTAAATTCCTCGTCTGGGCTCATTGGATCCAATGAATAAGCACCAGGAAGATCAATGATGTCAAAGGCCTCTGGCTGCGCATTCCACAAGCCACGGCTTATCTCAACGGAGGTACCTGGCCAGTTTCCGGTCTGCACCTTCGCTCCGGTTAGCGCATTGAACAAGGTAGATTTGCCGGAATTTGGAGCCCCGACCAATGCGAGGACCGGCGTTCCCTCCTTCGCAATGCGCATCGAGGAGGTGGAATGGCAGCTCGGCGCAGCGGTTTTCCGTGCCATTATGCTGCCACCGGGATGACTTCGAGCTGGCGAAGAGTAGCCGCATCCACCGCATAGTGGGCGGTGCCTACGGTAACTAGGCGCGCGCCGCCGGCTACCTTGCGGCCGATCTGTACGCGCACACCTGGGCGGAAACCTAATTCCCGCAAGCGCAGCGCCAACGCCGGCCGCTCGTCGATGGCGTGCTGCAAGCAGCACTCAGGAAGTTCCACCAAAGCGTCTACCGGTGCCTGATCGGCGCGCATACACTCGGATTTTTCGCACCCCGGTTTGCGCCGGGTGCGGGACAATAAGGACAGCTGCAACATCGCGCGGTTACCTCAGTTCTCTCTGACCGGACCATGCCGGTGATATTAGCCACACCTAAGTAGCTACTAGATAAGGCTAACCTTAGTCCGCCTAAGCTTTTCACACAAGCTCCGATTAGTTGTGATTATCGGCACCGGGCAGGGACGCAAAAAGCCCGCTCCCCGAGCTGGGGAGCGGGCGAATGCCTCAGTACAGCTAGTCTTCAGGCAGCGTGAAACCGGCACCTACGCCACCGCGGCGGTTCATATCCGCCAAGACCGCATCCATATTGGTGGCAGCAGTCGGGTTATGAACCGGCCCCTGCAATGGGGTACGGCACGGGAAATTCACCGGCAGGAATCCACCGGAAATGGAACCAATGAGGCGGCCATTGACGAGCAACGGCGCACCAGAATCACCCATCATGGCGCAGACTTGGTTTACCTGAATCTTCTTTGCCTGCTGATAGGTAATACCGCAGGTCTTGCCGGTGGCAACGCCCTGCTTGCACACCTGCTGGCCCGGTTTGACGCCACCGCCTAGTTCATTGACAGTTACGCCATTGTAGGAACGGGACACCTTAGCCTTGGAGCCGAACTCAATGACGGCGTAGTCCAAGTCCTCGTTCTTAGACACCACGGTGCCCGTCGGGCCGATTTGCTCCGAATCAGCGGAGGTAACTGAATCGCCCACATTGCCGCAGTGGCCAGCGGTCAGCCCCACCTTGCGGCCACCATTATCGTTGCCTGCCGCGGTCAGAGTACACATCGTCTTGTCATTGACGTAGAGCGGGGTGCCTGGACCATAGAGGGAGTCACCCTGATTCATGGCTGCAACAGACTCTTCTGGAATGCGTGGGGCATCAAACATGGAACCCGGCACACGGTGCAGGACGTAATCAGCCTGTGGCTTTCCGGCGGCTACCTTGGAAAATCCATCGTTTTTCCACTTATAGTTCGGATTGGTTCCCTTCGGTTTAAACTCCGGCTGGGTAGCCTGCTCCGCTAGACCGATGGGATTCGGATTAGTCATCGGCTCCGCGTACTGTCCTTGCTGCAGGTTCTGCTGCACGGCTTGCTGCGCGTTGCGCACAGAGGAATCCACGGCATCGGTAACATTCTTATCCACCTGCGGGGTCTGGATGCCGACCCCCGCTAGGTTATCGCGGACCTGGTTAATAATCCCTGCGGAGTCGAAATCCGGTTGGGGCAATTCCTGGGCGCCTGCGGCCGGGGAACCCAGGAAAAACGCACCAGCGAAAGCCGAGCCCACTAGGACTTTCTTGAGGTGCGGAATGCGAAGCATCAAGGTACCTACTTTCAGTTGTCAACATCGTGCAAACTCGATAGTGGCACGAAAAAATTGTGGAAACAGCAAACTCTTGTGACTGTGTCCAAGCCGTTATATTTCTTCCAGACTTCGGGGGTGATCACCCCTCCCCTATCATGGAGAACATGCCCACACCGCTGTCCTATTCTGATGTCTCCGACTTTCCACAGCTGCATATGTCGCGGGTTATCGATGCTGACTTTGACGCCGCCGCACACCGACTTTTCCGCTGGTCAGTACAACGCAGCGGCCTTTTCCGTGTCCGCCCGACCCATGAGGTTGTGGAGCTCGGCGCGGAGGTCACCCTCGGCTTGGGTCCATGGGATTTTCACTGCCGCGTAGTCGATGTCTTCCATGAGGATGGCCGCTGCGGATTCACCTATGGCACCCTCCCTGGACACCTCGAGCGCGGCGAAGAGACCTTCACCCTAGAGCGTCTGCGCGATGGTCGCACGGTATTGCTTATCGACGCCGCCTCAGAGCCCTTCCTACCCTTCCTGCGCCCCCTTGTGGACGTGCCGAGGCGCCTGCTTATCAGCAGGCTATATCTCCACGCGCTGGACTAAGCGGCAACGATAGCCGCATTCATCTCGCCTTTAAGCTGTCCGTTCTACCTTTTTGTGGTGCTCACCAGGAATTGAACATCAGGTCATGCTGGGAGCGGCAGCAGCTTAGGACAGCCGTGGGTTCGTTGACAAGCAGCACCTGTGGATCCTCTACTAAGGGTGCAACCTCTTCTCCCCCATCACGTTAAGAGAACTTTTTCCTCTACGGTATCCACAAAAGATCGGATGATTGCCGAGTATATTTCGATCAAATAAAGCCGCCTCCCTGTAAGGAGACGGCCCTTTAATCCGAAGAAAACGTGGATCTAATTCTTGCGTTTATCTTCGATGGATTCGCGTGCGTCACGAACAGCGCCCTTGACGCGATCGAAGAATCCGCCCTTCTTCGTGGTCTCTTCTTGGTACTCGTGAGCCTTATCTTCCACAAAGCCCTTAGCACGCTGGAAGGCATCACCTACGGCGCTACCTGCCTCCGATGCCTTCCCCTTCAGCTGGTCCAAACGCTCATTGCCAGCCTCGCCGGTGACGTCATCTGCTTCGTCTCGGTCATCGCCAGACATCTCTGGATCTACATCCAGATCATTGACAGAGGTTGGGGTCTCGCCCGAGGCTTCCAGATCAATGTTTGGCTGCTGTGGGGCAGAACCAATGTGTTCTTCCTTCGCCTCACCTACGATGTGCTGGCTCGGTGCATAGTCCGCGTTGTTCTCATCCAGCGCTTCCTGCAGGTCCGGCTGCTGTGGGGCAGAACCAATGTGCTCTTCCTTTGCCTCACCTACGATGTGCTGGCTCGGTGCATAGTCCGCGTTGTTCTCATCCAGCGCTTCCTGCAGGTCCGGCTGCTCTGCGGCCTTGCCAACATGTTCTTCCTCCGCACCAGCGACAACGTGGTTCTGCGGCTCATACTTGCTTGCGGTGGGCTCATCTCCGTCCGCAGATGGCTTACCGACCGGCTTGGACAGGCCGGCAGCACCTGCGGCGCCCGCAGCAGCTGCACCAGCAGCGACACCCGTAGCCGCCCCGGAGGACTTGTCAGACTTAGCAGCTGAAGACACAGAATCCTCAGAAGCTAAGTACTTGTATTCGTTACGGTCCAAGTCGACCTCGTGGCCTAGTTCGTTCGCCATTGCTACTTACTCCTTTTAATAGATTTATCTTCTTCCTTCTAGGGTTCCAGAAAGTTCAGGAGCGTGCACGGAAATGGGGATAGGAAAGCGTCTACCGGTGGATGGATCAGTCATCTCTAAACACTCAACTTGGAAGGTTTCGCGTACGAGTTCAGCGGTCATCACCTCCTCGGTAGGCCCTTCGGCCACAATGCGCCCCTCACGCATGGCTACGATTCGATCGGCGTAACGCGCAGCATGGACCATATCGTGAACCACCATGACCACTGTGGTCCCGGCACCATTGAGGTCTCGGATGAGCTCCAAGATGGACAGTTGGTGCGCAGGGTCGAGGTAAGTAGTCGGCTCGTCAAGCAAGGTAATTGGTGTTTCTTGGGCCAAGGTCATGGCGAGGAAAACACGCTGGCGTTGACCGCCGGAAAGGTCTGCAGCAGGGACGTCGAGAAGCTCGCTCACCCCAGCACGCGAGGCAGCACGCTCAACCGCTGCATGATCTCCGGCCCGCATCGTCGCTAGCGCCCCTGTATAGGGATAGCGGCCGTAGCCGATAACGTCGCGCACTAGTACCCCTTCCGGAGCCGCAGGGTGTTGTGGCAGAAAAGAAACTTCACGGGCAAAGGCACGCGAGGAATACTCACTAATTTTTTGGTCCGCGAGGTACACCGCGCCTGCGCTGGGCGTAAGTTGGCGCCCCAATGTTTTGAGAAGCGTCGATTTGCCGCAGCCATTCGGCCCGATCAGAGCCGTTACTTGACCGCTAGATAAGCGGAGATTTACATCTTTGACCACATCGGGACCACCGTAACCCACGGTCAATCCGCTACATGTCAATGTCATGTCTAGCCTCCATTTCGCACTCGGGTTAGCCCAGTCAATAGGAAAATGAAATAGGGTGCGCCAATCAGCGCGATGAGCGCGCCAACGGGGATTTCCGTGGGGGCGAAGGCCCAGCGACCGAACGTATCGCATACAGTCACGAGGGTCGCGCCGCCTAGGGCCGCCACGGGCATTTGCCGGCGCAGGTTCGAACCAACCATCAAGCGGGCAGCATGTGGGACGATGAGCCCGGCGAAGCCCAAGACCCCAGCCGCGGCGACTCCCGCTGCGCCGAGGATAACGGCCAAAGCTATTGCTATGAGGCGCCACATCTTGGCGTTCACTCCAATGCCGGCCATGGTGGAACCATCCAGTGCGAGCATATCCAGGTGTTTTGCCACCACCATCGCGGCGGTTAGGGCGAGAAGGATAAAGGGGGCGACAATAGTGGCGTCGCCAAGCGAGCGGGCGTAAAGCGAACCTTTCAGCCATGTCATGGCCGCTCCTGCCTCTGGCGCGGCGCGCACCAGGAGCAATTCGGTGATGGCACCCAGCCCAAAAGATACCGCCACCCCGGTAAGGGGCAGGCGCACCGGATCGCTTGCCCCGCGTCCGGCGAGAAGGAGAACCAACCCAGTTCCAGCCAACGCGCCGATAAAGGCGATAAAGGTCAGCAGGTGGGCCGGCAGGGCGCCTGCTCCCATAAGTACCGCAACGGCCGCGAGCCCACCGCCGGAGGTAATACCCACCGTATCTGGTGCGGCCAAGGGATTGCGTAGCGCGGATTGCAATATACAGCCAGAAACAGCCATGGCACTGCCCGCGCAAATACCCACCAAGATCCGCGGTGCGCGGTACTTCCATATGAGCGGATCTCCGGTAAAGAAGCCAGTGGTCACCTCGCCCGGCGATTTCATCACCGCACCGACGCCCATGCCGATAACTGCGCTCAATATCAACGCCAGGATGAGTCCTACTAGAACCCCTACAATTCTCTTATGCCGCATGTCTCCTCCTCCCTAGCGCATGGACGGACCACAGCACTAAGGGCATACCAGCCAAAGAAGTCACGATGCCCACTGGGGTCTCGGCTGGCGCCCAGATTGCCTGCCCAACCGAGTCGGCCACCAGAAGCACCGCTGCTCCTACAATTCCAGCCACACATAGCCCCATGCGATGGTGCGGGCCGCACACCCGCCACGCTACGGTCGCGGCCATCAGCCCCAAAAATCCAATCGGCCCGGTTGCGGCTACCGAAGGAGCAACGAGCACTACCGCCGCCACAATGGCGGCCAACCGAATGCGCTCCGGCTTCGCCCCCACAGCACCGGCCACGGCATCGCCAGCTACGAGCAAGTCCAGCGTTTTCGCACCGACTAAAGTCAAGGGAACCACGACCAGCACAGCGATCAGCGCGGGCATAATATCGCTTAGGCGTACACCGGCAAGCCGGCCAGAAAGCCACGACATCACCGTCGCCAGTTGAGCTTCATCCACCACCAGGAAAATGGAGGTCAAGGCGCTACACAGCGAGGAAACGGCAACGCCAACCAGAACCATGCGCTGGATCGCACCGCTCTTGCCGACGCCCACCGTCACCCCCACAGCAATCCCCGCACCCAGCAGCGCACCGGGCAGCTGGTCAACGCTCGAGGTTTCGCTTCCTAAAAACATTGCGGTTGCGACTGCACCGAGTGCCGCACCGGAGTTCACACCAGTGATGGACGGATCGGCGAGCGGATTCGCGGTTGCCGTGCGCAGCAATAACCCACCTACACCTAGTGCAATACCGACCACCGTGGTAGCAAGGAGACGGTCAAAAGCCACGCTATGCAGCTCTTCTTCTAACCACGGGGTATCAACTGGCACCTGAACATGGCGGAGCCGCCACCACCACACAAAGGCAGCGGCAGCGGTTGCAAGGACCAAGCAGACGCTGGCTTTAGTTCGAGGTGCCACTACTTTTCAGCGGCGATAATGTCATCGAGCATATGCTCGGCAGATAATGGCCCGCGGGCGCGCGACCAGATATCTTGGTCTACCTCTACGATGTCACCGCTGCCCTTGGCATAGGGCGTCTTTTTAAACGCTTCGACGTCCTTGTACATAAAGACTCGGTCAGCCTTCATTCCAGGGAGCTTATCGCCGGTCAGTTCCGCTACATCAGTCTTAGATTCGATAGAAGACTTCTCGCCTTCGAAGGCATAGTCATAGCCCACTTTACTCAGTAGCGACTGAGAGAAAGAGGGGTTGACCCAGGTATAGAGCATCTCGCTGGACCAGCCAGCCACGACAGCACGACTACCCGGCTTTACCGTGTCCTTGGTCTGAGCAATCTTGTCCTCGATGCGCTGACGGACATCTTTAGCCTTTTCCTCTTTGCCGAGTTTGGCCGCGATCTCATCCATCGAGTCCAGCACGTCCGAGTAAGTTTCATCTGGGTAGGATTCCGTCTGCGCAATCTCTTCCAGTTGCGGCATGATATCAGCTTGACGGGTAGGGCTAGCCAAAATCAGATCTGGTTCCAAAGACTGGATAACTTCTAGGTTCGGCTGCTTGGCTTGGCCCACGGAGGTCGCCTGACCTAACTGTCCCTTCAACGTAGTTGGTGCCTCCGACTTGCCGATTTCCACGATTCCCACTGGGTCCACATCGAGGGCCTTGAGAATTTCCTCATAGCGCCAATCGAGCGCCACAACTCGCTCGATTTTCCTATCTTCACCCGGTCCCTGAGAAGAATCAGAAGAACACGCAACAAGGCCTGCGCCTAGGGCTAGGGTGGCTACAAGTGCGATAACTGCACGCACATTCATGAAGTCTCTCTTTTGCATAGGCTTACCTTAGCTTTATAAGGGTTTACTGTCTAGAGCCTGATTGCTTCCCTCTCCATGACGGACCATGCAGCCACAGGATGAGTTCCATGAGGGATAGCGGTGAGGAGCGGAAACCGAAATCCGCTCTAGCCACGATCATCTACAGCCTCTGCGAACGAACTCCAAACTGCGGTCTTTGGTGTTCATCTTTCGAATGCTCTAGCCCTTGAGCACAGCGCGGGAAACGATGACGGGGGGCGTCGCTGAAAGGATCGTCCCAGATTTCTACATCGATACCGTAGGCTGCGGCTAAAATATCCTTCCGCAGTGCTTCCTTGGGAGTCCCCCGGGCTATGACCTCGCCGTTGTTCATAACCGCCCTGGTGTCGGAGTACTGACCAGCCAACATGTGGTCGTGCAGCACAACAACGACTGTCTTACCAGCGCGGGCTTGCTTGCGAACGAGCTCCAAAACACTAATCGCGTGGGCGGGATCAAGGAAGGTCGTAGGCTCGTCGAGCAGCGGCACCGGCGCGCCCTGAGCCAGAGCCAGTGCAAGCCGTGCCCATTGCCGCTGGCCGCCGAAGAAAACGAAAATGGCCCTCATCGGCGAATGGGGAGCAGTTCATCAGTCTAGAGGGGCTAACTGTCATTGGCCTTACAACGGTTCCATATCTATAGGCTATGCGAAGTTTCCATAGCCAGAAATGGTGCTCACCCATAAGAACGCTGATACGACGAAAGCCGCGGCGAATGTGAAGGCAAAAGCACGCCATGATCGGTCGCTAAGCCGATCCTTTTTCAACATGTAGACAGATATGGCTAATACACCCAACACCACCAATGAAGGTAGAGGTAGCCCATAGAAGACGAAAGGTATTGGAAGCCATGTGGACAGGAGCACTCCGCCATAAAGGGTTGCGACGCCCAAGACAATTCCAAAAAGTATTCCCGGAATGATCGTTCTTTCTTTCACAACAAATTCCTTACCAATCAGTTTATCTTAATCAGGCCACCGTTTTTAGCCTGCGCATGACATTCATGGGCCTGACCCCGGAAATTAGACACGTCGGGGGGTCAGGCCCCAGTTTTCTATCTCCAAAGTAAACAGACCCAAACCGCTTTTGAGTGGCAGCTAGATGATCGGTGATTGTGAATTGTCTAGCCAGGCCACGATGTGGTTTTCGGCTTGTCTCGCGGACGGTAGTTTGTCGAGGCGGCGGTCTCCGTTATGGTTCGTGAGAAGAAGCGGGAAGTAGTTTCCCTTGGCATTAAACTTGACCTGGAGGGTCTCGCCGTGCGAATTCTGGTACGTAACGAAGCTAGCGGACGGAGCCTCCGACAAGTGAGTCAGCCACTTGGGTACGGCTTTGGCAGAGGTGTAACGTTGCTCGCCCAATACGGTAGACGAGGTGGAGATGTCAGTGGTTTCGTCGCCTTCCAAGATCGGAATGCCCAAATGCGGGACCGAAATGGCGATGCCCTGGTGGAGGCCGAGCGCTGAAAGTTTTCGGGCGTCGCTCGAGAGATTTTCCGTGGAGATGTCGATTTTGGCTTGGCCGGGAGCTGGTGGTTCAACCTGCGCCAACTGCGCAATTGCGTCGAGTGCCACCATAGACTGAGGTGTATCTTCGAGGGCGGTGATGGCCAAGTTAAGAGACTCGCGCTGCGACGTACTCGCCGTGTACAACTCGAGCGAGTCGGACTGATTCACTGAATCCAGCAGGATGCCGAGTATTTCGCCTTGGTAGGCGTAGATGGCCTCATCGATGGCGGTGGTGTCATGAATATTGCTCAGCAGGTGGTGGAGGTGCTCAGCGGCATCCGAGTCCATGGATTGGTCGTAAACTTTCGCATACAGTCGTCCGATGAGCAGCAGTGCGGAATCGCTATGCATAGTCTTTCGCTCCGTAAAAGTCGAAGGGGTACGGGTGGCTGGTCTTCCCGGCGAGGGGGTTTCGATCCTGTGGAGCGGAAAGCCATCCGGTGATGGCGCTGAGCACTTCGGCAGGCAGGCGCACTTCTTCCCCTTCTGCTGCAGCGAACCTGTAGCTGAGGGCGCCGGGTTTGTCAGCGTTTCCGTCAAGTCGCTCGGCCAGCTCGAATATTGTCAGCGCAGTGATATCTGCAACGAATCTGATTGCGTCATCAGATGACAGGGGCCCTGTTTCCTGGATTCGCGTGTGAAGCTGTTCCATGGTTGGCGTGACGATGTCTTCGAGGTCCGATTGAAATTGCGTCAGCTGTTCGTTGGTGGGCTGCGTTAACACTCTTATAACACTCCAGGGTTCCACGGGATATTTGTAGGTTGAGACAAGCCTTGTTGCTTGAGCTTCTCGATACCATAATCGGTTAGTGCTTCCGCTTCAGATTGGCTGAATCCGACCGAGGTGTGCGCCTCTACCTCGATGGCTCTCACTTCGTTCCGAGTATAGGTATCGACGTCAGGACCGAAATTCTTGGCAAAATCATCATATCCGCGTCGTTGTGCTGCAGTGATCTCTTTGTGAAGCGCAGATCCGGTTGCGGGATTGCGCGGTGCAGGATTTTGAGACTAGTGCACCAAATGGCGATTTCAGCATAAAACGAAAGAGACCCCTACCAGCGTTTCCACTGGTAGGGGCCCGGAAGTTGGTAGCGGGGGCAGGATTCGAACCTACGACCTCTGGGTTATGAGCCCAGCGAGCTACCGAGCTGCTCCACCCCGCGTCGAGATGACTTCCATCATCTGCGCTTGAACAGTACGTTAACACTAAGTGTATTCGCTCTGTCCTGGCGACTCATGTAACTATACATAGGGAAAGGCACCTACCCAAATCCGCTGGGCAGGTGCCTTAATCGCTGCTTTTAAAGAGTGAAAGAACTACTTTTCCGTCTTCTGATAAGACTCAACTGCCTTATCGAGTTCATCCAGGGCGCGGCCGTATTCCTCGAAGGAACCATCGCGAGCATCCTCTAGGCCCTTCAAAGCCTTGTTGATGTCATCGATGGCGCCTGCCTGGTCGGAAGAGGAAGGAGCGGAGGCTGGGGCCGACTGCTTATCTTCCTTGGCATCCTTCTTATTCTTGTCGTCCTTGGTGTCGGTCTTTTCGCCAGAATCGCCGTCGACTTCCTCAATATTCTGAGCAGCCTTGGCATCGATTCCAACTTGTTCAAGGGCATCACCGATAGTGGGGGCGTAGCCTACGCGGCCCTTATAGGACACGAGTACGCGCAGCAGCTTCGGGAAGGCAGAGGCCTGGTCCTTGCGCTGCGAGTAAATCGGCTCAAGGTACAGGATTTCGCCATCACCTACTGGCAGGGCCAGCAGGTTACCGTTGTGCAAGTCGTTAGTGCCTTCCCACAGGGTGCGGTCTCGGGCGACCTGGTCAGAAGACATCATCGCATCCTGCGCCTGCTTCGGGCCCTGAGTCTGCGTATTGGTCGGCAGCACCCGCACGGTGATATCGCCATAAGTTTCCGGATCGGAGGAGACAGCCATGTGTGCGGACAGGAACTCGCGGTTCAAGCCGCGATAAGAGGTCGTCAGCTGGAAGCTGGGCTTGCCGGTCTCTGGATCTGCGGCCATCACGTAGTAAGGCGGCTGGTTGAGCTGGCGAGATTCCTCCGCAGTGGGGTCATTCGGCACGGACCAGAAGGCATCGTTGTTGAAGAATACATTCGGGTCATCCACGTGGTAGCGCGCCAGCAGGTCACGCTGCACCTTGAACATATCTTCCGGATAGCGGAAGTGCTGGCGTAGCTCGTCAGAGATTTCTGCCTCTGGCTTGACGACGTCCGGGAAGACTCCCTCCCAAGCCTTGAGCACTGGGTCATTCTTATCGAACTCGTAGAGATCCACGCTGCCGTCATAGGCATCGACGGTGGCCTTTACCGAGTTACGGATATAGCCCACTTTGTCATTGACAAGGCGTTGGGTCGTGCCATCAGGATTGAGGGTGTCCTGGGTGGCGTCGGAAAGCGAAGCGCGCTGGGAATAAGGCAAGGACTCCAAAGTGGTATAGCCATCGACGATCCACTTCAGGCGGCCATCCACTACGGCCGGGTAGGTAGCAGAATCGGTGGTCAGCCACGGAGCAACCTTTTCCACGCGCTCGCGCGGGTCGCGGTCGTAGAGGAGCTTTGACTCGCTGCCGACGCGGTCAGAAAGCAAGAAGTTCAGCTCGCGGTACTTGGCGGCGTACATAGTGCGGTCGAAGATATTGCCAATGCCGACGCCACCCTTGCCGTCATAGGTATAGGTGGAGCTATCGGTGTCATATTCCACCGGGTTATCGCCAGTCTTGCCGGTAATGGCGTAATCCATGCCATCGGCAGCGCCAGCAATAACCGGGCCATAGTAGATGCGCGGCTGGTCTACCTTGATGCCCAGAGACTTCTCGGCGTCTTGGGTTTCGCCTTCGCCCTCCGACTCACCGGCCTGGGTCTGCAGATCAGAAACGGTAAAGATGGGGAAGCCTCCGCGGGCAGAGCCCGCATCGCGGGCTACCTCATCGACCTTATTGGCCTGCGCTGCCACAAAGCCATTGCCGTGGGTGTAGACGGTATGACGGTTAATCCAGTCGGACTGATTCTCCCGCAACTCATTTGGATCCAGCTCGCGCGCAGCAACGACGAAGTCACGCTTCTTACCATCGATCTCATAGCGGTCCATCGATAGCGTCTCTGGGAAGCCGTAGAAATTCTTCAGCTGCTGCATCTGGGTGAAGGTAGGAGAAAGAATCTCCGGATCCAGCAGACGGAGGTTATTGATGGTGGCGTTATCAGAAGCCACCTTGTCATCAGAGACCTCGTCCCCACCCCAGTTGTCTTCATAAGTGACATGGTCATCGGTAAGCCCATAGGCATAGCGCGTGGCCTCAATATTGCGGGCAATGGATTCTTCTTCCTTTGCCTGACGGTTTGGCTGCACGGAAAAGCGTTCCATCAGCAGCGGCCATGCCTGGCCGATAACCAGCGAGGACAGCAACATCAACACCACGGCCAGACCCGGGATGCGCAGGTCCTTAATGACGATGGCCATAAACAATGCCACCGCCACAAAGACGCCGATGATCATCAAGATGATTTTCGCCGGCAGGTAGGCATGAATATCGGTATAGGAACCACCGGTAAAGAGATCGTGCTGGGCATATAGGAGCTCGTAGCGCTCCAACCAGTAGCCGATGACCTGAACAACCATCCACAGGCCGGCAGTAATCGCCAGCTGCAGGCGAGCCGAGTGGGAAATGGAGCCGCGAACTCCTGCGGCCTTATTGCCAATGCGGATGCCACCCAGCACATAGTGACCGAAAAGCGCGATGAGGAACGCCAAAATCAACAGGATAGATAGGGTGCTGACCACCATCTTCAAAACCGGCAACGTGAAGGCATAGAAACCTAGGTCGTGGTGGAACTGGGCGTCCTGTTGGCCGAATTCCTGGCCGTTTAAAAATAGCAGGACCGTGCGCCAATTAGCCTGGCCGATGAAACCGGCAATGATGCCCACGATGGCGGGGATGACCTTGAAGAAGACGCCCATAGACTTTTCAATGGACTTGCGGTACTGATACACCGGCGAGTTCAAGTCCCCAAGGTCGAGCGAATCCGGACGCCCGCGCCAGGCAAAGAAGCCCGCGGCCCACACCACGGCAGCGGCGATGAAGCCGAAGATGATAAAGAGCACTATCCGCGCAATAATCGCGGTGGTGAAGACGTTCCGGTATTCAATCGCACCAAACCACCTCCAATCCGTGTACAGGCCCACAAACATGGGGCCGATGAACAAAAGGAGGGCAATGATGGCCGCAATGATTGTCGCGACCCGCGGGGGCCGCTTCAACGGGGCGGCTGGTGTGGATGACCCTAAGGACAACGCCAGCTCCAATCAAATAGTGCGAATTTAAAACCTGTAGACTTCTTCCAGCTTAAGGAAGCAATACACAGATAACGAATAAGGATGTTTATGAGTTCCCCCGAATTATCACAGCCAGCTTTAAACCGCGCGATGACCGAAGCCGTGGAATTCGTCCATGCAGAGGGCTGGGACGCCCGCCCCACTATCTTCGCGCTCGTTCCTACCCACTTGGTAGCAGACCAGCTTGCCGCCCTCGATGAGGAAGATGCGGCGCCGCTTACCCTTATCGTGCAGGATAATGTGCCTGAAAACATTGAGCCCGGTTCTGAGCAGTTGGCCGACTATGTCTCCCGCTTGGCTTGGCCGCGGGAGGTGGCCGGCGTCATCCTGGCCCAAGAGATTAGGTTCCGCGATACCTCCAGCGAGGACCCCTCCCCTCGCCCGGCGCGCCTGTTTTCCGGTGCGCTGCGTGAGGAAGGGATTGAAACCACATTGCTGCAGCTGCGCCCCACCGAAGAGGAGTTGGAAGCAGCCGGGCCATTCGCGGAGGATGACATCCAGCTGCGCGGCGGCCCCCAGGTAGCACCCGGGATTATCGCGGCCCTGCGCTATGGGCTGAGCCAGGACCCGGATGAACTAGATTAGACTGGAAAGACAATTCTCGCTTGCGACTAAGGAGCAGTTTCCTACCGTGCGACGCTTTACTCTCACTCGCCTGACCGCTACCCGCGCTACCGCAGCAGCACTCCTGCTGGGGGTAAGCGTGAGCGCTGCCGGCTGTTCCTCGGATGATGCCGCGCCTGCCGACGTCCCCGTGGAGACCACCACTGCCGGCGCCGAGGCCGCCACATCTGAAGCGGACTCCTCTGAGGAGACCAGCGCCTCCTCCAGTTCTGCCTCCACTACTGTTTCCAAGGTCGAATCGAGCGCGGCGGCAAGCTCGGAGGAGTCCGAGGGGGCGTCGGCAAGCAAGGAACCCGGTGGCGAGAAAATGGAGAAATCCGTTGCCAAGGCCTATGACATCTTCGCACCCGTGGCACCGCAAGAGCTTTTCGCGCACTTCGATCGCTGCGATTCCACGGGCGGGGATGACTCGTATAACTGCTCTGGGCCGAAGGTAGGCCAGTTCCAGTTCTTCCGCTCACACTCCAAGGCAAAGCAGACCACGCAGGTGCTTACTGAGCTGCGCAGCTCGCAGGTCATTGAGGATAGCGGCGACCGCGTTGTGGGCTGGTCCACGCTGGGCACCACGGCGGTTATTACCGTGGTGGACAATAAAGAAGGCATGGTCATGCAGCAGATGATCTCCTCAGACCAGGAAGATCCGGAAGAGAAGATCAAGGAATTGGGCCTAGCTAAGTAGGCCGCTTATTGGCAGGTTTTAATTTCCTTGCCGTCCGCGAAGTCTTTCATCGTGGATACCGCTTCATCCAGGTTGGACACTTCCGCGATGGGCATGTCCCCGTGGTCGCTCGCGGCGGCTTCGGAGCAATTATCTTGTGGCGCCAGGAAGAGTTCCGCGCCGGCTGCGTGGGCGGCGGCGATTTTATGTTGGATGCCGCCGATGGGGCCCACCTTGCCATCTTCTTGAATGGTGCCGGTGCCGGCCACAAATTTGCCGCCGGTGAGGTCTTCTTCGCTGAGCTTATCGATGACCGCCAGGGTAAACATCATGCCAGCGGATGGACCACCGATATCCTGCAGGTTGTATGTGACCTCTATATCGTCTTGCGGGACCGAGAGCATGGCGATGCCCAGCATCGCCTGCCCCTTCTGGTGGGGGTTCTCCCCTAGCTCTATTTCTTCTTCGTGCTTTTTGCCGCCACGCTCCACGGTCATCGTGACCTTATCGCCGGGGCTCTTTTCCTTGATGATGTCTTGAACCTCACCCGGCTCCGAGACTTCCTTGCCCGCCACGGCGGTAATGACATCATCCTTTTTCAGTTTGCCCTGCGCAGCACCCTTATCCAGCACCTCTGCGATGGAGATCTTTACCGGCAAATGCAGGTAGTCCATGGCTGCCAGAGTCGCTGCGGACTCGGATTGAGTAAAGGCCTGCTTATTGGACTCTTCTACTTCTTTATCGCTCATGTTCTGCGGGATGACGGTATCGATGGGCACGATGGTGTCATCGGTCATCATCCAGCGTCCCAGTGCCTGGGCCAAGGTCATATTGGTACGCACGGAGACCGTAGTCATGTTGAGGTGACCATCCGTGTCATAGGTTTTCGGGGCTTGAACGTCAACGACCTGGGTGCCGTCTACCTCACCCAATGTGTCTACCGTGGGGCCTGGGCCTTCGGCAGCATAGGGGACGGTCAAAGACACATCGGTGCCGGGAATATGGTCAAGCGATACCAACGCACCGGTTAAGACGACGGGGATAGCACCCCAGGCGATGGTGCGGACGCGACGGCTAGCAGGAGAATTCACGAATCACTACCCTACAACCTTTGCCGTCGTGTTCGCTGTCAGCGTAGCAGGGATCATGGAAACTAGCCGGATGGTGTCGGTAGATTAGGACGCATGAGCAACGGATTCGGTTTTTCTTTCCCCAATAATGATGACGACGATAATGACGGACGTCGTGACCAGAACCCGTTCGGCGCATTCGGCGGCGCTAATGGTGGCGGCCTCGGTGACATGCTGAACCAGTTCGGTCAGATGCTGTCCGGCATGGGCTCTTCCATGAACTCGCCGGAAAATTCCGGCCCGGTTAACTACGACATGGCCAAGCGCATCGCCCTGCAGCAAATCTCCCAGTCAAAGGGTGTGAGCGCGGACGATACCAAGGCAGTCGAGGAATCCGTCCGCCTAGCGGAGCTGTGGCTTGATGACGCTACCTACCTGCCCACCGCCTCCGGCACGGCCAAGGCGTGGGATTCCAAGCAGTGGTTGGAAGAAACCATGCCGGCCTGGCAGCGCATGGTCACTCCGGTGGCGGAGCATATGAATGATGCCCAGATGGAATCGATGCCGGAAGAAGCCCGCGAGATGATGGGCCCGATGACCAAGATGATGAGTCAGATGTCTGGCATGAACTTTGGCATGCAGCTCGGTCACGCCTTGGGTGATTTGGCTGCGCAGGCGTTGACCGGCTCTGATTTCGGTCTTCCCATCGCCCCGGCCAATACCGTGGCACTGTTGCCACAGGCCATTCAGAAGGTCGCCCGGGAGCTCAATATTCCTGGCCAAGAGGTGCTGGTCTATATTGCAGCGCGCGAGGCCGCGCGGCAGCGCCTGTTCAAGCACGTGCCGTGGTTGGTAGAGCGCATCGTCTCCTCTGTGGAGGAATATGCCATCGGTTTGGTCATTGACACCTCCCACTTGGAGGAAGTCACCCGCGAGCTCAACCTAGAGTCCGGCGATCCGCAAGCAATCCAGGATGCGATGAGCAAGCTGCAGGGCATGGACCTCTCCCCACGCATCACGTCCAAGAACACTGCGGCAGCCTCTCGCCTAGAAACCCTACTGGCATTGGTGGAAGGCTGGGCCGAGCACGTCGTCACAGAGGCACTGGGCGAGCGCATCCCATCCACCTCGAAGCTAACCCAGGCATGGGCGCACCGCCGTAGCACTGGTGGTTCTGCCGAAAACGCCTTCAGCAAGGTCGTTGGTATCGAGCTCAACGCCCCCAAGGTTTCTGAGGCCGCTGAGTTGTGGCGCCGCGCCACCGTTGCCGTGGGTGCGGAAAAGCGCGATAAGGCGTGGGACCACCCGGACTTCCTGCCAACTGCAGAGCACCTAGATAACCCTGCCGCCTTTATCGACTCCCTATTGGATGACGGCCCTGATGAGGGCTTTGAGGAAGAGTTTGCCAAGCTGGAGGAAATGCTCAAAAACGGTGAGGATTCCTCTGCTGCTCAGGACGATGAAACCGGCGAGGCCGATGGCCAAGATGAGCAGAAAGAAAAGGGCAACGAGGACGACGAGAACTAACAGCCCCAGCGCTGGTAGGCCTCAAGATAGCCCTTCGCCCGCTCAGCGTGGGGCGCCCTGTCCGCCCAGTGCCAAAAATCCCGCCCATGGCGCGGGATGAAGGTGTGGGTGAGCTCGTGAATGATCACCGAATCCAGCACATAGTCCGGCACGTGTTGTAGCCGGTCGCTCAGCCGAATATCCGCGGTGGAGGTAGTACAGCTACCCCACCGCGTATTTTGATTGCTTACCCAACGAATAGAGCCGATGGTAGCGCGGCTGTCTAAGAAAGCCGCGTTAAGCCGCCGAGCACGCTCTTCTAATTGCGCGTCCGAGCGGCGGCTACTGCCCTGTTTCTTTTCTACCCGCGCCAACATATCCGCCACTGCCTCGCGCTCATCGCGAGCGGACATCCAGGCGGGGATGCGTACCTCGAGCACCCCGGAGACCATGCGAGCCTGCACGGTTTTCTTCCGCTTGGCGGAACGAATGACTTTGACCTCTGGGGTTTGTGGTGCGGGGGGCTGCGTGCTCGACATGACAGGTGATTGTACCTGTGGTGCAATGGAATCCACATGCATCGGGGAAAGGGGTAAAGGCGTGGGGGCTTGTGTCACCCAGGTAGTTTTGGCGCCGGGCAGCGCAGTGTTTTGCCGCGAGGAAACGGTGGTTCAATTTGGCATGGATGCCACCCGCGTTGGAGTGGCAGAAACGGGCAGCGCGCTTTCCGTCGCGGCGGCCTTCAATACCGCTCGCGAGCCAGTGAGGCCAGAAGATTTGTCTGGGAGACTATGCGCCGCAGGTCTAGATGAGGCCGCAGCGCATAGCCTTATCGAGGACGCACTGGACTATGGCATCCTTTGGCCTTATAAAGAGGCCGTAGAGAAATCGGACACTCTTGTCTTAATGGGAGAATCCGCACTGGCGCAAGGCTTACGCGCACGCCTGGAGGCAGATGGATTCCAAGTTCGCATCCCGTTAGAGGATGACAATATCTTTTCCTATATCCACGACCTCGACGGCATGTATCCGGTCCTGGCCGTAGACCAGCTGCACTGCCCGCTGGATTGCGCCAATGCACTGGCGGGGACGGAAACCACGTGGCTTCCGGTGTCTTTATTGGACAATCGTGGCGTCATCGGGCCGGTACGCGTGCAGGGCCGAGGCCCATGCCCACTGTGTGCGCACCTATCCCGCGTGGATACAGACCCGCGCTGGAATATCATCAGCACCCAATTACCCCGCGTGCGCCGCACCCCAGAAGCCGTGGTGCTCGATGCGGTCTCAGCGCATACGCAGGTGATCATTCGGCGGCTTATGGGGCGGCCACTGCCGCCGGGAGCGCCGACCGCGAAGCCGCGCCCTGGGCAGCAGTGGGAGGTCGATGTCTACGGTCACCACCAGCAACGCACCATCATTGCGCATCCGCGCTGCCCAGTATGTTTTGGCGGGAAAACCAACCTGGCTAGCTGCGCACCGAACGAATGACCTCGAGTACTTGGGCGCCATAGCGCTCCAGCTTGCTGGGGCCTACACCGGAAATGGACAGCATTTCTGCCTCATCGGCAGGCAGTTCCTCCGAAATGGCCTGCAGGGTGGCATCGGAAAAAATAACATAGGCCGGCACCTTTTCCTCGCGCGCAACCTGGGAACGCCACGAGCGCAAGGCAGAAAAGACCTCTTCATCTCCGCCTCCCTCGCAGTCTTCGTGGCGGCCGATAACCTTTTCGGCCGGTGTCGCCAGCAGACCTGAACATACGCGGCAGCGTTTCGGGCGGCGTGAGCGAGTCCCCTTGCCAGAGGCGTCTTCGGCCGCCGGTACGATGCCATCAAGGAAGCGGGTACGCTCGCGCGAGGCTCGCGAACCAGTGGTCTTCGCCAACGCCCACGACAGCGCGAGGTGCTCGCGGGCGCGGGTAATGCCGACATAGAACAAACGACGTTCTTCCTCAATCTGCTCATCGCCCGCCTTGATAGCGTGGTTGATAGGCATGAGCTTTTCTGTCAGCCCCACGAGGAACACCGCATCCCATTCCAAGCCCTTGGCAGCGTGCACGGTAGCTAGCGTGACGCCTTCCATGGCTGGGGCCTGTTTATCGGTGGAGCGCCGGCGCAGTTCCCCCAACACCCCGTTGAGATCTATGCCAGGAGCCGATTCCACAATCTTCTCGATGAGCCCTACCAATGCGTTGAGGGATTGCCAGCGCTCGCGGGCCTGCGCGCCCTGCGGCTCGGTGGCGCTTAGCCCCAACTCGACAAAGGCTGCGCGAGCAATTGCCACCGGATCATCCGGCAAGTCCTCACGACGGGTCGCGGCGATGAGAACGCGAATGGCCTCTAGGATCTCCGGGCGGCGGAAGAAGCCCTCGCCGCCACGGACTTGGTAGACCACTCCGGCGTCAGCAAGCGCCTGCTCAAACTGCTCCGACTGAGCGTTAATGCGGTAGAGGATGGCAATCTCAGAGGCCGGTACGCCCTGGTCCAGCAGTGTGAGAACCTGGCCGGCAACCTCCTGGGCCTCAGTCTCTTCAGACTCATAGGCCTTGAAGGTGGGCTCTGGACCAGGCTCGCGCATGCCCTGCAGCTCCAAGCGTGTGCCAGCCGCACGCCCTGTGGCCTTGCCAATGACCCGATTGGCCAAGTCCGTTACCTGCGGCGTCGAGCGGTAGTCACGCTGCAGTTTGACCACGGTCCCATCCGGGTACGTGCGCGAGAAGTTGAGCAGATAGTCCGGAGAGGCGCCGTTGAAGGAATAGATGGTCTGATTTGCATCACCCACCACGGTGAAATCGTCGCGCCCGCCCAACCAGGCATTGAGCACCCGCTGCTGCAGCGGGGTTACGTCCTGATACTCGTCTACCACAAAGGTGCGATACTGCTCCCGGAAGGTTTCTGCAATTGCCGGCACATTTTCAATGGCACCCGCGATGTGCATGAGCAGGTCATCGAAATCCAGGTGCATCATGTCCGGTGTGGCCTTGGACTGTTCGTAGCGGCGAAAGGCCTCTGCCACCTTGGCGGGATCAGCCGGAGCGCTGCGGTCCGTAGTGGCGATCACAGACTCATAATCCTCGGCGCTCACCAGCGCGGACTTAGCCCACTCGATCTCCGCTAGGACGTCACGGATCATATCCTTGGAATTATCTAACCCCACCGAACGCACCGCGCGGGCGACCAGCGGGAATTTATTATCCAGCAGCTGCCACGGAAGGTCCCCCGCTACCTGGGGCCAGAAATACTTCAGCTGGCGACGCGCCGCGGCGTGGAAGGTCTGCGCTTGTACGCCGGCCACGCCCATGGTGCGCAGGCGGTCGCGCATCTCTCCGGCTGCCCGCGCCGTGAAGGTCACCGCGAGCACGCGTTGCGGGCTCACAAAACCCTGGTCTACCAGGTTGGCAATGCGATAGGTAATAGTGCGGGTCTTGCCCGTACCCGCGCCAGCCAAGATGCACACGGGCCCGCGCGGCGCCGTGGCCGCGCGCAGCTGATCTTCATCCAGCAGGGACAAATCCGGCTTAGTCACCGTGATACCACTCCATAATCATCGTGTGTGCAATTGAACCCGGACGGGCCAGCTTAAGCTGAGGCAGCTCGGCGCGCTCCACCCACCGGATTTCTTCCAGTTCCCCATCAGTATGGCAGGTGGGCTGGACATCAGCCGTTTGCGCACAAAAGCCCAGCATAAGCGAGCCGCTCGGTGGCCACGCCTGCGAGCCCCAATAGCGAATATGGTCCACCCTACGCCCGGTTTCTTCGAGCGCTTCGCGTGCAAAGGCTGCCTCCGCAGTCTCACCGGGTTCAACGTAACCAGCGATCAAAGAGAAGAAGCTATTGCGGCGGCGATTGCGCGCCAGCAAAATCCGGTCTGTACCGCTGAGGCGAATGAGCCCAATGACGGCGGGATCCAAGCGCGGGAAGACCAGCCGTTTCTCGTCGTGCGGATCGCGCCCAACGATTCCCGGCGCCGGGTAGTCCAGCTGGCGTCCGGTCCGGGGATCAAAGCGCTGTTCGCGTCGGTTGCGGATAAGCGCGATGGCTTGCAGGATAACCGGCTGGTCTGCAAAAAAGGTTGCACTTTCCAAACGGCCTAGCTTCCCGGCACTATCCTCCGAGACCAAGAATGCCTGCAAGGTGCCTAGGTCCACCACGACCTGCTTGCCGACGCCCCCGGGAACCTCTTTCACCAGCACCGGCTCCCCCACCCCCGTAACCGGTACGAGGCCACTAGGAGTTACTGGGAGGAACATTTAGTCCTCGTCATCATCGTCCATGACCTCAATGGGTTGTTCCATCTCGTGCTTGATATACAGCAATCGGTCTCCCGGCTTCAACGCGGAGGCGTCCGCGGTATCCACTCGGTGCAGCTCATTATTGCGCAGGACAGCAAGCACGATATCTGCCAGGTGGCGTGGGTTAGAACCAACCTCAAACTCGCGCACGGCACGCTCGGCCACGGAGAAGCCCTCATTAGGTGAAAGCAGGTCTTCCATCATCTCCACCACCGTCGGGGTCACGGTAGCTAGGCCCAGTAGTCGGCCGGCAGTCTCAGCGGAGGTGACCACGGAATCGGCACCAGATTGCAGCAGCAGGTGGCGATTCTCAGACTCGCGAACCGACGCCACAATCTTGGCCTTGGGTGCAAGCTCTCGCACGGATAGACAGCACAGCACCGCAGTATCGTCCGTAGATGGGGTTACAACAATAGAGCTTGCGTGCTCTACCCCAGCGATCTTCAATACGTCTTGCTTTGTGCCGGAACCAAAAATGGTGACTAGTCCGTGGTGCTCTGCGTGAGCTAGGGAGGCACGGTTGGTATCAATGACCACGATCTGGGAGGACGGAACATCATCGGCCAGCAGCGCGGCCACCGCTCCGGCGCCCTTGGTGCCATACCCGATAACGACGGTGTGGTTACGCAATTGCTTTCTCCAGTTCTGGATTTGGAAAGTACGTCGGGCCTTATCCGTTAGCACGGACAAGGTCGCGCCAACCAATAAAACAAGGAAGATCAGGCGGGCAGGTGTAATAAGCGTTAAGTTAATGAACCTGGCCTGCGGGGACACAGGAACGATATCGCCGTAGCCCACTGTAGTTAGCGACACCGCAGCATAGTAGGCGGAATCCAAAAGCGACATGTCCTCGCTATATCCACCGCCGTCCAAATAGACCACGACTGTCACGAAGACAACAATGCCTAAAGCCCACAGCACACGCTTGCCCAACTGACGCCACGGGCTGGAATTTTCATCCCTCGGCACCGTAATGACGTCAATGAGCGCGTGGTCCGGCTGCGAGGACAGCTCAACCTGCGGCAAAAAGCGACTCTTAAAGTGCGACTTCATAGCTCGCGCACGATTTTTGCCCACTAGCCCCGCCTTTTCTGGTCTCGAATGATTGCTCAAGAGATTGCGTGCTTACGCAACCGCTCACATACCTTAGCCCTTTTGGTGCTCAACTGACGATTCAAGGAGTTTCTTTAGCTCTTCCCCACGTGGAAGGCGGGCTGGCTCGAAGGTATAGCCATCGTGCACGTAGTAGAAAGCAGCGCGAATCTTCTCTCCGCCATGGATACGCCGCCATGCCTCTGCATAAACCGCAAGCTGTATCTTGGCGGCGTCCATAGCCTCCCCTTGGGGTGGGCGGCCTGTCTTCCAGTCCACCACCATCCACGTGCCGTCGTCCAAGCGGAATACCGCGTCCATGCGCCCGCGCACCACGGCCTCACCGATGGTGATTTCAAAAGGCGCTTCTACGTATTCCGGTTGACGTTGCGCCCACTCCGAGCTCAAGAAAGCCTTTTTCAGCTCTTCCAAGTCATAGTCCGCCGCCTCATCAGTACCCGGCAGCTCTTCCTCGCTCAATAGTGCAGGGCTGCCAAAGCGGTCCTCCAACCACGCGTGGAAGGCGGTACCGCGCTTGGCATAAGCATTCGGCTTAAACGGCACTGGACGGCGTTGCCTCCGGGCGAACTGCAGCGGGTCAGCCCGCAGCGCAACCATGTCAGAAGCAGTCAGTTCACTGGGCAACTCAACGTCTACCACCGGTTGTTGCAGGGCCTTGAATTCTTCAATGAGCGCGCCAGCCTCCTGCTCCCACAACTCAAAGGTTTCACCGTGGCTGAGGTCTGGAAGTTCTTCCATCGCCTCAAGCACCGCATCGGCACCGGCAACTGCCTCCGGGTTGGCCTTCAGCGCTGGGAACTGTGCGCTCTCACCAAAGTCCTCCTCGGACGGTTCATCTGGCACGGACCACTCCACCACGTACTGCGGGAATTGCTCTTTCAGGCGCTCTAGGTATTCATAGGGCGCCTTCTTGCTCTTCCCAGAAGCGTTATTGGTTCCCGAGCCAGTAACGGTCAGCGTGGATTCGGTACGGGTCAATGCAACATAAAAAAGGCGCGCAGATTCTTCCGCCTTTAGGGCACTATCTGCTTTCTTAAATTCTTCGCAGGCGTTTTGGAACTGCGAGCGCTTTTCGGCATCCTCTGGGACCTCAATATAGTCGTCCTCCCCCGGGACCTTTTCGATCCTGCTAAGGAAGGTCTCCGCTTGCGCGTTATAGCTAGAAGAATCAGCATGCACCACGCAGACATGCTCCCATTCCAGGCCCTTGGCCTTATGCGCAGTCATAATTTGCACACGGTCCGTTGCGGCAGGCACCTCGCCCATGTCCAAACCGTCTTCCTTTTCGAGTGCAAGCGCAAAATAGTCCAAGAGTGCGTACAAAGAATCACCGTGGAAGCTAGCGACGATATCGGCAAATTTATCCAAGTGGGCCGTTCCCCCCGCGCTTCCGCGCGCCAAGACTTCGGTACGGATATTAAACAATGCCTCAATATCAGCGAAGATGTCCACCAGCGGCTTGGATAGCGAATAGGTGCGCAAGTGCCGCAGTTTGGCAGATACCTCTTCCATGCGGGCAAGGCCCTGTGGGGTATAGCGGTCCCTCTCCCCCAAGTCAGCCAGGGCGTCGGCAAGGCCAACGCGCTGATCCGGTTCTTCTGCGGTGACATCTTCCAACTGCGCTCGCAGGTAATCTTCCGGGTCCATTCCTGGTTCCCAACGCAAGCGCTCCTCCCTTGCTCCGGCGAGGTTTCGTTGACGCGAAGCGAGGGCTTGAATATCGCTAATCCCCAAACCGCACATAGGGCCAGCCAGTACCCGCACTGCTGCAGACAGATCTTCTGGGCGTACGAGCATCGTGGCAATGGCCACGAGATCCTGGATTTCTGGCTGCCACAACAAACCACCGAGACCGATGATTTCATTAGGTACGCCCGCCTTGTCTAAAGCCGCAGCGATAGGTGCGGACTGCCTATTTTTACGCACCAGAACCGCTGCGCTGAAGGTGTCTCCTTCGCGTTTGTCCCACTGCTTTTTCAAATGCTCGGCGATAAATTCGCGCTCGCGATTTTCGCTTTCAAAGTAGGCCAGCTGGATTTCACCCTCGCCTTTATGTGGGGCGGCAGAAAGTTCATCCACGGGACGCTCAACGCCTTCAAATACCCTCTCCGCCACTGAGTTAGCCAAATCCAGCGCACCCGAAGGGTTGCGCCACGAGGTGGTCAATTGGTCCTTCGGAGCAGGTGTGCCCGGCGCGACTAGAAAATCCTCCACGAAGGCGGTGAGGTTTTCAGAGGTCGCGCCGCGCCAGCCGTAGATGGCCTGCATTGGATCGCCTACAGCCGTAACAGACAGTTCATCTTTCTCGCCGCCGAAAAGGCTTCGAAGTAGAACGCGCTGGGCATAGGAGGTGTCTTGGTACTCATCCAACATGACAACCTTGTAGCGCTGGGATTGTTGCCTGCCCACAACAGGATAATCACGCGCTACTCGGGCGGCGACAGACATTTGCTCGCCAAAGGTGATGACTTGTCGCTCGGATTGTTCCTTTTTCAGGGCCTCCAGCAGCGGTACGTACTGCACACGGCGTTCCTGTGTCTGTATATAGCCCAGCAGTTTTTGAGAGTATTCGGGGCCATTCTTCTTCGATTTGTCAAGGTTATCGATATCTGCGCGAAAATCGCGCGCATGCTCAGCGATATGGCTCGTGTCTTTGAGACCGTTATCAATATCCTGGCTGAGGCTCAGCAGGGTCTCGGTGATTGTGGCTAGGGTGCGATCGTCTTCTAGTTGGCCGGTGTAATTGCGCACCACATCGTAGGCTAAGGAATAGCGCTCGGCCTCAGTAATGATGCGCGCGGTGGGCTCAACCGGAACTAATAGGCCGTATTCACGAACGAGTTCTCCGGCGTAGGAGTCATAGGTGGATACCTTCGGCGCAATGTTTTCTAATGCTTCTGCCACATCGCTGCCTGGTGGGATGAGACCGGAATCGCGCAGTTGAATCAGCTGCCTGCGAATGCGTTGCTCCAGTTGTTGCGCGGCTTTGCGGGTAAAGGTCAGGCCAAGAACCTGTTCAGGTCGCACATAACCATTGGCCACCAAATACACCACGCGCGAGGCCATGGTTTCTGTCTTGCCAGCACCAGCGCCGGCAACCACGAGTTTGGGGCTAAATGGGCCTTCAATGACATGAGCTTGTTCGTCGGTAGGCGGGAAATCCTTGCCCAAGGCCGCAGCGATTTGCTGTGGGGAAAAGTTGCTCTTAGGCATCGGTGGTCATCCTTCCTTCTTCCTGCACGGGGCAGATGGAGCGAATTGGGCATTTATCGCAGTCTTTATTGGTACGCGCAGTAATGCGCGGACCACGCATTTCCTCCACCAGCGGGGGCAGAAGTGCGGCGAATTCTTCGAGTGCTTCCGGAGATTTATCGCTTTGCCAAATCTCGCCAATCTTCTTAGTGGTTGCGCCCGGGTAAACCAGCACCCCTCCCTGGCGCGGCATTCCTTCACCGTCGTGGACCTGATGGCCGTCGAATGCACCATGGGCAAGCGCGAGCTGATAGGTCATTAACTGCACATGGTCTTCGGCTTCTTTTTTGGCCGGTTGGGTTTTCCCGGTCTTGAGGTCCACGACCAAGTAGTTTCCTTCTTCATCGCGAAGGAGACGGTCCATATAGCCGCCGATGCGCACGCCTTCACCGACATGTACGCCCACAGGAATTTCCACGCCCACTAGTTCTTGATTTACTTCAGATTGGCGCGCCCATTCGCGGGCGCGGTCCAATAGAGTGGAAAACTCGTCGAGTTTGAATCGCAATTGCCACTGCGGCACGTCCTGGATGCGCTCGAAAGCCTCCATCACCAAAAGCTTGGCCTTTTCCGCATCCATACCGCGGCCAATGGCTTCAAAGAAGGCGTGGGCCAACGTACCGCGGAGCAGGTGCTCCTCAGCGCTCGGGTCCTCAGCCACATTGCCCAGCACAGCCTTGAGTGGGCAGTTGAGCAACGCTTCTACGCGAGAGGGCGATAAACTGCCGCTGGTATGCAACGGCAGTTCAGCCGCAACGGAACGCGCCGACCACCACTGCTCCGGGTGGGCGCCGGGGATTTCGGCCGCCGCTAACCGCGCGAGCTGGCGGGCAGCTTGCTTGCGTTCAACCTCACCGGATTCCGGATTGCTAACTACCCGGCGCAGCTGTGCGACAAAGGCCGGCACGGACAGCACCGCAACATCGAGTGGATCAATCTCCAGACCATCGCGCAAAGATACGGGTGCGGGTTCGGGCACATCGAGGCCCAATTCGCGCGGGAGTTGGGCGCGGCGCAGCGCCCGCTTTGCTTGGCGACGCGCAGCTTGACCGGGAACATCGACACCACGTCCGGCGAATTCGTCGATGAACCGAGAAGGCTCGGAGACCGTATCGCCCTCTGGATTCTCCACGGCAGTAATGAGCAAGCGCTTTCGGTGGCGGGTGGTAGCGACGTGGAAGAGACGACGCTCTTCTGCCAAGCGGGAGGCGATGTGGCTGACGGGAGTATCGGGATCAATATCGTGGTCGAGGAGATCGATGAGATCTTCTTGCCCGAAGATGGAGCCAGTCTCTCCTAGCGAAGGCCAGCTGCCTTCCTGGGCGCCGGCCACGATGACGGTATCCCATTCGCGGCCCACTGCACCGTGCGCGGTCAGGATTTCTACGGCCTGCGGGATGGCGGTGCGGCGGTCACGCACGCCGGTGGGAAGTTCTTGTTCAGTGATATGGGTCAAAAACGCGCTCAGTGAAGAATCCGGGCGGCGTTCTACGAAGTCTCCAGCAGCGTCAAAAAGCGCCATCATTGCATCTAGGTCGCGGTCGGCCTGCGAGCCCGTTGCACCGCCGCGCAAGGCCGAGGCCTGTAGGCGGTTGTCCAGCTCGGTAGCACTCCATACGGCCCACAGAATCTCCTCCACCGAAGCGCCGGAAGTGAGCGCTTCCCGGCCGGCACTAAGCACCGCACGAACGCGTTCGAGGATCGAGTATTCCCGTTCAGTGAGCTGTCCGTTGAAGTCTGGGAGCTCGCCGTAGAGAAGGCCCCGGAGGCTATCGATGCCCCGAGTGGTGGAATCCCAGCGGCGCAAGCCACGGATGAGTCGGCGCAGGGTGACAGGATCGGCGCCACCGACAGGTCCGGTGAGTAGTTCTTCCAACTCAGAGTTAGATAGATCCTCCTCCAAGGCGCGCAGTGCAAGCAGCACAGCGGAGACCAAACGCTGTTCGGCCAAGACAACGTCGGTGGGATTGATATGTACGGGCACACCGGCGGCTAGGAGGGTGCGGCGCATTTGGCCAATGTCACTAGTAGAGCGCACAATGACAGCGATGTCGCGCCAGGGCACGGCATCTTCCAAGTGGCGGCGGCGCACGGTATTAGCTACGACGTCGCGCAGCCGACCGTCCGAGTCCACGATAGAGATGCACGCCGGTGTGGGCCTGCGGTAGGACTCGGTGAGCTCAATGTCATGCTCGGCTGGAAAGTCCTGCAAAAAGCGCGAGCTAGCACCACGAAAGGCAAAGACAGATTGGGCTGTATCTCCACCCACAACTACGAGGTTGGCCTGCGCAGCTAGCCCAAGAATGAGCTTTCCTGCGGTGGGGTCGAGCAGTTGAGCATCATCGACGACAATGGTGTGGAAGGGATGATCGCGCAGTAATTCAGGGCGTTGGAGAACCGCGGTAACCAACTCTGCAGCAGAGTATGAATGGGAACGGGAGAGGAGCTGCACGCGCTCATACTCGCGCAGAAATTCGCCCGCGGCGGACCACATAGGGCGGCCATATTCGTGGCCTAGGCGCTCCAGGTCTCCTGGGCCCAGACCTCGTTCAATGGAGCGCAAAAGGAAATCGCGCAACTGCCGCGCAAAGCCCACATATTCCAGCGCGGGGCGCATCTCTTCTGGCCAGGAACCGTGGCCGTCCTCTGCTTGACCGATAAGTAGCTCCCGAATGACGGCATCTTGTTCCGCACCGGTAATGAGCCGTAACTCCTCCTCGGCCGCCGTGCGCAGTAACGCAAAAGCCAAGGAGTGCACAGACCGCACCATTGAGGTCTGTGCGGCGTAATTCTCGAGGCGTTCAGAAAGTTCGCGGCGCAATCGGGCACCGGATTCCTTCGAGGGCGCAATAACGAGAATGCCGGAGGGATCCGCGCCAGTTTCCTGGGCTCTGTCCAGGGCATGAATGACGGTATCGATAAGGAAGCTCGACACGCCACTGCCTGCCGCACCGGTTACTTTCCAGGAACCGGATTCGGGCAGGTCAACCGGCCAGCTGCGGGACGTGGCGGACGGGGTACGGGGAACGAGGCGCACTTGTGGGGACGGTGGGAGGACCACTCCCGCACGCGCGGTGGAATGGGGGTCGTAACTCACCGCTCCAGTATGGCAGATGCCCGCGACACCAGATATTGCTCCACCCGTTCAATGTGCGAACGCGCGTTTGAACGCGAAGCAGGATGCAGATCGTTGATATGACGACGATACGACACTGCACGCAACAGCAGCTCCTGCATGCCCGGCACGTGGCTAAAGCGTTGGCAGATCTCATCATCAACCGCCTGAGCAATAAGCCCGTCGACGATGACTAGGGCGGCGCTCCAACCGGCTGGGCGCGGAAATTCGCTCGGCACAATGTCCACGATTCCCGGCGGGTTGGCGCCGTGATAGACCGTGGTGGTGAGAAGAGCGGTGTGGGCGGGGATAAGAGGGACGTCGGCAAGCAGAGCTGGGCGATAGGCCTCCCCCGTTTCTCCCCACGCGGCGCGCTCCGCGCGAGCAAAGACATCGTCACGCTGCCCGGTGGGAAGTGCCACCTCGGCCATAGCCGTATCAAGGCGCAGCGCCATCTGTGCGGTTTCATCAATGCGCCCCCGGACCTGCCCCGGAATAAACTGCGTGGCCTTCCAGCCAGCGGCCGTATGACGGCCATCGCTAGATAAAATTGGCCGGGAAACCCGGGCGCCTTGCACACTTAGGCGCTCGCGCGTCTTGGCGGACCATGCAGCAAAAGGACCGGCCTGCGAATAGACCACGTCCCCCACCTTGATGCCGTTATCCCACACCGGGCCTAATTGATCGCCCTGAGCGCGGCGAGTACCGGTAGCACCAGTTTCCGCGTGAAAGGCGCTTAAAACATGCTCTGGGGGAAGCGGCATCCTTAACTCCTATTCGGGTTGGTGGGGATCCTTATTATCCGGGTTGGGGAAAGGCCACGGGTTAGCTGCACAGGTCACGTCCTCATCAGGATAGACCTCGCTGGGCTTGCGATCGTGCAATGCCTTGTTATTGAGATCCAAGGTCTGCTGCATCATGATCGGAGCTAACTTGCCCTGCCCACCACACGGCTGGTGGGCCGCATAGCCAATGGCGTGGCCCAGCTCGTGGTTAATAACGTACTGGCGGTAGTTACCCATATCGCCTTCAAACGGCGTCGCACCGCGCACCCAGCGAGCCTCATTAATAACCGTGGTGGACTCGCCAGTAATGGTGGTATGGCAGGAGGTTTCCGTTTCAATTTTCTCCCCGCACCGCTCCGCGGCGGTACCCAAGGAGGTCAGCTGGATACGGGTATCTGGATCCGCATCAGAGGCCACGTGCTCGAACTCGAAGTCCTTGTGCGCGGTCCAGCCGCGCGGATCAGAAAGGGTGGCCTCCACCATGGCTGCAAAAGAATCATCGCCGCCATACGGTGCGGTATTGAGGCCATCTTCCACCTCGATGGAATAGCGCACCTTCTGCGCGCCACCCTTACCGGCTACGGCGCCGGGCTCGCCCACCTCATGGAAAGTGCCCTTTCCCAGCTTGGTAAACGCCCCACCGGGCGGCATCTCACTAATTTCCCGTTTGACCGCTTCCGCATCAGCCGGATCAGGCCCGATTTTCTCGGCACTCGTCGGGGCAGCTGTGGTAGTTTCTTCCGCCCCTTCTTCAGAGGAGGAAGCGGTGGCGATATCGACAATGAACCAGATGGTTAAGGCGATCATCAAAGGGATAGCCACCACGCGCCACCAGCCATATTGACGCGCAAACCGGACCACCGCATTTGGGTGGTCCGGCGAATGGCCCTGGCTCCGGTGAGCGTGGCGAGTCTCCCTGTCTTCCATGGGGCCTTAGGTTACCCGTTTATTTTTAAAAATCTGAATCAGCAGACCGGTGCGCTCGTCTTTAGGCGCCGGCGAATCCCACGGCGTGCTTCTTCGCAATGCCCACCTCAACGTAGACCACGCGGTCAGTGCGCACGAGGTACTTGCGGCCCTTGTCATCTTCCAGTTCCAAGGTGGAGTTATCCGCCAGGGCGCTATTGATCTTCTGCGTCAGCTCAGCCTGGTCACCTGCAGCGCTAATGACCAGCTCGCGAGCGGTGTCTGCGAAGCCAAACTTGATATCCATGAGGGTTCCTCCTCTAACTAGAGTTTTATTGTCAATGGCCCCACTATAACCATCCCGGCTACTATCAAGGTGTGTCTGACATAAAATCCCAGCCACCGAGCTTCGCGGAACTCGGCGTTGCGGCCGAAATCTGCGATGGACTCGCCACCCGTGGCATCACGCGTACTTTTGCAATCCAGGAATTAACCCTGCCCATCGCTTTGTCCGGTCAGGATTTGATTGGCCAAGCGCGCACCGGCATGGGCAAAACCTACGGCTTTGGCGTGCCGCTTTTGGATCGTGTCTTTGATGATGCCGATATCGAAGAGCTCGATGGCATCCCGCGCGCCCTCGTGGTGGTCCCCACCCGTGAGCTTGCTCAGCAGGTCACCAAAGACCTGCAGGTAGCCGCCGCTGACATACCGGTGCGTTTGGTTTCCATCTACGGAGGCCGGCCCTACGAGGAACAGATCACAAAGCTCAATAAGGGCGCCGATGTCATCATCGGTACACCTGGCCGCCTGATCGATCTCCACGAGCGCGGCAATCTGCAACTAGACCGGGTGGCCATCTTGGTACTCGATGAAGCCGACGAGATGCTAGATTTGGGCTTTTTACCCTCGGTGGAGGCCATCCTGCAGGCTCTGGATGGCAATGCGCACCAGACCATGCTCTTTTCCGCTACGATGCCGGGCGCGATTTTAACGCTGGCCCGCCGTTTTATGGATAAGCCCATCCATATCCGCGCCGAATCGGGCGAGCAGGATTTCACTCATTCCTCCACCCGCAAGGTCACCTTCCAAGCTCACCGCATGGATAAGGTTGCCATCGTCGCGCACGCCCTGCAGGCTGCCGACCGCGGGCGCACCATCATCTTCGCCCGCACCAAGCGAGCGGCCGCCCATTTGGCCGATGATCTCGCCCGGCGCGGCTTCCGCGTGGGAGCCGTCCACGGCGACCTTGGGCAAAAGTCCCGCGAGAAATCCCTGCAGGCCTTCCGCTCCGGCCAGGTAGACATCCTGGTCGCCACCGATATTGCTGCCCGCGGTATCGACGTCGATGATGTCACTCACGTCATCAACTACCAGGTACCAGATGATCCAATGACCTTTGTCCACCGTATTGGTCGCACGGGTCGCGCCGGGCATACCGGTACCGCCATCACCTTGGTGGGCTACGATGAGCTGGGCAAATGGCAAGTCATTAACGATGAGCTGGATTTGGGAGAGCCGGAGCCGCCACAATGGTTTTCTACTTCCCCAGAGCTGGCCCAAGCGCTAGACATCCCCGCGGATGCAGAGGAGACCGTAGGCCCCGAGACCAAGGTTGTAGGCCAGGTTTCAGTCCGCGAGAAATCCCCCACCCGTACCACTGCGCGCCGCGGCAGCTCCCGGCGCCGACGAGGAGGCCGCCGATGACTAAGGCTCCCATTTTGCGTTCCACGCTCTCTGATTGGAAGGCCACCGGCATCATTGCCGTGGTCTGCGCCATCGCGGTAGGCGGTGCAGCCGTCACTGCCAATATCAATCAGGCACATTTGAGCCAGGCGGCCGTTCCTGGGGAAAAGGATGCACCCGCACTTTCCACAGTCCCGACTAACCTCCACGAGTCCTTCAGCCTCCCCAATGAACCGGTGCCTGGCCAATACCGAGCGGTTTCGGCGCACGGCCTGACCATCACACATGCGGATCACACGCTCACGGCTACCAATCCGGACGGTTCCGAAGCGTGGACCTATGAGCGCACTGATGCCGAACTATGCTCACTGTCTGCTGCATGGGGCAAGATAGTAGCTACTTATAAGACCGGTGTGGGCTGCGGAGATACCGTGGCGATTGATGCCGCGACTGGTGAGTATGACAGCACCCGTAGTGCCATAAATTCGGACGAGGTGGTACCCATATCCTCCAATGACCGGATAGGAACGGTCTCCACCGACCGCATCGATCTGTGGCGCTCCGATATGGTACGTACCGTGGAATACGGTGACGTGGAGGCAAAACAAGAACCGGACAAGCAACCGCATGAGGATTGCACGCTCACCTCGGCCCTTACCCGTACCGAGAACTTAGCCCTGACCGAGTCCTGCCCCGATAAGCCGAATACCACCTGGTTGCGCTTCCAAGACACCACCCCCGATGATTCCCGTCAACCGGACATCGCCGCCGATGTGGACATTGCCACCGATGGCGCCCGCCTTGTCGCCGTGGGCCAAAAGGCCGCCGCCGTATACCGGCCAGGACCACACCCCTCCATCGAGTCATATAACAATGAAGGTAAAAAGCTCGACTCTTCCCCAGCAGAGCCTTCTCCGGCTATAGACACCGGCGACTCCCCCTTCGCGCCGGCAACTGCGGACTTGGCGCACCATATGACCTGGTTTGATGGCTCCCGGCTTTACCTCTTTAAGCCGAGCGACCTCTCGGTTGATCGCATCGTGGAAGAGGCCATCGGCACCCCCATCGCTGTCAACGAGCAGATGCTGGTGCCTACCAAAGAAGGAATTGCAGTCATGGACTGGTCCACTGGCAAGACTCTGCGGACCGTCCCGGTTGACCGCGGCGCCTACCGCGGTGCCGTTTATCTCACCTTAGCGGGTGACACCATTGTGGAAGCCCGCGGCGATAAGGTAGTGGGCCTTAGCGCCGATTAGTACCCCACCATCGCATAAAAAGGCCGCGCATTCCGGGTTTTACCGGGCGCGGCCTTTTTACACGTGAAGACGACTTTAAAAGTTTGCTGCCGCCCACTCAGTGGAGGCGCGTACGAACATCAGCAAGAAGATGACCACTGCGGCGCTCAGCAATGTCACCGCGCCCAGTAGCGGCGATCCACCGCTAAACATTTGGAAGGAGCTAGCCGCCAAGATTAGCTCCACCAAAATAATGGCTCCCCTACCCCAGCGCTTTCCCTTGACCATGGCCCAAGCGCCAATGATGACAAAACCAAACACGATAAAGATAAAGAGTGCGGTGCCTAGCCCCACAAAGCTTCCAGAGCCCGAATCCGACACCATGGAGCCGTTTTCCGCACCGGTCAATTCGCGCACGATCAGGAAGATGCCAAAACAGATTACGGCGATGGACTGAATCACGGCGAGTGCTGCGGCCACGAGGACTGGTTGCGGCGCCCCGTGCTGGGTCTTTTCTTCCCCACTAATCGACCGCGTGGAGGCAGCATTTTGCTTTGTGTTTACCTTCTTGTTTTGTTTGGACACAAGCCCACAGTCTACTCACGGGCAACGCCATTTTCTTGTGCGCCACTCAGGTTTCGCGGGGGCAAGGGCTAACCGGACAGATTTGACGCTTCTCTAGTCACCACACTCAAGCAGTTTCAGTCAATGCGCCAGTTCAGCGCGTTTCTCACAGGCTTCTTTCAACTCCAGCGTCTATCTAAATGACCCCCACACCACTTTCCATTCAGTGATGTTTAACACATTTTCGCCTCTACCCCTAGCGGAGCCTGAGTAAACATGTCATGATTCTGGGGTAGCAAAAAGAAAGAGGACGTAAACCTCTTCTTAACTTGAAGGAAACTTCAAGTAACCACAATGTGGACCATTGGCGGCGGCGACGCTGGCCCGACCTCGAGACCGGGCCCCACTGCGCGCAGACCAGTTCACACAACCACCCACCCATGGCATTGGTTGCTTTTCATTTTATGAAAAGTGCTTGTGCTTTCTGCTGTCGAATTTTTGTTAGGAGATATCAATCATGGATTGGCGCCACGAAGCTGTTTGCCGCGACGAAGACCCCGAACTGTTCTTCCCAGTAGGCAATTCTGGTCCTGCACTTACCCAAATTGCTAAGGCCAAGTTGGTCTGCAACCGTTGCCCCGTTGCCTCTTCCTGCCTGAAGTGGGCACTGGAGTCCGGCTTGGACGCCGGCGTCTGGGGCGGTCTATCTGAAGAGGAGCGCCGCGCCCTCAAGCGCCGCCGCAACCGCGGCCGTGGACGCGCCCGCGTTTCCGCTTAATCATCGGCCCCCAATTTTCGTTTCGGCGCCCTTAGCCGCTAAAGTTGAATAAAGTTCAGATACCCTCAACGAAGGAGTGCGCAATGAGCAAGCGTGGTCGCAAGCGCAAGGATCGCCGCAAGAAGTCCGCTAATCACGGCAAGCGTCCTGGCGCATAACGCACAGCACATAAGCCCGGCCCACGGTCATCACAGACCGTAGGAGCCGGGCTTTTGCTTTGCCGAATCGGCGCAGGCTGCTTAGCAGCCCGTGCCGTATGTCCGCACTACCAGGTGGTCTCGATGCGGGTGATTTCAACCGAGATGCGGCGGCGTAACGCCTGCGGCGCCTTGGCCTGCCCGTTACAACAGTTGCGCACCAGCGAACGAATAATCTCCTCGCTCTCGAGGCGTTTTTGACAAAAATCACACTGGGCGATGTGCTCGCGGATGGCAAGCGCGCGGGCATAGGTGGTGGATTCATCGAGAAGCTCGCACAGGAGGGCCTGTACCTCTGGGGAGCTACACGCACCACAGTTGTGTTCCGTTGCGCGTTCCATTACTTCTCCTCCATGTCTGGGTGTTCTAATCCAATACCTTGTTCTCGTGCCACGTCTTTCAACGCTTTTCGGAGTAGTTTTCTTCCCCGGTGCAACCGAGACATCACTGTGCCCAAAGGAGTGTCCATGATTTCCGCAATTTCTTTATATGCCAGGCCCTCCACATCCGCGTAGTAAACCACCATGCGGTAATCATCGGGCAGGTCATTCATGGCCTCTGAAATGGTGGAATCCGGCATGTCCTTGAGCGCGGCTACCTCGGCGGATTCCAGACCGGTGGAATCATGTCCGGCGGTGGTATAGAGCTGAAAATCACTCAAGTCATCAGCCGAGGACTCCGTTGGCCGGCGCTTCGCCTTGCGGTAGGAGTTGATGTAGTTATTGGTCATGATGCGATAAAGCCATGCCTTGAGATTCGTACCCGGAGTAAAGGAATGGAAGGACTTATAGGCCTTGAGGTAGGTCTCCTGCACTAGGTCTTCAGCGTCTTGGGGATTGCGCGTCATGCGCAAGGCACCACCGTAGAGCTGATCTAGCAGGGGCAGCGCTTCCGCTTCAAAACGGCGCTGCAGCTCCTTTTCGCTGATTGTTTCTTTAGCCACAATTTCCATACTAACGCCTAGCGTTAGAATCCCAGTCATGTCTAAAAAGTCCCCGCATGCAGCCACCCCAGCGCTCAAAGTTGTAGAAGACGCCGGTATCGAGCACCGCGTATACACCTTTGAGGCGGGCACCGATCACTTTGGTGATCACGCCGCCGCAGCTCTAGACGTAGAGCCGGAGCGCGTGCTCAAAACCCTGGTCATCGATTTAACGGCGGGCAAGGGACCCAAGCGCAAATTGGCGGTGTGCGTTATCCCTACTACCCACCACCTAGGCTTGAAAAAAGCCGCAGTCGCACACCAGGTTTCCAAGGCCACTATGGCGGACCCGCACGATGCGACCAAGTCTTCCGGTTATATTCCCGGCGGCATCTCCCCGCTGGGGCAGAAGAATCCACTGCCCACCATTATCGAGGAAACCGCCATCCTTTTCGATACCGTCTTCATCTCTGGCGGGCGCCGCGGGCTAGATATCGAGCTCAATGCCGAGGACCTCGCCCAGCTGTGCAACGCCAGCTTTGCCGATCTACTCGCCGAGTAGCTCCGGATAATCGTTGGATACAGTGCCCACGGCCTTGTCGGCGGGGTGGGTGTGAAAGCCCCGCAGTGGCGTCGGCAAGAGCAGCTCGGCGGCCTCCTCGGGGCTGCCCTCTAGCCAGGCGCGCATTTCCTCGGCCGCCAAAAAGCGCGGCAGGCGATGGTGCAGCCACTCCATTTCTTCCGTGGCTGCAGTGGTAATGATCGTGGCGGACAGGCGGTCTAAGCCGGTGTCCCAGAGGCCTGCGGCCCACAACAAGCCTTCCTCCGCACGCACGAAGTAGGGCTGTTTGCCGCGCTCTTCCTGGCGCCACTCGTAGTAACCATTCATCGGGATGAGGCAGCGCTGCCCCTTAAAAGCGTGCCGGAAAGAAGGCTTGGAGGCCACGGTCTCCGCCCGCGCATTAAACAGCGGCGGGCCCTCAAGATCTTTCTTCCAGTGCGGCAATAGCGCCCACCGCGCAGGATCGACTTGAGCAAGGCTTTCGCGCACACGCACGATGGCCACCGGCTGGGTGGGCGCAATGTTGTAGCGGGGCCCTGGGGTGCCTTGCGGGGCATGTACCTCGGTGACTCTGGGCAGCTCCCCCACCTCATCAAGGAGGGACTCGGTAAAAAGAACGAATCTTCCGCACATGCCCTCTATTATGGACGATATGTCTCAACCATGGTCCGCCCCGCAAGCGGCAGGCCCCATTACGTGGGCCCAGCACGTGCCGGGCTCAAAGTCTATTACCAACCGCGCCTTCATTCTGGCCGCGTTGGCCGATGGCCCCTCTACCCTGCGCGCTCCGCTGGTCTCGCGGGATTCGCAGTTGATGGAAAAGGCGTTGGAGTCTATGGGCGTGCGCTTCGAGCACGACGGCGAGGACATCCACGTCACCCCAGGCCCGCTCAAGGGCGCCACGGTGGATTGCGGCTTGGCCGGCACGGTCATGCGCTTTATCCCGCCGGTTGCGGCCTTGGCTGATGGCGCCGTGCTTGTCGACGGCGACGAGCAGGCCTACGCCCGCCCCATGTCCACCACCCTCGATGCGCTGCGCCACCTTGGCGTAGAGGTGGACGGCGATAGCCTGCCCTTTAGCGTGCGCTCGCACGGAGTGCCAGAAGGCGGCGAGGTCACCATCGATGCCTCTGGGTCATCGCAGTTCGTCTCCGGACTGCTGCTAGCCGGTGCACGTTTTAAAAAGGGCATCACCGTAACCCACGAGGGCGCTCCGTTGCCCTCTTTGCCGCACGTGGAAATGACCGTGGGCATGCTACGGCAAGCGGGCGTGCGCGTAGACTCCGGCGAGAATACGTGGACCGTGCACCCCGGCCCGATTGCCGGCCGGGAGTGGACGATCGAGCCGGACTTGTCCAATGCCACGCCTTTCCTTGCTGCCGCTGCTGTCACCGGCGGCCGTGTGACCATCAAGCGCTGGCCCGCCAATACCACCCAGCCAGGTGACGCTATTCGCCATATCTTGGTGGATATGGGCGTTATGGTCACCCAAGAGCCGGGATTTGTCACTGCAAAGGGCTCCAAAGACGGAGCGCTGCAGGGCATTGAGCGCAATATGGGTGATATTGGCGAGCTCACCCCCACCGTCGCGGCGCTGTGTGCCCTGGCAGAAACCCCCTCCACGCTCACCGGCATTGCCCACCTGCGCGGCCACGAGACCGACCGCCTCAAGGCGCTGGCAACTAATATCAACGCCCTGGGCGGCAAGGTCACCGAGCTTGCCGACGGCCTGCGCATCAACCCCGCCCCTCTCCACGGCGGCGAGTGGCCGTGCTATGCGGACCACCGCATGGCCACCGCGGGTGCCATCCTCGGTCTGAAGGTGCCGGGCATAGAGATCGAAGATATTTCTACCACGGCGAAGACCCTTCCTGGCTTCGACCGCATGTGGGAGACGATGCTGGACCCCGAACAACAGGAGAGCAATGGCTAGGCGTTTCGGTTCCTTTGATGAATCCGATGTGCGCGTGCGCCCTGGCAAGGGTTCGCGGCCGCGCACCAAGGATCGCCCCAAACATAAAAATGCCAAGTTCGGCATGGTCATCACCAAAGACCGTGGGCGCTGGGGCGTCGCGCTAGATGACGGCCCACGGGTCACCGCCATGCGCGCCCGCGAACTCGGCCGCACCGCCATCGAGGTGGGCGACCGCGTTGGTGTCGTGGGCGATACTTCCGGAAAGAAAGACACCTTAGCGCGCATAGTGAAGCTGGAAGAGCGCACCTCCGTTCTTCGGCGCACCGCCGATGACACCGACCCCTACGAGCGCATCGTGGTGGCGAATGCGGACCAAATGCTCATCGTCACCGCCGTGGCCGATCCACCACCGCGTTCCGGGTTTGTCGAGCGGGCCCTCATCGCCGCCTTCGTGGGCAATATCCACCCAATCTTGTGCCTGACTAAAACAGATCTCACGGATCCTGAGCCGTTCGCGGCCGAGTTTGCTGATCTTGATGTCACGGTGGTGAAAGCCGGCGTCGAAGACGGCCTCGAGTCCGTGCGCCAGCACATCGATGGCCACGTCACCGCGCTCATCGGCCACTCCGGCGTGGGCAAATCCACCCTGGTCAACCGCCTGGTTCCGGATGCGGATAGGGAGACGGGGGAAGTATCGGGCGTAGGCAAAGGCAGGCATACTTCTACCCAATCGGTAGCGCTTCCCCTCCCCGCCGATGATGCATACTCTGGCGGTTGGATTATCGATACCCCCGGCATTCGTTCCTTCGGCCTCGCACATGTTGATGCTGATGACGTGCTCGGCGTTTTTGAAGATCTTGCGGCCGCCGTCGAGGATTGCCCCCGTGGTTGTACGCATATGGGCCCGCCTGCGGACCCAGAATGCGGGCTGGATGACCCTGCGCTTATCCCCCCGGATACCGCCAGTGCGCGGCGGCGCGACGCGGTGCGCGGCCTACTTGAGGCCCTGCGCACCAACGTGGACTGGGAAAATTAAAGGTGGAAGCCGGTATCGGCGATAACGCCTAGCAGGCCATCTACGATGCCAAAGACCACATCGAGGATCTGGCCCCAGGTGCCCTGGGACGAGGTCTCTAGCAATGCTAGCCACGGGGTGGTGGGCACGACATCGGCAGCGGCATCTGCGGCCGGGGTGGTATCGGCCGCCAGAGCGGCTGGCGCGGAAATGAGGGCTACACCTGCGGTAACGGTAGCTGCAGCCAGGTTCTGGAAACGTTGAGTCATGTTTTCTCCTTCAGTTTTAGAGCAATTCTACGAGGAAAGGCAGCTCGCTGGGGTGATAAAAGGCCATAAACTTATCCAGCGCATCTCCCACGGCCAGCTCCGCGTCCTCATCGCCAAGGTCTGCGGTGTCAATAGCCTCAATGGCCTTCGCGGTGGTTTCTTCGGATTCCGCAATATCCACGTGGATGGCCGCCAAATCGTCTTTGCTAAACTGCGCCGGCTGAAGTTCTACCACCGGCTCGCCCATATCCGGTCGTGGGGTGATGACAGAATCATCCAGGTCCACGGAGATGACCACGCGGCGATGCGGGAACTTTTCATCATCGCCGATGGCCAGAAGGCGCATAGAGGCCATAGATGCCTCGAGGAATGCCGAGTAGGCAATCTCTTCTTCATCGCCCTCGGTATAGAAATCCTGCAGCGCTGGTGTCACCATGAAACCCCAGCCGGAACGCGCAGAAAGGGAACCAGTCTCTTCCAATTCCGCCAGCATGGCGTAAGTTGCGGGAATGTAGACGCGGGCTTTAGCCACTAAAACTCACCTTCAATGTCGAAGACAGCCTGGATTTCTACGGAAACGCGATCAAAGCTGGTGTACAAAAAGCCCACCATGCCGGTTTCCACGGCGGCGCGGACGTTGAGAATAGAATCATCAACCATGACGCAATCATTGAGCGGAAGCTCTAGGGCATCTGCGGCCGCCTGAAATGCAGCGACCTCTGGCTTTTCCGCCCCAACCTCACCAGAGAGAATTACTGCATCTACGTTTCCGCGGTACTCCCACTCGCGAATGTGCTCCGCGCCTGGACCGCCCGGGTCATTGGAGAGGATGGCGGTTGCCGCGCCATTTGCCTTTGCGGCGGCCAGCAGCGCCTTCCAGCGACGGTTATCTTCTTCGGTGCCGTCGAGGACGCCGACATAGTCAACGATCAGACCACGCATGTACTTAAATCCTTTGGTTACGGTTTTCTCTTTAACTCCCCGAGAGTATAGCGAACCACGCGCACATTCGCGCCCACCTCTTTCAGGAAACCCTCAGAAATGGCGGCCGTGGGGCGGGCATGAGACAATTATCACGCGTCCGTCTCCTGTCCTTATTCAGGAGCACTACTTCCCCATCATGTACGAGCCCATTCCTGGCTACTCACACCTCAAACTCTTCCTCGCGCCTCATCGCGTGCGCTATGGCCGCTTGCCGACGTCCGCGGAGGTCGCCGCCCAACACCGCATCCAAGGCTGGGTAATCTTCGCACTCGAGGTTGCTGCCGGCTATCGGCCGCTAGCTCACCTCAATTCCGCGCGCTATTCGGACGCAATCCGGCTGCATATTGGCTCGTGGGTGCGCCAACGCCCCAGCCCTTACACCACGGACAGATTGCAATTGACAAGCCTGCACGCGCGCCCTAATGGCGAATACTTCGGCTCTGTTTAAATAGGTCAACAGCAGCATGCTTTTACGGGAGCAGCCAGTCACACGGGATTAACCTCGTTCCGCTTGCTCTAAGCTATGCGAACGGACCTCACCGCCTAGGAAATGAACTGGCCGAGTTGAGAAAGAATATCGGACCAGTTCAGTGCGGACCATCCAATTCCGGCAGCGCTTGCTAGCGCCGCAATACCGGTAGTCAGCAGGCCACCTTCCAGGACGGATAGCCCGGAATTGTCATCAGCAGTGCCATCCGCGAGTACGGTATTCACATCACGGTGGGTTGCTGCGGCCTTTTCCAAGGGAGCATTGACCTGCTTGGTGATAGTGACGATATCGCGCAGCGCTGACGCGTAATCCGGGAACTCATCCGGGAAGGCGGAGCCTGTATCCCCGGTGGCGGGCCTCTGTGGCCGCGGAGAAGACTCTGCATTGCCGGCGGTGGACTGCGGCAGGTCCTGGGTGAATTCACCCAGCTCGGCGCGAATCACCGCCTGGGCATAGTTGGCACCCAGCACGTCAAGGTAATCCAACACGGCAGCTTCGGTGAACTGCTTACCTTCCCGCGATTGTGGACGCGCGTCGGGCTCCCACGGGAAATCGAGCGGCGTGGAATAGATATTGCCATCGGCCCGCGCAGTGTTGAGCCGGGATGCGCCAAAGTAATAATCAAAGGCAGCGTCCGCTTTCTCCTGCGACAAAATCCCATCTGCCACCAACGCTTCCTTACGCTGGGTAGCGATAGCCAGGATGGCCGCTGCCGCGTTGTCCTGTTCTAGTTTTTCTCCCGAGTCCAAGATGATGCGCAGAGAAGACGCAGAGTCGCGCTGCATCTCATACGCCACGGCTGGGGTGGCGCCACCAAGCAAGGTAGCAGACAGAAGCGTCGTAATTCCTAGACGCAAAGAACGGCGACGCATCGTCAGTGGAGTTCCTCACAGGAAAAAAGCAGATTGGACAAGATTCTTATATTCTACTCATTTTTCCCTAAAAAGAAACCCGCCCCGCTCCCACTTTTAAGAGTGGGAGCGGGGCGGAGTTTGAGAAAGGACACCGAGTTTTAGGCCTCTACGGTATCCCCACCATTGTTGTTCGCAGCGGCCGAAGACTCACCAGCCTGTTCCTCTTCCTGCTGCTTGAACTGCTTGCGCAGCATAAAGAGCTGGCGAACGGTCTCTTCCTTGACGCCTTCGTTCATGGCATTGAACATCTCGCCGCCCTCCTTCTGGTACTCCACCAGCGGATCGCGCTGCGCCATCGCGCGCAGGCCAATGCCCTCCTTGAGGTAGTCCATCTCATAGAGGTGCTCACGCCACTTTTGGTCAATAATCGGCAGGATGACCATGCGCTCGGTATTGCGCATCTGCTGCTCGCCGCCAATTGCGGTTACAGATTCCTCGAGCTTGTCATATTCGTTATTGGCGTCTTCTACCAAAGCGTCGCGAAGCTGCTCAGCGGAAAGCTCGCCTGGGGAACCATACTCGGAGCCTTCGACCAGTTCCTCGTGGGAAATGGTGGGACCATACAGGGAATCCAATGCGTTCCACAACGCATCTAGGTCCCAATCCTCCACGTAGCCGGTGGCGGTAGCGCCGGCGACATAAGCGGAAACGGTGTCATCAATCATGCCGCGGATATTGTCCTGAATATCGCCGGCATCGAGGATATCGTGGCGGGTAGCGTAGACCACCTTGCGCTGCTCGTTGAGCACCTCGTCGTACTTGAGAACGTTCTTACGCATCTCAAAGTTCTGGTTCTCCACCTGCGCCTGGGCGCCCTTAATGGAGTTGGAGACCATCTTGGCTTCGATTGGAACATCGTCCGGCACATTGAGGCGATTCATCATGTTCTCCATGGACTGTCCCACGAAGCGCACCATCAACTCATCGCGCATGGACAGGTAGAAGCGGGTCTCACCCGGGTCACCCTGGCGGCCAGTACGACCACGCAGCTGGTTATCAATGCGGCGCGACTCGTGGCGCTCGGTACCCAGCACGTAGAGTCCGCCGGCCTCGCGGACCTGGTCACCCAGCTTCTTGGAGTGTTCCTTTTCGGCATCGATCTCTGCCTCCCAGGCCTCCTGGTACTTTTCCTCATCCTCGAATGGATCGAGGCCGCGCTCGCGCAGCTTCTCATCGAGGATCACCTCGGGGTTACCACCAAGGACGATATCGGTACCACGGCCGGCCATGTTCGTAGCCACGGTTACGGTGCCGGGGCGGCCGGCACGGGCAATGATCTGGCCCTCTTCCTCGTGGTGCTTAGCGTTGAGCACGTTGTGCTTGATTCCCCGCTTGGATAGCAGCTGGGACAGGTACTCGGAACGCTCCACAGAGGTGGTACCTACCAGGACTGGCTGACCAGCCTCGACGTGCTCAGCAATATCGTCCACCACGGCGGCGAACTTGGCTTCCTGCGTCTTGTAAATGCGGTCAGAGTGGTCCGCACGCTGATTTGGCTTATTGGTAGGAATCGGCACTACATCCAGGCCATAGATGGAATGCAACTCGGCGGCTTCGGTCTCTGCCGTACCGGTCATGCCGGAGATCTTCTCATAGAGGCGGAAGTAGTTTTGCAGGGTAACGGTAGCCAGCGTCTGGTTCTCGTTCTTGATCTCTACCTGCTCCTTGGCCTCGATGGCCTGGTGCATGCCTTCGTTGTAGCGGCGGCCGGCCAGCACGCGGCCGGTGAAGCTGTCGACGATCATGACTTCACCATTGCGGACGATGTAGTCCTTATCGCGGGTGAAAAGTTCCTTGGCCTTCAAGGCGTTGTTCAGGTAGGACACCAGCTGGGAGTGCTCCGGGGCGTAGAGGTTATCGATGCCGAGCTGATCCTCTACGTATTCCACGCCCGCTTCCAGCACACCGATGGTGCGCTTTTTGTGGTCCACCTCGTAGTGGATGCCTTCGCGCATGCGCGGTGCCAGCTGGGCGAAGACGCTGTAGAACTGGGAGGAACCGTCTACTGGGCCGGAGATGATAAGCGGGGTTCGGGCTTCATCGATAAGAATCGAGTCAACCTCATCCACGATGCAGAAGTTGTGACCGCGCTGCACCACTTCATTGAGGGAGCGCACCATGTTATCGCGCAGGTAGTCAAAACCTAGCTCGTTATTGGTGCCGTAAGTAATGTCGCAATCGTAGGCAGCCTTGCGCTCTGGTGGGCGCATCTCAGACAGGATGACGCCTACGGACAGGCCGAGCCAGCGGTGGACACGGCCCATCATCTCCGCGTCGCGCTTTGCCAAGTAATCATTGACGGTCACGATGTGGACGCCCTTGCCCTCAAGCGCATTAAGGTAGGCAGGCAGGAGTGAGGTCAGGGTCTTGCCCTCACCGGTGCGCATCTCGGCAACGTTGCCGAAGTGCAGGGCCGCGCCACCCATGATCTGCACGCGGTAGTGCTTTTGATCGAGGACGCGCCAGGCAGCCTCGCGGACGGTGGCAAATGCCTCGAGCAAGATGTCATTCATCTCTTCGCCGTCTTTAAGACGAGTTTTGAACTCATCGGTCTTTGCCTTAAGTTCTTCGTCCGAAAGCTCCGCGTACTTATCCTCAAGGGCAATTACGTCGTCTGCCATTTTGCCCAGGCGCTTGACCGTACGGCCCTCGCCCGCGCGCAGCAGCTTGGAAAGTCCAAACACGGTTAGTTAGTCCTTCTAGTCGCGACAATAAAGTTAACTCGTCGCTATTGTACTCACTCGCATTCACAAAGCACCTTCCGCCTAGCGCATAGGGCATGCGCGCAACCTTCATCTGGCATATCTAAGCCTTTAAAGCCGCTTGCCGACGTCGAACCTCCCCCCCACCAAGACACCATTTCCCTTGATACGAATTCGACCCCGCTGCAGTTATGCAGCGGGGTCATTACCTCAGGAAAGTGCGAGCGCTTTAGGCCTCCGCGTCTTCAGCCAGGGAGATAAGGCCATAGTCGAAGGCGTGGCGGCGATAAACCACGGAGGGCTTATTATTCTCCTCGTTAACGAAGAGGAAGAAGTCGTGGCCAACCAGCTCCATCTCGCTCAAGGCATCATCCACGCTCATCGGGGTAGCCGGGTGCTCCTTGGTGCGCACAATCTGGCCGGGACGAACATCCTCGACGGTCTCAGCATAAGGGTCAACGTAGCGCTCTTCCTTGGCGCGCTGTGCCTCAGCCTGTGCCACCATCTCAGCGGCAATCTCTCCGGTGCCCTTTTGCGCGCGGTGACCGCTCTTGACGTTTTCGCGGCGCACCTTCACCTTGCGCAGGGAGCGCTCCATCTTGCCCAAGGCGGTCTCGAGCGCAGCGTAGAAAGAATCTTCCTTTGCTTCGGCACGGGCGATGTGTCCCTTACCCGTAGCGGTGATCTGGATGCGATCCGCTTCAGAATCGCGGCGCGGGTTCGGCTCGTGCTGCAGCTCCACGTGGAAGAAGGTCAGGGTGGGGTCAAGGCGTTCAATCTTGGCCAGCTTGTCATTGACTCGCTCTTGAAAGTGATCAGGGACCTCGACATTACGGCCCGTAATCGTTACCTGAGCTTTGTTTGGCTGGGACATTGAAATGCCTCCCTTGAGTAGTGGGGACTGGATTCAATCACAGTAGCTATCTCTCTGTGACACTCCTCATGGTATCACTGGTTATGACCTGACAGGGCGAAATTTTTTCCCGCTCCCCTACCTCGAGGGTAGATCCCGCCTTTATCTAGGCATCCGCAAAGACCAATGCTCCACATACTTCTACGCCCGCGGCCTGCAGGGCAGCAATGCTCGCGGCTAGGGTAGCGCCGGTGGTAACGACGTCGTCGGCAAGCAGCGCAGGGGCGCGAGCAATGGGAGCATGAACGCGGACTCGCCCCTGCAGGTTAGCCCACCTATCCTGCGCGTTAAGCTCGGACTGATCCGCGGTGGACTGCCCCATGGAAAGAGCCGCGCACACGCCCACGCGCTGCCGCCGTGCCGCTGTATGGCACACAGCGGCCACAGGGTCTCCCCCGCGCGCCCGCGCCGAGCGCGGACGGGTAGGCGCAGGAACAAGGGTGAACTCGCGCGGGATATCACCACGGGCACTCAGATAGGCCAGCCCAGCTGCAAAGACGGCCCCGACATACTCGCGAACCGGCTGGTTGCCGCGCTCCTTCATGCCAATGATGATGCGGCGGCGAATATCGGAATAAGAGCCAAGGGCATACACGGGCGCCCCCAGCAGCCGGGGCCGTGCTACCAGGTAGGGCGGGTGCCGCAAGTGCTCGCGGCACTGTGCACACAACACCTCGCCCGGCGCGCCGCATCCAGCACACGCGCGCGGAAAAATAAGCTCCCCCAAGCTCATCGTGTTGCCTCCCCCTTAGCCGCACAAGCCTTCCGACGGCTAGTTAGAAACGATAGGGGAAGAACGCCGGCCCTGCAGCCCGGAGACCTCACGCCAGTTGGTCTCATCCATCACGGTGGAAGGAAGCTCAAGCATGGCGTGAGAATCAGTGATGAAAAGCTTGGTGGGCGAGGAAGCTACAGCCACCACGGGGGCGGTGATATTACCGGTAGGCATGGTCGAAGCCGAGGAACCATCCTGCTCGATGCGCCAGACGGGTGACTGGCTCGAGGAGGTACCAACGATGAGCGAGCCATCCATATTCCAGTCCAACGATAGCGCCGAACCGGAAACTTCCGGGCCGACCTCGCGGGCGTTGACGATGCGCTTATCGCCACTGCTGGATTGGGCAACCGCCGCGATATACACGTGACCATCGATAATCATGGCCACGCGGGCACCGCTATGGGACAAGCGGATAACGGAGATTTCGCCCTCAATATCGTCAATGCTGCGGGCATCCACCTCGGATTTGGAGATGCGGCCCGTGGTCTTGGAGCGCACCACGCGCACGATGCGATCTCCGTCAACCACAGTCCACGCGGCTTGCCCGTTGTATTCAAAGGTCGGCCGTGCGAGCGTGCGACCATCCACCGAATCCTGCAGCTGGCCATCGAGCTCGCCCATCTGCAGCGAGAACTCGTTATTAGATTTGCGGCGCACAGCCGCAACGAGGCCGCTATCGGCCACATCCACGGATTGCACGTCGCCGCTGCTGCCCAGCGTGGATTTCACCGGCTCGGCCACGCCATCGTCTACTTCTAGCAGGTTGCCCTCATTGAGGGCATAGAGCTTAGACAACGCGGTGCTGCTTTCCTCCGGGTTATAGTCCGCAAAGTCATCCACGCTCAAGCTATCCATACCTTCCACCAGGTCACCGCCATCGGCCTTGACCCTGAAGGGACCGGTATGACCGGCTTCCGAAAGTGTCCACACCAACTGGGCGGCAAAAAGCGTGCGGTCATGGGCGTCCAGATCCACCAGGCCTTCGAATTGGTAGCCCTGTTCGCGGTCATAGCCGGCATAGGTGACGTTCTCCGCCGCCGCGCGGCGGGTGGCAGGGGCAATGCTGGCTGAAGGCCCTTCCATCAATAATGTGATGAGCGTCGACTCCGATTGCTCGCCGCCCTTATACAACCAGCGACGATCCGGAACCAGCACATCGTTACTCTGCTTATAGAAGTACAGCGATTGCGGGGCGTAGTGGTTGCGCATCTCATTGCGCTCCATCACCACTCCGGCCGGCAGTCCATCGACGCGCCACCTAGCGTCTTGCATCTTCATGTAGATGACTGCCTCATAGCCCTCATTTTCCGGGACATACGCGCCACCGGATTTCAGGCGGCCGATAATAGTGCCACGTACTGTAAAGGCACGTTCATTATCTTTCGAGCTTTGTTTATTGGCGGGCGCGGTAACGATATCCAGGCTATCGACCACCATCACATCGCCGCTGGCGTCCCATGCACCACGAGCAGTATCCGTAAGAAAACCACGGGCGACTTCGTGGTCATTTCCAGGCACGGCCGAAGCCTGATAGAAATCGCGCAAGGTCAGGTCCGGGTCATCGCCCGGTTGCGGTGCGATGACTTCCCCAGGACTGTCTTCCTGCCGTTGGTAGGTCCCGACCACCTGCGGCCCGGTGTTGCTCGGCAGAGTGGAACAACCGCTGACAAAAAGCACTGCCGCTGCGGTGCTTAAAACCGCGGTTTTGCAATAGTTGCTGCTGAACACGCTCACTTCCTCCTCCCCTCAAAGTCCGGGGCCTTATAGGCGCGCCTATCTGGGGCGGCCGCACCACGGTTGAGCTCTCGTTCCGAGGGCCATAGGATGCCATCCCCCTCCGCCTGGCCAGTGGTAGTCTTATCGCTCTTTTCGGCGCGCGGTGAGCTCATCCCGGATGCAATGGCAGGCGTAGCAGAGGCGGGTTCGACACCCGGATTGTCGGTGCTAGAGTCCTGCGCTTCTGGAAGTTCAACTCCGGCATCTGGGGTCGATTCCGGCGACGAGCCGCCCTCCGTAGTGTTATTTACGGGTGCGCCAGGGATCTCCACGGAGATGGGTTCTTCTCCCACCTCGGTATTTGGAGTGCGCGGAATAATGAGCCGGAAGCGCGAGCCAAAGCCCTCGTAGCCGGTGGCATCCAGCGTGCCACCGTGCAAGACGGCGTCCTCGCGGGCGATAGCCAGCCCCAGGCCGGTGCCTCCGGAGTGGCGTTTGCGGGAAGAATCCGCGCGCCAGAAGCGGTTAAATACCAGCTCCTCCTGGCCTGGTTTCAAGCCCACACCATGGTCTGTAACCGTAACGCCCACCGCAGTTTCTGTGGTGGCGACATCCACCACCACCGGATTGCCTTCCGAATGGTCGATGGCATTGGCCAAAAGATTGCGCAAGATGCGCTCAAGGCGGCGTGAATCGGCCTCGACGGCGATGCTCTCATCCGGCAGGTTGAGCTGAACCTCCACGTCGAGCTCGCGAGCCAAATGCTCGACTTGTCCATAGGCGGACTCCACGCAGGAGCGCAGATCAATGGCGGCGGTAGACAGGTCCGCGACGCCGGCATCGTGGCGAGAAATCTCTAGCAGGTCCGCGAGCAATTCCTCGAAACGATCGAGCTCGCTCGACATCAGGCGGGAAGCTCGCTGGGCGCCGTGCGGCAAGCTATCGCTTTCGGCCTCAATCATGTCCGCGGCCATGCGCACGGTGGTCAATGGGGTACGCAGCTCATGGGAGACGTCGGAAGTAAACTGCCGCTGCAAGTCGCCGTATTCCTCCAGCTGCGCAATCTGGGAAGAAAGTTTATCGGCCATGTTATTGAAGGACGCGGCTAGGCGCCCCATCTCATCGTCACTATCGACGGCCATGCGTTCCTTCAAGTGACCAGCCGCCAAGCGCTGTGCAATGCGCGAGGCCGAACGAATCGGCGTAATAACCTGCTGGGTGGCCAGCCAAGCAATGCCTACCAACAGCACCACGACGACCACACCGGCCGCCGAAAGCAGGCCGCGCATCAACGCCATGGTGGATTCTTCCGATTCCATGGACAGTGCCAAGTAGACCTGGGTATGCGGAATATCAGTATCGGTCGGTGTGCCTACGAGCAAAGCGTTGTAGTGCTCACCGTTTTCCCGCGGAGCCGGGAAATACTGCTGCGCAATCTGGCCTTGATCCACCATCGCCCGCAACTGATCCGGCACGGGGAAACCTTCTGGCGAGGTAATAACCGAGCCATCCTGGTTTTCCACCACGATGACCGGTTCATAAACCGCCTGGGCATCGCCCTGCTGGGCAGAGAGCTGGCCCAGTGCCGCACGTGCAGAATTGATGCGTACCTGCACCGAATTGGCGGAACTGGTGGCATCAATCTGCTGTTCCACGGCCGTGCGGGCACGCTCCAGCTCCTGCTGCGCCACGTCTTCCTTTTGGCTAACCAAGCGCTGAGTCAGCACAGAAACCAACGCGTAGGCCAAGATGATCATGACCACCGAGGAGGCGACCAAAATCATGCCAATGACGCGCGCCTGCAAAGAGGTACGCCACGTTGTAATGAAGGCGTCTCGAATACGCCTTAAACGCTCAATGATGCCGATGGTTCTTACTCCCCGGCGCCGGGCTTGCCGGTCTTATACCCCACGCCACGCACGGTCAGCACAATCTGCGGATCCTCCGGATCATGCTCGATCTTGGCGCGTAGGCGCTGCACGTGGACGTTAACCAAGCGCGTATCAGAGGCATTGCGGTAGCCCCACACAGACTCCAGCAGCGACTCACGCGTATGCACTTGGCCAGGGCGGCGCGCCATTTCCAGCAACAGGTCAAATTCCAGGGGAGTCAAGTTCAACTCGGTACCATCCGTGCGGCGCACGGTATGCTCCGGCACGTCAATGATGAGGTCCGCCACCTCCAAGATTTCAGACTCCGCGGAATCGGTGCGGCGCAAGCGCGCGCGAATGCGGGCGATGAGTTCCTTGGGTTTAAATGGCTTGGTGATGTAATCATCCGCGCCAGATTCAAGGCCTAGCACCACATCGACCGTGTCCGTCTTGGCGGTCAGCATAACGATAGGTACGGAGGATTCACGGCGAATGGCGCGGCAGATATCCACGCCGTTCATGCCCGGCAGCATAAGGTCCAGCAGAATGAGATCCGGCTCGTGTTGCTCAAAGGCGGGCACGGCGTCATTGCCGTCCATGACCGGAATGGGCTTAAGTCCCTCGGACTCGAGCACAATGGTCAGCATCTCCGAGATAGCCGGATCGTCATCGACTACCAAAATCTTGGGCGCCACGTTTTATTCTCCTACAAGGTCTTTTATCGCTGAAATTATAGTATCCGCATCGGCGGTGACAATCCAGCGTCCACCCCAGCCCGCATCTGCTAGGCGCCGGTAGGCCGCGGCGGTGCGTTCCTGCAATCCGTCATCGCGCTCGTAGCGGTCACGCTCCCGGTTGGCATCTGCTTGGGCCCTTGCCTGTGCTCTTTCCGACGCCACCTCTACCGCAGTATCCAGATAAACCTGCAGATCCGCTTGGGGCAGGCCTAAAGTGCCAAATTCCAAATCATGCACCCAGTCCATGACGGCATCGTCTTCCAGTCGCGCCGCCGAATATGCCGCATTGGAAGCCACATACCGATCCAATAGCACCACGGCGTCCGTACCCTTGGCTCGCTGCAATTGGTCTTTTACGCCGTAACGATCCAAGGCAAAAAGAGTTGCCATGGCATATGCCGAATCTGTCAGGTCACCCATTTTTCCGTAGAGCGCCTTTTGGGCGAGCTGGGCGTGAATCGACTCTGCATAGCGCGGGAAGGCGATGACTTCCACGGGTCGGTCCAACGACTCCCTGATTGTGGAGACCAGCGTATTCTTACCGGCACCGTCGATGCCTTCGATGCTGATAAGCATAGGTGTGGGGTACCTTCCCTTCTATTTTGTCTGGCATGAGGCCACTGCTGCGGGCAGTAGGTATGGCTTAGGAGAGGGCCTCTATAAACGCTTCGAGGTCATATTCTTCCTCGACATTTTCTAGTACCTCGAGGGCATTTTCCGTCAAGGTTTCGCTGCCAGATCCCACCAGCTCCCTAATATAGGGGTAGTCTTCAACAACCTCGCCCACGCTAAAGGGCGCGCCAGCCCAAATGGCAGCGATGGTGGCTGCTGCTTGCGCGTTCTGTTCCTCTTCTTCACTGAGCTGTGGCTTGCTATGTGCTACTTCGCAGGCATCCTCAACGGCGCGAATTACCCCTTCTTCATCGAGGTTTGCCATTTCTTCCAAGAAATCGACGTTGAGGTCCGTGCTGAAAATATCTTCGTCCCAAGTACTCACTTTTTGACTCCTTCGGTGCTTTCAGCGCCATTTATACACGCTTTCCCAGCTAAAGAAAGCACGCAATGAAAAGGTTTGCAGGGCGTCCTACATCCGCGAACTGGCGTTTTGTTGGCGTATCACAGAATCGCAACGCCGTAGCAATGTTTCCTAAACATGATAGTCTCGTTACCAACTTGTTACCGGGGTGCTATACCGCCACCTCCCATGGGGTTAAATCAGCCCACCTCACAGAAAGGACAGCCACGATGAAGCCAGATTCGCGCCGCGTCTACGTGTTCATTGTGGCCGGACTGATAGCCGCGGCCGTCGTCGGATTCACAGTCTGGCGCATGAGCTCGCCGAGCGCTAACTATTCCAATGCCGCGGATCAGTCCGCGACCACCTCCGTCTCCCCGACGCACACTGCGGCCGAGGAGACCACCACTTCTTCCACGGACCATTCGCCTTCAAAGAAGCGCTCTGCACATGCGACAAGCTCTACAGCTTCCTCCGGCGATTCGAAGCACCACCAGCCGCATAACAATGATCCGTATCTAGCCCCCAATGCGATCATGCACCCGCAGGCGGCTACCCAGCCCACCAAGGTTTACCGCCCGGAAAATATTTCCCCGCAAGGAACCACCTCGCAGGGCAATGGCAACGCCCAGGGTGGACAAGGCACCGGCCAGGGCAATCTGTACCCGACGCCTGATTACCCAAGCAATCAAAACGGCTCGCAGGCTACCGGTTCCCCACAGGGCAACCAGGGCAACAACGGCGGCAATGGCGGCAATGGCGGCACCGCTCCGCAAACCACCACTGCCCCGTCCGCTCCGCAGCCTTCCCCGACGCAGCCTTCGGAGCAAAATGGGACGGGCACAACCACTGGCGAGAACAAGCCCAACCCGGACCGGGGACAACTAACCGAAAACAAGCAGCAAGAGGTCGCAGAGGCAGAAGTACCACGCGACGATCAAGCCGCCGCAGAGCAGCCTTCTGCCGAGCAGAACCAAGAGCCGACCGATTTCGTGCCGACCAAGCAGGCGCCGCGCAAAGCAGCCGCTTCGCCCTAATCCATAGCCCACTGGGCAATTAGCTGAATACAAAAGCACGTTTCCTCGATTCTGAACGCGAATTTCGAGGAAACGTGCTTTTTGTATGCGCCGGACCATTAGAGCTGTGAAAGAAACAGCCATATGAGGCACTCGCGCAGCGACGAAAGCGGCGGCAGCGCGCCGGAATTGAAGTTCCACGCCTCGCCTGAACCCCGGCGAAGAGGGGTTCGGCAAAGCGCGCTGGTGCGCAGGCGAGCCAAGCGCAGGCGGGCTAAGCGCGGGCGACGAAGAGGTCGGCCGCGTCGGATGCCGCAGTGGCGGTGACTCGCCCCTCAGAGGCAGGCAACCAGACGGCTTGGCCGGGGGTCACGGTGAGGGTCTTGCCGGCGGCATCAGTAAAGGTAACGGAGCCTGCGGTGCACAGGGCGATGGTCGGGCCATCGTAATCAAAATCCACAGAAGACGCTCCGCTAAGCTCTACACGGTCTAGCAGGAATTCTTCAATCGGGACCGGGTAAGACCATGCGGCGGCATCGTGCACATTATTCTGAGCGGACTTATCCTGCTGTTGAACACGCGGTTCATCGGCAGCCGCGTAGGTGAGAACCTTGACTAGTTCGGGAACGTCAACGAACTTGGGGGTAAGGCCGCCGCGCAAAACGTTATCGGAGTTGGCCATAATCTCTACGCCAAGGCCGGAGACATAGGCGTGCAGCTGGCCCGCATCTAGGTAGACGGCCTCGCCGGGAGAAAGTTCGATGTGGTTAAGCAACAGTGCACCCAATACACCGATATCGCCCGGGTAACGCTGGTTGAGTTCCAGCACCGTGGACATTACACGGGACTTCCAATCGGCCGGGTCCGCGGCAATAAGGCGCTCACCAGCGGAGACTATGGCGGCGATGAGTTCCTTGCGCTTGGCGGACGGGATGGTAATCCACGTAGTAAAGAGAACGCGAAGGTTGGCGGACTCGGTGGTTACCGAGGGGTCCTCGTCCAGCATGGCAACGTAATGATCCAGCTCGGGGCACTCCAAGGCAGCAAAAAGCTCGCGAGTGCGCGCCAGCGGGCGGAAGCCAGCCATGGCATAGAAATCCGTGAGTGCAACGATAAGCTCGGGCTTGTGGTTATCGTCCTTGTAGTTGCGGTTGGGTGCGGTGAGTTCAATCCCAGCGGCATTCTCGCGGGCAAAACCTTCCTCTGCCTGCTCCTTCGACGGGTGCGCCTGTAGGGATAGCGGCTCCTCGGCCGCAAGCACCTTGAGGAGGAAAGGCAGGCGCTCACCGTACTCGGCGGAAACGCGGCTGCCTAGCTGCCCTGCTGGATCCTCCGCAATGACCTCATTGAGCAGGCGGTCATCCACCATAGACGGGTCACCGGGGTGGGCGCCGAACCACAGCTCTGCGACGGGCTTTTCTGAATCGGGCTGACCCTGCAGGTGTGGGATGAGGGTACGCGAGCCCCAGGAATAGTTGCGGGTGGCGCTGTGCAACAGCTGCATGTGTTTCTATCCTTTAGAAATCTCGTAGGCGGTCGCGGCAAAACTCCGCGTAATAAGCTGCAGTGAGCGGGCAAGATGCCCGAGGCCCGGTTCCGGGTCAATGCTGCGGACTGCAAGCGAGTTGGGCAGGTTCGCCTCTTCCTGCCCCCAGAAAATCACCTTCAAGGGTACCAAAGCATCCGCAGTGCCATCGCCATCAATGAAGGGGTCAAAGAAGAGATCATTTGCTCGGGAGCTATCGGAATCTCGGTCGAGTGCGCGTCGCAATTCCGCAGGATCCACGAAAGCGCTCGGCAGGCCATGCACCGCCCAGATGGTCGCAGCCATACGAGCGACGAGGGCGTCGATCTGCACGTGCTCACGCCGCTCAGAAAAGGAATAAGGGTCGAGCACGCAGGAGTGGATGATGCGGGCGCCTTCGATAAATTCGCGCAGTTGGCGGCCCGGATTGGTAGTGGCATCGCGCTCAGGGGAAAGCTGCGCGAGTTCTCGGTCCACGGCTGCAGCAACATCCTCCAGGATCTCTTTCACCGCGGTCGGGTCCTGGTAGAGCAGGCAGCACAGAGCATGCAGTGCGGCGATGTTGCGAGCGGGCGAACTGCCCTCTGCCGTAGGTAGGCAGGGGGCGATGAGGGTATCGTCCGGGCAGTCCTCCACGAGCGGGCCCTTGGCCGGGCCAATCAAAACGGTGGTGGCGCCGCGCTGGCTGGCGGCAATTAGTGCGCGCGAAGCCCAATCGCATTCGCCGGTCTCGCCTACGACAACAACCACGTCCAATGCTCCCACGTAACGCGGGAGCGATTCGGTGACGACGAGCGGGATTCGCAGCGGCTCTGCAAGGCCGACACCCAAGTGGGCGGCTTCCCTGGCAATCGCATCGGTGGGGATAATGACCAGCGAGCGAGGATTAAGCCCGCGGAGCGCCTCGCTCCAAAGCTCCACTTCTCCGGCCAGTAGGCGGATTTGAGCGCCTTCGTGCGCGACATCAAAAAAGCGCACGGTTTCGGCATCATAATTACCGGTATCCATGTGGCTTAAGCATAGTCGGGCACCCACTAAGATGGAGTCCCATGACTTCCGCACAGATCCATCCCGTGGCCCTCATTGGCGGCGGCCCCGGCGCGTGGGACCTCATTACCGTACGCGGCATGCGCGCCTTGCAGGATGCAGAGGTTATTCTCGCCGATCACCTGGGACCTACGGCGCAGCTCGATAGGTTGTGTGATATTTCTTCCAAAGAGCTCATTGACGTCTCTAAACTCCCCTATAAGAAGTCAATCTCGCAGGAAAAGATCAACGAGTTGCTCATCACTCATGCCCGCTCTGGCCGCAAGGTAGCCCGCCTTAAGGGTGGCGATCCCTTCGTCTTTGGGCGCGGATTTGAGGAAGTTCAAGCGCTGGCGGAAGCCTCGATTCCCACCACGGTCATTCCGGGCGTAACTTCAGCTATTTCCGTTCCCGCAGCCGTTGGCGTTCCGGTAACTCAGCGCGGCATCGTCCACGGCTTCACGGTGGTTTCCGGGCATCTACCACCCGGCCACGAGAAGTCCTTGGTGGACTGGGAAGCTCTCGCCCGTTCTGGCGCCACGCTGGCGGTCATTATGGGGGTTAAGAATGCACCGGCGATTGCTAGCACGCTTATTGCAGCTTCCCTCTCCCCTTCCACCCCCTGCGCCATCATCCAAGAAGGCACGCTTTCTACCGAGCGCGCTTACCGCTGCACTTTGGCCACACTGGCGCAGACGATGACAGAGCACGATATCTCCTCGCCGGCGGTCTATGTCATCGGCGAGGTGGCCGGCCTCTAGCGGGTTCAGGGTAGCAAGACTCACATAAGCCCTAACCCCACCTTCGGCCGCGTTCCGCCTACTGCAGCCAAACGTTGGTCTATTGCCTGGCCAAAGGCCGCAGTCGATGCGCTACATTCGGTCCGAGGCGGGGCTTTCGGGCGCCTTATCCTGCACGATGGTGACACCTGACCTGCGCGAACCGTGGAAGTGATGGGCGGCGGCGACACGCTCTGGGTAATCCGGGGTATGAAAGTCTGCGTGGGCGGCTTCCTCAGCGTTTTCTGCTTCCAATTCCGCTGCACGGGCACGCCTGGTGCGCAGCGTGCCACAAACTGTAGCGGCCACACCAGCAGCGACCACGACGGCGATGACTACCCAGGTAACTGCTGATGGCACTGACCAGCCAAAGTAGGTCTCGGCGCCGCCGATAACCTTGCTGATATTAAGCCCTACGATGGCCGTGCCCACCAATCCACCAAGCAGGACCGGGTTGATACGAGAGATGAGCCACGCAGCGATGGGAGCAGTGATGGCGCCGCCGATGAGAAGCGCGATAACGGCGGCAAGGTTGCCGACGATGTCGTGCCAGAGGCCGACGATAAAGCCCGCGGTAGCGCCCAAGGTCACGAGGAATTCGGCGGCGTTGACCGTGCCCACAATGCGGCGCGGCTGCTCGCGACCGATGGCCATAAGCGTGGAGGTCGACACGGGACCCCAGCCACCGCCACCGGTTGAATCGACAAATCCACCCACCAGGCCAAGGCCAGCGAGAAACGGAGTGGAATGCGAGCGCTTGTAGGCGGAACCGCGGCGGCGTGGCTGAGCGAACCGCCAGATGAGGTTGGCACCTATGCCTACCAGGATGAGTGCGGTCACCGGTGCGGCAGCGGCAGTGGAAATATTCGAAAGCAACGTGGCCCCCACAAACGCGGCAATACCGCCGGGGACGCCAAGGCGGACCACCGTCTTCCAGTCCACGTTGCCGAAGCGTGCGTGGCTCAAACCGGAAATGGCAGTGGTGCCAAGCTCAGCGGTGTGCACGACGGCAGAGGCCTGCGCGGGACCTAGGCCGGCAAGGAGCAGCATCGTGGTAGATGTGACGCCGAACCCCATGCCGATGCCACCGTCCACGAGGTTGGCGGCCGCGCCGGCGAGGGCGATAAGAATGAGAGTTAGCATGGCGCGAATACCTCCTGTGCGCCGCGGCGTGCATGATGAAAACGGTCTGCGACGAGGCCTGAAAGATCAGTGCCGAGCGGGTGTTCAACGGTCGCGGGAACACCCGCCAAGCGGTCTAGGAGCAGCCCCTCGGTGACAAAGAGCGGTATGACGCGCACGCGCTTAGGTGCCGCATGCTCGCGGCACAGGCGCACGATCCCCTCGCGACCACCACGGGTAGCAAATTCCACCGTCGCGGGTACGCCGGTGAGCGCGAAGGTGCGGTGGGCGAGCTCACGGATGGCATCATTCGCCGCTGAATCGGAAGAACCAACGGAATAGATGACCACGTGGGCGTCGCCGGGCCGGGTACGTGAGGCGAGCACATGGGCGAGGTCCTCGCCAGTGCCGAGGCCTGCGGCGAGGTGGAGGGACAAGTGTGAGGTCTGGGAGGCTGCGGCAAGCGCGCGCGGAACATCAACGCGCTGGTGGTAACCCTGGGTGAAAAGCAGGGGAACCACAATTGCCTCGGTCTCCCCCACCTGGGCAAGCTCGAGCGCGGCCGCGGTGAGGTCGGGCTCGTTGAATTCCAGGTGCGCCGCACGAGCTGGACGCAGGCCCGTGGCCTGGGTCAAACGCTCAATTCCGGCCGCAGCACCCGGATGCCGTGAACCGTGAGACAGGGTAATAAGTGCGGGCATGGGGCATCCTTAAGCCTTTGGCGCCGTGGTGTGGCCGCGGCGGGCAAGCGAACGCTTCAGTGCTTCGTTGGAGGACACGGCCGGTGCAGGGGCTACCGGGGCATCGTCCTGGCCGTGGAAACGCACGGAGAAAATCCGCAAGCATTCCTGGCATTTCCAGGCAAAGTCGTCTTCCTCGTCCGGAAAGAGGTCGGTTCCGGCGCAATACGGGCAGAAGCTGGGATGGTTGCGGTTGGGATTGGGCTGGCGGCGAAAATTCACTGCAAGTCCTCCTCAGCTGCGCGCAAGACCCAGTGGCGGAACTGCTCACCTTCCTCGCGCTGTTCCTTGTATTTGTTGACCAAGCGAATGACGTACTCAGGCACCTCATCGGCCACGACCTTGTGGCCACGCAGCTTGCGGCCCCAGTCCGGAGACAGGCCAAGGGCGCCGCCTAGATGGACCTGGAAACCCTCGACACGGTTGCCCTCGGAATCAGTGACGATCTGCCCCTTCAGGCCAATGTCTGCTACCTGCGAACGCGCACAGGCGTTGGGGCAGCCGTTGAGCGCGATGGAAATCGGCACATCCAGATCACCCAGGGTGTCTTCCAGGATGTCCACCAACTCGATGGCGCGGGCCTTGGTGGTCACGTGCGCGAGCTTGCAGAACTCCAGCCCGGTGCAGGAGATGACGCCACGGCGAAACTCGGATGGCTGGGAATACAGGCCGGTCTCGTCGAGCGCACGGGATAGGCTCGGGATGTCCTCTTCATCGACGTCGAGGAAAAGCAGCTCTTTCATCGGGGTAGTGCGAATACGGCTAATCCCGAATTTCTCAGCCACGTCTGCGATAGCGATGAGCTGTTCGCCGGTGGCATGGCCCACTGTAGGCTTCACGCCCACGTAGAACTTGCCGTCCTTTTGGCGGTGCACGCCAAGATGATCGCGGGAGCCGGGCTCGACTTCCAACGGGACGCCATCCAGCAGCGGCTCATCTAGGTATTCCTCTTCCAACACTTGGCGGAACTTTTCAACGCCCCACTTAGCCACCAAGAACTTCAGGCGGGCTCGGTTTCGATTGCGGCGGAAGCCGTAGTCACGGAAGATGCCGACCACACCGGCCCACACCTCAGGCACACGCTCCAGGGGAACCCATGCACCAAGGGACTGCGAGAGCATCGGGTTAGTGGAAAGGCCCCCGCCAACAAAGCAATCGAATCCGGGGCCGTACTCCGGATGATTCACGCCTACGAAGGCGACGTCTTGAATCTCGTGCGTGACGTCCTGACGGGAGTTGCCAGAGATGGCGGTTTTGAATTTGCGCGGTAGGTTATGGAACTCCTCACGCGGCAGGTAAGTATTTTTGATCTCTTCAATGGCCGGGGTGGCATCGATAATCTCGTCCTCTGCCACGCCCGCGACAGGCGAGCCCAGGATAACGCGGGGCACGTCGCCACACCCCATAAGCGTGCTCAGCCCCACCGACTCAAGCTTGTCCCAAATGGTGGGGACATCCTCGATGCGAATCCAGTGCAGCTGGATATTTTGGCGGTCGGTAAAATCCGCGGTGGAGCGGGCATAATCGCGCGAGATTTCACCCACGGCGCGCAGCTTGGCAGGATCGGCGCGGCCGCCATCGAAGCGCACGCGCATCATGAAGTACTCATCCTGCAGCTCAGCGTTAGAAAGCTTAGCGGTCATCTCGCCGCCCAAGTTCTGGTTGCGCTGGGTATAAAGGCCCAACCACTTGAACCGAGGAGCTAGGTCATCAGAAGGGATCGAGGAAAATCCTTGTTTGGAATAGATATCGATGACGCGCTGCTTGGCAGAAAGCCCACCATCCTCCTGCTTAATTACCTCATCGTTATTGAGGGGCTTGGTACCGTCAATCTTCCATTGGCCTTCGGGCTTCTTGGCGCGGGGTGTGCGCTTGGTATTAGTCGCGGTGGTCATGGTGTAGATCTCAACCTGCCTTTCCTAAGTATTGAAAGACAACCTACCCGTCTAAATCAGGCAGACAAAGCGGTCTTTTTTATTTTCAAGTAAAAAATCGCCATAACCTGCACAAAAGTCAGAACATTTTTAGAAACTAATTCATAGCCTTGCCGCAACCTAGACCAGACGGTTCAATTGCCAGAAGAATAAGGCAAAGAAAATGAACCCAGCGGTCTAGCCCCGCAGGAAAGAGAAAGGCATTCGTGTAGCATGAATCAGCCCTTAAAAGTAGCCGTTATCGGTGCCGGCCCGGCCGGCATCTATGCCTCCGACATCTTGGTAAAAAAGACCGGTGGTGAGGTACAGATTGACCTCATTGAACAGATGCCCGCCCCCTTTGGCCTCATCCGTTACGGCGTAGCACCGGACCATCCGCGCATTAAAGGCATCATTAAATCCCTCCACCGCGTACTCGATACGGAGCAGATTCGCCTGCTGACCAACGTGCACATCGGCCGGGATATCACCGTCGATGAGCTGCAGCAGCATTATGATGCCGTGATCTTTGCCACCGGCGCCGTGGGCGACCGCCACCGCGACATCCCCGGCGCGGACCTCGACGGCGTACATGGTGCCGGCGAGTTCGTGGGCTTCTACGATGGCAACCCGCGCTTCGAGAGGGACTGGGATCTTTCTGCCAAGGAGGTTGCAGTCATCGGCGTGGGTAACGTGGGCCTTGATGTCTCCCGCATCCTGTCCAAGACCGGTGACGAGCTCAAGGTGACCGAAATCCCCGATAATGTCTACGATTCCCTGGCCCAGAACCAGGCCGAGACTGTGCGCGTCTTCGGCCGCCGCGGCCCGGCTCAGGCCAAGTTCACCCCGCAGGAGCTCAAGGAGCTGGACCATTCGGAATCCATTAATGTCGTGGTCTCCCCGGAGGACATTGACTATGACGAGGCTTCGCTGGCCGCGCGCCAAGAAAGCAAGTCCACTGACTTGGTGTGCCAGGTGCTCGAGCAGTACGCTATCCGCGATCCGAAAAAGGCACCGCACACCCTGCAGATTCACCTTTTTGAGCAGCCGGTGGAGATTTTGGGGAAAGACGGCAAAGTCTGCGGAATTAAGACCGAGCGCACCGCCCTTAATGGGGATGGCAGCGTGCACGGTACTGGGAAGTTCACCGAATGGCCGGTGCAGGCGGTCTATTTCGCCACCGGCTACCGCTCGGATGGGGTCGATGGCGTGCCCTTCAACCAGGACAAAAACGTCATCAATAATGATGGCGGCCATGTCATCGATGCGGCTGGCAAGGTAGTTCCGGGCCTGTACACCACCGGGTGGATTAAGCGCGGGCCAGTGGGGCTCATTGGCAATACCAAGTCCGATGCCACGGAAACGATTGACATGCTGCTTGCCGACGCCGCCTCCGGCACCCTCCCCTCCCCTTCCAGCGCCGCAGATATCACCGAGGTTCTTAGCGAGCGGGGAATCGAATACCTGACGTGGCAGGACTGGCAGCGTTTGGACGCGGCCGAGCGCGCACTGGGCGAACGCGAGGGCCGCGAACGCAAGAAGTTCGTGGAGTGGGAGGACATGGTCTCCCACTCGCGCGCCGAGGTTTAACGGCGGATGATGGCGAGGACTTCGTCGACGATGGACTGAACCTCGTCGGCGGTCTTTGCCTCCACATTAAGACGCAGCAGCGGCTCCGTATTGGAGGCACGTACGTTAAACCAGGCCTCGGTTCCCTTGAGCTCGACAGTCACACCATCCAACTCATCGACGGACTCAATTTTATCCGCCAGCTCATCCAGCACTGCCTGGGTAGCGGCCTTCTGGTCCTCCACGGTGGAATTGATCTCACCAGAGGCTTCATAGCGGGAGTATTCTGCCATGAGCTCGCTCAGCGGTTTATCGGACTGGCCGAGCGCTGCCAGCACGTGCATAGCGGCAAGCATGCCGGAATCAGCATTCCAAAACTCTTGGAAGTAATAGTGCGCGGAATGCTCACCGCCGAAGGCGGCCTTGTGCTCAGCCATCTGGGCCTTGATGAAGGAGTGACCCACGCGGGTGCGCACTGGGGTGCCGCCCTTTTCCTTGATGAGCTCCGGCACGGTCTTAGAGGTAATCAAGTTGTGGATGATGGTAGCGCCGGGGAACTTATCCAAGTAGCGCCCTGCCACCAACGCGCAAATGGCAGACGGGGAAACCGGCTGGCCTTTTTCATCCACGACGAAGCAGCGATCCGCATCGCCATCGAACGCCAAGCCAATGTCGGCTTTCTGTTCCACGGTGAACTTCTGCAGATCCACTAGGTTCTTCGGGTCCAGCGGATTAGCCTCGTGGTTCGGGAAGGTACCGTCAAGTTCGAAGTACAAATCGCGAACCTCGAAAGGCAGGCCATCGAAGACAGCCGGCACGGTGTGGCCACCCATACCATTGGCGGCATCTACAGCCACGACGAGAGGCTTGGAATCCTCCAACGGCACCAGCTTGCGGAGGAAGTCCGCATAGCCAGCCAGGATCTCCTGCTCTGCAATCGCACCTTCAGTGCCGGTGTACTCCGGGGTGCCTTCAATAAGCATCTGCTTAATCTGCCCCAAACCAGTCTCCTGGCCCACAGGCACTGCGCCGGCACGACAGAGCTTAATTCCGTTGTACTTGGCTGGGTTGTGGGAGGCGGTAAACATAGCGCCCGCGCACTCCAGGGAACCAGCGGCGTAGTAAAGCTCGTCGGTAGAGGTCAGCCCCAACAGGGTCACATTGAGCCCCTGCGAGGTCACACCCTCAGCGAAGGCGCGCGCCAAAGACGGTGAGGAGGGACGCATATCGTGGCCGACGGCCACGGTATTTTCGCCTTCCTCACGCAAGATGGCGGCAAACGCAGCGCCCGTATCGCGCACGAAGTTTTCATCGATATCTTCGCCCACCACGCCACGGACGTCATAGGCCTTAATTACTGCATCAAGCTGCTCACGAGTTCGCATACCCAGCAATAGTACTCTCGCCCGCAGGGAAACTACCGCACTGCGGGGTCCGTGTCAGTCCAGTTCCGATTCCGCCGGCGTTGTTTCATCGGGTACAACCGAAAGGTGGGCACGGCGGGCCTTTTTGGCATAAGCCACGCGACGGGTACGAAAGACCGGGTGATTCGAATTAGCTGGGTCAGCGCCATCAAAGGTCGCGGAATAGTCGATAGGGTCTGCTCCCGAACCGGCGCTACCGTCATCGACCAAGCCGGTGGTCACGCGGCCGTCTTCCTTGACCGCCTCTGCCAGGGCCATCAAATCGTCTTCCTCATCCAGCTCGATGCGATCGACGCGCACCAGCTCCCAGCCCACCGGAGCCGAGATGCGATCGCGGTGCGTGGCGCACAGGTCCCAACTGTGCGGGTTCTCTTCTTCCGCCAGCGGGCCGACCACGGCCGTCTGGTCCGCGTACGCATAGGTCAATGTCGCCACGGCGGGGCGGCCGCAGCCTGGGCGGGAGCAATGGCGAGAAATAGTCACAGCGCATAAGTCTAAACCCTTAGTTGAGATTTAGATAGTCTTCGCCCCGGCGTGGCTCCGCTAAATCCAGACCACCTGCGACTTAGAATCAGGGCATGACCGCCGCTCGCCCGCATATCCGCCCCGCCCGCGACCGACACGGCCACGGCATGCGCGGACCCCTCCTCCCCCAGCAGACCCCGCGCTACCGCAGCGCGCGCGAGCACTTCGACATGGCCGTCTTGGAGGCCTATGCCCCCATCCAAAACTCCTTCGCCCCGCAATTGCGTGGCCTCGACCTAGCCGTAGACACCATTCCGCGCATGCGACTCTCACCCGATATGACCGTGCTCCCGGATGAGATTATCGCCGATGGGCCGGTCCCCCTCGGGCGCGTGGTTCCTGCCGGCGTAGACTCCGCAGGCCACCCCACGCGCGCCCGGTTGGTCATTTTCCGCATGCCCATCGAGCAGCGCGCTTCCACCCCGTCCGAGCGTTCCGAGCTTCTAGGTACGGTTATTACCGCGCTCGTGGCGAATTATCTCAACTTGGATCCGGAGGAAGTGGATCCACGCTATAGCTGGTAGCCACCTTCACGATATGACCTAGCAGAAAGGCCCCGGGCCGCACGTCATGTGCTTGCCCGGGACCTTTCTGGACACCTTAATTATCCAATCTCGCGCTTGAGGCGGCGGCGCTCACGGTCCGAAAGCCCGCCCCAAATACCGAAGCGCTCGTCGTGCTCCAGCGCGTACTCCAAGCATTCATCACGCACCGCGCAGGCCTGGCAAATGCGCTTAGCCTCACGGGTAGAACCTCCCTTTTCAGGGAAGAATGCTTCAGGGTCCGTCTGTGCACACAGCGCTTGGTCCTGCCACTCCTGCTCGACGGCACCGAAGAGTTCATCGAGTGACATCTCTGCAGCAGCACCGCCACGGAGAATGGCGTTGTTATTAGCCATTTTGTCCACGCCTTTTCCTTTCTCCGAGGTTGGGTAATTCTAATCAGTGCAACCGACCGTACACCACATTCCCTTTGGGTAACCCCGCCGGGCCGGTGTGGAAGTAACGGCGTCGGCCGCTGTTTCTTTCACTGATGTAATTTCACACCGGATCACTAAATATCGTCAACCCGAATTAGTGGCTTCTTCGCACTTTTCGGCAAAAACGCAGCACACGATCCCCACACGTCACATCTGTAACAACTACGCCCCACCGGGGGTGTAGGTAGGGGGTACTACATGTAGTGGCACCCCGTTTTTCTGTCAACAATTTTCAGAAAATTCCGGCGTGTCGCGCGCACAATCTCTCAAAGAAGGGATCTACGTACTCAGCAACGCTGCACAGATTTCGCATTATGGTGGCAGCTTGAGAAGGACAGGCTGAGTAATTCCGCATGAAAAAGGCCGAACCAAAGACGCATTGTCCTCAGTTCGGCCTACCCCAGTCGGACTTATCGCATGGCTCAGCCCACGGCAGAAGCGTTAAGCATCGGAGCTAAAACGCACTCCAGCGTCCGGGATGGAAACGCCGGGGAAGACACGCATGCCGTCGAGAAGCTCGCAGCGCGCTCCGATGTGGGCGCCCTCGCCAATGACGCAGTTTTCAATGACCGCGTTGGCGCCAATATGAGCGCCGGAGGCAATAATGGAGTTATGAATGATGGCACCTGGCTCAATGCGCACGCCATCGAAGACGACGGTGCCCTCGAGGCGAGATCCGGCGCCTACCTCGGAGCCACGGCCCACGGCAGTACCGGACAGCAGCAGCACGCCACCAGCGATGCCGGCCGAAGGATCCACCAACGACTCGCCGGTCTTGCCTTCAATCAGCGGGGAAGGCGCAATGCCGCGCACCAAGTCCGACGATCCGCGAGTGAAGTCATCTGGGCGGCCCATGTCGCGCCAGTAGGAGTTGTCCACGTGACCGACGACGAGGCGGCCTTCTGCCAGCAGTCCCGGGAAAGTCTCGCGTTCGACAGAGACGACGCGATTGGCCGGAATAGACTCGATGACCGAACGCTTGAATACGTAGCAGCCGGCGTTGATCTGGTTGGTCGGCGGGTCCTCAGTCTTTTCCAAGAAGGCGGTTACCCGTCCATTGGAATCGGTAGGCACGCAACCGAAGGCCCGAGGATCAGCCACGTTGAGCAGATGCATGGTGACATCGGCATCCTTGTCATGGTGCGTGGTGAGGATTCCCTCCAGGTCCATGCCGGACAGCACATCGCCGTTGAAGACCATGACGGTGTCATTGCGCAGCTTGTCGTAGACATTACGGATACCGCCGCCGGTACCGAGTGCGGTCTCTTCCACCACGTACTCAATCTCCAGGCCGAGGTCCGAACCGTCGCCGAAGTACTCCTCAAAGACCTCAGCCTTATATGAGGTAGACATGACCACGTGCTCGATGCCGGCGGCCTTGATGCGGGCGAGAAGATGCTGCAGGAACGGATAGTTGGCCGTCGGCAGCATCGGCTTCGGTGTACCGATGGTTAGTGGACGCAGGCGGGTACCGCGACCGCCAACGAGAATCACTGCATCCGTGCTGGCACCGTGGGTGGTGACTGCTTCAGTCATAGTCTTCCTTATGTATGCGGACAGTTTTATTCGGTGATTTTCTGAGGGACAGTGTAGAGCTTAAAAGCGCAATCTAGGTCAACGGCACGCGCACCGCGGCCTAAGAACCTGCCGATGCCGAGGCAATTAACCCACGCACCCGCAGCCCCAGCCACAGTGCACCACGCAATGGGGCCTGCCACCAGGCGGGGTGGCGGTCTGCTTGGAAGCGATAGGCGGAGTTGTGGTGAGCGCGTAGCATGGCGCCGGCGTGCGCTTGTGTGGAATGTCCCTTGGCGTGACTGATGACTGCTTCTGGGCAGAAAATGTTTTGGTAGCCGGCACGCGCGAAGCGATCGCCTAGATCTACATCTTCGAGGTACATGAAGTAACGCTCATCAAATCCGCCGATGGCCTCGAAAGCATCCCAACGCACAAGAAGGCAGGACCCAGATAACCAACCAGCCGGCCGCTGCGTAGTCATATCGGTTTCATTGCGATAAGCGCGCGACCAAGGATTAGAGGGCCAGATCGAGGAAAAGAGGGCGTGCCCAATGCCGGTCGCTACGGTGGGCACGGCACGCGCAGAGGGGTAATTGGTGCCGTCCGGCTCTACTATGCGCGGGCCCACGGCCGCGGCGTCCGGCCACTGGCGGGCACACTCGATGAGCCGATCGATAGATCCCGGTCTAAAAGCAACATCCGGGTTGGAAATCAGGAAAAATTCCTCATCTACTCCGCCGCGCTCGCGGGCAAAGCGGGCACCGGCATTCATGCCAGCGCCGTAGCCGATATTCCCGCCGGTATCGAGGAAATCTACCCCGGCGCGCTCGCGGGCGGCAGCCTCGGGAACACCGTCGGTAGAGCCATTATCCGCAAGCACCACCTTGGTGCCGCGGGCGTACGCACTCGGCAGGGAGTCTAAAAAACTACCGAGGTATTGTCCGGGACTATAAGTCACGGTGATCACGGCCAGAGGGAGTTGAGTTGGAGTAGTCACAATGGCCACGAGCTTAGTCACAAGCACTCCTCGCGCTGGGCAGGGACACTGCCCGAACACGCGAAATCGGACGCGGATCACTAATTTTTTAACGTTCTGCCCTAAACTGTCTCCAGATCCCCACCAATCTAGAAAGCCTCCACTTGTGACTTCTGAGAACACTCGCCGGGCGCGCACCATTCAGCCGGCGCCCTCTGCCGCTAGTGCGGTAAAGCAAAAAGGTTCCACGGCCATAAAGACGATCGTTGCCCTGCTATCCGCCCTTATCCTGGTGGTATCTGGCGTGGGTTATGCCACCGTCGGCCGGCTTGATAATGGTATGTCTTCTGCCAAGGACTTGTCCTTAGGCGGCAAGGGACTTTCCGGTGACTCACTCGATGGCGCGGTGGATATCTTGCTGGTGGGCAAGGATTCGCGTACCGATGCAAAGGGCGATCCCCTCTCCGATAAGGAACTAGCAGACCTGCACGCCGGCGTGGCCGATGGTGAGGAAAATACCGACACCATGATGCTCATCCGCGTTCCGGAGGATGGTTCCCGTGCTACCGCCGTATCCATTCCGCGCGATACCTATGTTAAGGATCCGGAGTACGGCAATATGAAGATGAATGCTGTCTTCGCCTCTCACAAGAACGCCAAGGTGGACGAGCTCAAGCAGGAAAACGCAGAGGCTGAAGCAAAGGGCAAAAAGAAGCCGCACTCGGATAAGGACATCGAAAAGCAGGGCGTCGAGGCCGGCCGCGAAGGGTTATTGGCCATGGTGCGGTCCTTGACCGGTGTGTCCATCGACCACTACGCGGAGGTGGGCCTGCTGGGCTTTACCCTGCTTACCGACGCCGTCGATGGTGTCGAAGTCTGCCTCAATGATGACGTCAATGACGATATGTCTGGCGCTAAGTTCAGCAAGGGCAAGCAGACCCTCGATGGCGCCAAGGCCCTAGCCTTTGTGCGCCAGCGCTACAACCTGCCGCGCGGCGACCTCGACCGCATCGTGCGCCAGCAGGCTTTTATGGCTTCCCTGGTCAATAAAATCCTGGACAATGACACCCTGGCTAATCCCTCCAAGCTTTCCAAGATTGCCAAGGCGGTGGAACGCTCCGTAGTCATCGATGAGGGCTGGGACATCATGGGCTTTGTTACCCAGCTTGCCGGCCTGGCGGGCGGCAATGTCACCTTCACCACCATCCCGGTTACCTCCATCGACGGCCAGGGCGATTATGGCGAATCTATCGTCACTATCGACGCCGCCGAGGTTCACCGTTTCATGGACGATTTGGCTAAGTCCCACGATGAAGCCACCGATGAGGCCAAGGCCGAGGATAAGGACAAGCAGAAAAAGGCGGACAAGGACAAGGACGTCGATCCTAATATCAATATCCACGTCCTCAACGCCGGCAATATTGACGGCCTAGCTTCCGGCATCGGCTCTTGGCTTGAGAGCAAGGGCTATACGGTAGAGCGCTCCGCTAACGCGCAACCGGGCATCTACAGTGAGTCGCAAGTGGTAGCCGCCGATCCGACGAGCAAGGAGGCGAAAGCCCTAGCCAAGAAGCTGGGTGGCCTGCCGGTGGCAGAGAACCCGCAGCTCGATAATGACACCCTCATCGTCGTGGCTACCGATGACTACCAGGGCCCCTCCGATAAGGAGGCCAGCGCCCAAGAGCCGGAGGAAGACAAGTCCAGCCAGCCGGTAGGCACCCCGGGCGATGACTTCGGTACCGCCAAGGTTTCCCCAGAAATCGACGCCGGTGGCGATGGCCCGCGCTGCGTGAACTAGCACTTCTCCCCTACGATGGGCGAGTATGGAACTACTCGCCCATCTTCTGCATGCCGATGCCGCCTCTCCGCGGCTTACCGTATATAACGAGACCACCGGCGCACGCATGGATTTTTCCGGGCAAACGCTCGACAATTGGGTAGCGAAAATCGCCAATATGCTGGAAGAAGAGCTCGATTTAGAGGCAGATTCCACCATTGCCATCGATCTGCCCTCCTCGTGGCAAGCGGCCGTTGTGGCCTTGGGTGCGCTCGCCTCCGGCCCTTCCTATAGCTTTGGCGAGTCTGCCACGCTTGCCGACGTCGTCTTTACCTCCCCCTCCCGCTACCCCGCCGCCCATGAACGTCAACCCCAAGCCGATATCGTGCTCATCAGCGAGGACCCCTTTGGCCGCGGCGTCGTAGAATCCGGCGGCGATCTACCCACCGGCGCTATTGATTTCGGCCCCACCGTGCGCTTCTACGGCGATCAGTACTTTGGTGAAACCCAGCCACTGCCGCAACTCGTCAATACACCTGCGAGCGCCGAGCGCCTGCTATCTACCGGCTGGTCTGATAATGAGTCTTTTTCCCGCGCCGTGCTCGAGCCCCTCGCCGCGGGAGGTTCCGCCGTCATCGTTGCCGGCGTGTGCCCAGCAGAGCGGTTGGAGGAAATCGCCTCCAATGAGAAAGTGACAGCTCGCCTTTCCTAGGTTTAGTCGGCAGGATTGAGCCCAGATACACTTAGCACTCGTTATGTTTCTGGGAATCTCCGCGGACGCATGGTCCTATATCTTCATCGGCCTCCTCATCCTTGCCGGCACCATCACTCAGGGCGCCATCGGTTTTGGTTTAGGGACCATTGCCACGCCCATCATCGCGCTCATTCGGCCTGAGCTCCTACCCACGCTCATTCTGTTGCTCGCGTTGTGCATTTCTAGCTATACGTTATCGCGCTCCTACCGCGAGACTTCTTGGCGCGTGGTGGGAATCTCTTCTCTTGCCCGCATCCCCGGTTCTTTAATAGGCGCTTGGGCAATCGCGAGTCTGTCCCCCAATGGACTATCCATCTTCATCGGTTGCGCCGTACTCTTTGCCATGACCCTATCCAGTTTGGGATGGAGCCCGCGGCCGACCACCCTCAATACGCTCATCGCCGGCGTAGCCTCCGGCATCCTGGGCACCTCCACTTCCATAGGCGGCCCGCCCATGGCGTTGATTATGAAGCGTTTTGATCCGAACCGTACCCGCGGCACTTTGGCGGGCACCTTCGTCCTCGGAACCTTAATTTCTCTTATAATTTTGGCGCTCAATGGACAGATCAGCAGCACCCAAGTAACCGCTGCGGCGGCCTATTTCCCCCTTATTGTCATTGGACTTATCGCAGCGAACCACCTCAACCGATTTATAGATAGGAAACTGCTCAACCGCATCGTCATCATTGTGGCCATCTCTGCAGCCCTCATGCTGATCGTTGAATCCGCCCTCTTCTAGCCCTGCACCCCACCCTCTTCGGAACATCCTGGACAGTTCCGGTTGCGAAAAGCACCAACCTCTGCCATGTAAACGCCTATAACTTATGACATGTAACATTCACCAGCAGGCATTTTATAACCGCCTTTCACCCGCTCAAATGCAGCGCACGACGCATACAGTGACACACCTACAATTTCCCTACAAGACTCGTGCACCACTTTAGAAAATAGCAAAATACCCCCACATGAGGGATACGTCGATTCGTCTCAAACGAGCGATGTATAGACATCTATTCATCAATAGTTTTTGACGCACTATCGACCACTTAGCGGGAACAACCCCCATTAAACAGCTCGGTCTATATAAAACATATTGACCTTTCTTTGGGGAAGATATATAGACATCTAAGAGATGACGTAACTTTAAGCGTGTTTTAGCGTTTTCTTAGCGCAACGTCGAGAGTTGCTGGATTTCATTCATAAGTTCATTCATTTTCTACCTGCATTAGGAGAAGTTCTAGATGTCGATTCGTCGTCGCATGACCGGCCTGACCGCCGGCCTCATCGTCGCCGGCACCGCATTCGCGGCACCGCTGGCTGGCGCAACCACCCAGACCGAGTCCTACCCGGAAACCCCGGCCCTGAACCCGCAGCTGCCCATCATCCACACCACCCACGGTTCCGATCACATGAAGGCGAACGTCCTGACCCCTCGCCCGGTATGTAACCCGTGGGAGGACCACCGCACCGTGGTCTACAAGGTTTCCGATCGCTTCCTGCCGGCCGGCACCATCTCCACCACCAACCAGACCAAGAAGGACATCCCGCTGCAGCAGGATCTGTCCAAGTCCCAGTCCATCTCCGTTTCCGTCAACGGTGACCGCACCGAGACCACGTCCATGAACCTGGGCGGCAAGGGCTCCGGCAAGAATGCCGAAGGCTCCGCAGGCATCTCCCACGAGATCGCAACCAAGATTGGTGCTAGCGCCTCCTACTCCCTGTCTTGGGAGGCTGGCCAGTCCATCGGACCTTACGACGTTCCGCCAAACCACACCGGTGAAGCTACCTACGGCTTCCGCGTGCTGAACATGACCGGTACCCAGCAGTACTGCAAGCCAAACGGCACTTGGTCCACCCCGACCGCTTGGAATGCAATGCAGCCGGTTAAGAACGAAGTTCGCGTCAAGCTGTACGACAAGCTGTCTGATTCCTACGCTCCTAACAAGGATGCCCAGAACGCCACCGACGTCAACGACCCGAAGGTTGTGCAAGAGGACAAGAACCTCGAGGCTGACGCAGAGGTAATCAAGGACACCGAGGGCACCGCCAAGGAAGATGCCGAGAAGGTTTCTGAGGCAGAGGGCAAGAACGAAGAGGCTGCTGACAAGAAGAAGCAGGAAGAGGTTGATGCCAAGGAGGACAAGAAGGACTCCAAGCACAAGCTCGACCTCGAGCCTTACATGACCGTTTCCGACGCTAAGCACGCTGGCTTCGCAGGCACCGTTGCAGTCCGCGCCAAGAACGTTGGCTCCGAGCGCTACTACGGCGAGTTCCCAGCTACCCAGTTCCGCGTTGATGTGAAGACCGCCAAGGGCCCGAAGGGCGTTGACCGCCTCATCACTCCGCGTTCCTCCAACGGCGCTCACATCCGTGACCTGGGCTTCAACGAGAAGACCTCCACCCGCTCCTTCGAGGTAACCCTGGCTAACCCGATTAACGCTGGCGAAGAGGCTCGCATTGCGAACCTGGACTTCGGCGATGGCAAGACCAAGGAAGGCCGCCTCATCAATAACATCGAGGTAACCCAGACCTCCCGCATCAAGGGTGATGACTCCAAGCACAACGACCAGAACGTTGATTCCCGCGAGCACACCTTGAATGACTTTGGCAAGAAGGCTGAGGGCCTGTTCTAAGAACACCTCACTTCTGCCCTAGGAATATAGTTTCCTAGCCCGTCTCAAAGAGAAGGCCGCTGCACCACTGATGGTGCGGCGGCCTTCTTCTTGATCGTTTCACAGCTGCTTAACGACGAAAAGATGCAGGAACTCAATGCCCGCGTCGACGTCGACGGTGAGGACTACACCACCGTGGCACTCGATTTTTTGAAGGAAGAAAACCTGATCGCGGACTAGCTGCCAAGCCTTAGCAAGATCCCCAAAGACCGTTGCACCACCCTCGGTGCGGCGGTCTTTAATATTTCTTTAACTTAGATCACACTTTTACTTTCGTTCGCCAAAACCTTCAGATAGATTGTTTATGTTGTCTTATTCACACGTACTGAAGGATGAATTCTATGTCTCACACGACTGCGAATGCGCCTGCTTCACCGGCCAGTTCACCCACTACCGGCAGCGCAGACACCCCAAGCGGCAGCCAGGTGACTACCAATAAGGCCGTCAATAGCCAGTGGACCATCACGCTCTTCGGCACTGCCGTGGGCGCAGGTATCCTCTTCTTGCCGATTTCCGCCGGCAGCTTCGGCTTCATCCCGCTACTGGTAGCCACCTTGCTCATCTTCCCGATGACCTACCTGGCCCACCGTGCTTTCTCCTGGATCATCAGCTATTCGCCGCTGCATGGCGAAGACGTCCTTGCAGTACTCACCCACTTCTTTGGCCGGGGCAACGGCATTATCCTCGCGATTATCTACTGGTTCACCATCTTCCCGGTGGTGCTCATTTACGGCGTATCGATTACTAATACGGTCGATAGTTTCATCGTCAACCAGCTAGGTGGGCCGGAAATTTCTCGCTATATCTTGGCACCGCTGTGCGTAGGACTGATGACGCTGGCACTTGCCTTTGGCAATGCCATCATGTTGAAGATTGCCCAGTTCGTGGTTTATCCGCTCATCGTGGCGCTGGCAGCAGTATCGCTCTACCTCATTCCGCAATGGGCCCTCGGCTCCTTCATGGAGGCCGGCGATCACACCGCTGGCGGGGTTATCAAGGCCATTATCCTTATCCTTCCCGTCTTGGTGTTCTCCTTCTCCTTCGTTGCTGCGATTTCCCAATTCTCGCTGGGCATGGAAAAGGAATACGGAGCGGACCACCACGCACAGTCCGATAAGGTTATCCGCAATTCCGCCATCTTGCTGACCGTCTTCACCATGTTCTTTGTCTGGTCCTGCGCACTGGCCATGGGCGCAGACGGCATGCAGGAGGCAAATGACAAGAACCTGCCGGTACTTTCCTACTTCGCCAACGAAACCGGCACCCCATTTATGGCCTACATGGCACCCATCGTGGTTATTTGTGCGGTGGCTTCTTCCTATTTCGGCCATGCCCTTGGCACCATCGAGGGCACCCAGTACCTCTTCAACCTGGCCGCACCGAAATCCACAAAGAAGATGTCTGCCCGCACGCTCGACCTATGGACCTACCTCTTCATCTTCATCGCCACGTCACTGGTAGGAATTTTCAACCCCTCCATCCTGGACATGATTTCTGTCGTGGGCGGCGTCTTCTTCGCCTTCATGACCTACCTGCTTCCCATCTGGGTCATTTACCGAGTGGACGCCCTAGCCCGCTTCCGTGGCAAAAAGACCAACTATTTCGTGGCGGCCATGGGCTTTATCGTGCTCTTTGCCACCATCTGGGGAATGTTCCAATAATCCCACAAAAAGGTGGTTCGACAAGGACTTTTCCTGTCTGACAAGGTGGGAGACAACATGTCAGAACAGGAAAAGGCGCCGCACACACTTGCAACGCATTGGCGCGGATGCAAATACTGCCGAAAGTTATGACTACTAAGCCACAAATGGGCTAGCAGAAAACTTTCAGCAACTAGCAGGGACCTATCAGGCACAATCCATTGTGGTAGCAGCCCCGTGCCCCATACTTAAATCATGCGTTTGAGAGAGCGCATACGAGAGAGATAGAGAGAACCCCTCAGTTTCCAGAGGGCGGCTTAGGCCGATACATGGAAACACCTTGTAGAGAGAGACGCCTGCGGCCCTCGGTTCCTTCCGGTTCCGAGGGCCGCAGGCGTTTTATCTTTTGTCTTAAGCGCTACTGGTGCAGCTTATTCTTTTTCGACGCGAATAGCACCGCGGTTCCAGTCACCAGCGCCGCAGCCACCAAATAGAAAGCAGGGGCAAGCTGCAGACCAGTGACATCAATAAGCCAGGTGGCGATCATCGGAGCAGTACCGCCAAAGACAGCATTGGCCGTATTAAACGTCAGAGCGAAACCGGATAGACGGACGTGCGTGGGGAACTGCTCGGAAAGGAAGGAGGGCAGGACGCCGTCGTTGAGCGCCAGCACGCCACCCAAGCAGACCTGAATGATAATGACGAGGAGGATTCCGGCGCCGTCGAGAAGCATAAAGGCCGGAATGATAGTCACGCCCATAAAAGCGGCCGCGCACAGCATGGTCGTGCGGCGGCCCAGGCGGTCCGAAAGCATGCCGGTAAGCAAGGCAAAGCCCACATAAAATGCGGAGGCAACAGAAGACGCTATAAACGCCGGGGTTGCGGCCATACCCAACTCTTCTGAGAGGTAGGTGGGCAGGTAGGTCAAAATGACGTAGAAGCCAATGGCGTTGAGCACCGCACCAGCAAAGGCAATGGCCAAGGCCTTGGGATACTTGAGCACCTCCCGCAACGGAGATTCTTCCGGTTCATCCTGATCCTCAAAGTGGGAGGACTCCTCCGTATGACGGCGAATCCACAGACCGTACATGCCCAAAGGCAACGCAATCAAGAAAGGCACGCGCCAGCCCCAGGAATCCAAGGCGGCATCGTCGAGCACGCCCGTCAGCAACGAGGCAATGAGCGAGCCCAGCAACAAGCCGGAAGCCGTAGCGGACGGCACCACCGCGGAATATATGCCGCGCTTGCCGGCCGGAGCGATCTCGGCCAAGTGCGTGGCCGCGCCTGCATACTCACCGGCTGCCGAAAAGCCCTGCACCATGCGGCACAGCAGCAGCAAAAGGGACGCGGCGAAGCCGATGGTGGCATAGCCAGGAAGGAAACCGATGCACGCGGTAGCCAGGGACATCATCACAATGGAGACCGTTAGGGTCTGGATGCGTCCGTGTTTATCACCGAAGTGACCCCATACGATGCCACCCAAAGGCCGCACCAAGAATGACAGCGCAAAGAGCGCAAACGTCATAATCAGGGCACGGCGGCCTTCCATCTCCGGGAAAAAGACTCGGGAGATAATCGCGGACATATAGATATAGGCTGCGTAATCGAACCACTCAATGAAGGTGCCTATAAACGCTGCCTTTATGGCCGATCGATGCTGGCGTTTTGTTTCTTCTGTATCTTCCACCTGTGCCGGCACGGCATCATTGGCTGGGGGTTGGGAAGTGAGAGGAGACATGCTCCTCACCTCAATTCTGTAGCTATACAAGCAGTTGAAAACGGCGCAGGCCCGCTGCGCGCATGCCCTCAACCCTACAGAATCAACTTATGGTGTACGTCACTTTTATGCGCCAATATTGCACTCCCCCACAATTGTTACGCTTGTCAGCGCCTTATCCATCCCCTCCCAGCCATTAACAGCCACCCAACAGCCGAGCCTCATGGACACTACAGCACAGTGCCCCATACTGAGATCGTGCGTTTGAGAGAGCGCATATGAGAGAGATAGAGAGAACCCCCTGCAGTTTCCACAGGGCGGCACATGCCGATATATGGAAACAGTGAGAGAGACGCCTGTGGCCCCCAGTTCCGAAAGGAAGTGGGGGCCACAGGCGTTTTCCCAGTTAAGACCCTAACTTCATGCTGTAGAGGGCTTCTGCGGAATTTTTTTATCAAAATCAATAAGTCGGCCCAATGCCCAATCCTTATCAGTTAGCAGGCGAGAAAACACCAATCCGGCGCCAATAGAACCAACCACCATCATTCCTGTCGCAACGTTTGCCAAAGCTTGATCCATTTGACCGTCATTCAAATAAAACACTGCTCGAAACATTGTCACCCCCGGAATCATAATCACGGCAGCCGGAACGGTCGTTGTAATACGAGGAAGGCGCGCCTTTTTAGAAGCAACCGCACCTAGCAGCCCAATCAATAGTCCTCCCACGAATGCCGCAAAGAAAATAGTTGTACCTGCGTGAATGAGGATCAAACGGAGCTCGTTTGCCACCGTTCCGACACACGCTGCGACCAAAACCATGCGGCGGGAAGAGTTGAAAAGAAAGGCAAAGCCAGCAATTCCCAGAAAACTTGCGACCGGCGCCAACAAAAACCACTTCATATCCTGTGCAGGGGCGGGCGGATCAGGGGTAAGTTGTGTCAACCAGCTAACCATCGAGACCGTGAAAGTCGCTGTAAATATAACAGTGAAGGCGTACCCTAACCTGACTATTCCTGCGTCCAAATCAAAACGCGCAATGTCGATCAAAGCAGAGAAAAGAGGAAATCCGGGGATCAAGAATAAAACCGCTGCTACCACGCCCGAGGACAATTCACTCGGAGCCACTGAGCCTATCGCACCAAAAAATTCCGTTAAAAGGAAGAAAACGATACTTGCCGTTGCCCCGCCAGCAATTACTCCCCCGATTTGATGGACGTGCCGGTGGAGAACCGTGTACCGCACAAACTGGCCTGCAAACGCCGCTAGAGCCACCAACCCCACCGCTTCTAGCGGGAAACAGTTAAGATACGCAAACGCCGCGCACGCGATCGCGGCGGCAAAAGAAAGAACTAAACCGCTCCAGCGCTTTTTGACTCCAAACTCAATAACATCCAGCTTTGCGGCCAATTCTTGGGCAGTAATCCCCGCATAGAGCCGATTATGGGTCAGGTCTTCTAAGGCTTCTATCCGCGAAGCATCAACCGCAGGAGAATGTTGCCGGGCAATCACTGTCCTGAAATATTCCCCGCGGTGGAACGTACAAGTAATCTGCGTCAAACCCACTGTGGCATCTAAGTGGTCAAACCCCAAAGCTCGCGCACTGCGTTTCATCCCCCTTAAAACACGGTAACCAGAAGTGCCGGCACCCATTAGGAGCATTCCCACCCGCAAGACAACATCCGCTTCCACGCCCATTTGCCGGTGCAATTCTGGATCAAATTGTTGCGACACATCTCCTCCTCTGACACGGTTTTAGCGCCTATTTAAAGGCTTCTCGACCCCAACCGAAGCCCGAGAACACACTTTTAGTTTTACCTAGAATCCTACGCAGAACCGCACCCCTATGAATAGTTCTTCATCGACCTAGAGGTCGCCGCCTTTTACACCGTGGGCTGGTCTGCGCGTTTATATGGCGATTTCCACCCCATTACCACAATACTCACAGGTAAAACGCAGGCCTGTAGCAGGCTAGGGAGTTATCTTAAGTTCATGCGTTTGAGAGAACGCAAGAGAGATAGAGAGAACCAGTTCCAGCGCCCTGCGGCCCCAAGTGAGGCCCGGGCGTTGGAGCTGTTTTAGGGGTCTGCCGGTTAATTGCACTAAGAAACGGTGGACGCAGGAAAACCTTGCATAGAGAAAACTCACCAGACTTGGCGGCTATGAACTACTCCCCCACAGCCCGGATGCCAGCAGCAATAGCCGCACATCTTTTAAGAACCGTGCGGCCATGTACAGTTTCCCGCTTAGTCGTTGCCCAGATAGCTCAATGCAGCGGCAGCAAGTGCTTCGGTGCCAGTGCGCAATGTGGGTTGGAGCAGCGGGGCGAAGTGCGGGCTGTGGTTGGGAACATCTTTTCCCTCTTCGCGGCCGGAAAATACCCAGAAGCAATAGGGAACCCCAAAGGCACGCGCAATGGTGGAGAAATCCTCACTGGCCGTGAGGGGTTCTGCGGTAAGAACGCGGTCGGCGCCGAAGTAGGATGTGAAGGCTTTCTGGAGCCGCGCCGTGGTCTCGTCATCATTGCTGGTAAGCGGGTAGGCATCGTGATAGTTAAATTCAGCAGGCTGAGGGCTACCGGCAGCCTGGCACTCGGCGTTGACGATGCGCTCGATAGCGCCGGAGATTTTGTCGCGTACTTGCTCGCTATAGGCACGCACGTTGATCTTCAGGTTAGCCTCAAAAGGAATGATATTTGCCTTCGAACCGGCATTGATAGCACCCACGGTCAACACGCCAAACTCGGAAGGGCTTAGTTCGCGGGAAATGACTGTCTGAAGGCGCATCACAATGGAGCTGGCCAGCACCACTGGATCGACGCTGAGGTGTGGCATGGAGCCGTGCGAGCCTTGGCCATAAACCTTGACATCCAGACTTACCGCGGTGGACATGAAGGGTCCTGCGGCAAGAGCAACGGTGCCAGCAGGAAATTGGCTAGCAAAAACATGTTGACCTAGGACAACATCGGGAGTTGCTACCTTATCTACCAGACCGTCATCCACCATGGACTGGGCACCGGCGGCGATTTCCTCGCCCGGTTGGAAAATTAGTTGCAGGGTGCCGGACCACTGGTCGGTGGCCTGCGCCATGAGCGCACCCATGCCCAGCAGGCTGGCCACGTGCGAATCGTGACCGCAGGCGTGCATGACGGGTATGGGGTTTCCATCCGGGTCAAGGGCGGTATCGGTGGAGGCATAATCCAGGCCAGTGTCCTCCTTGACTGGTAGGCCATCAAAATCCGCGCGCAGCATGACAGTTGGCCCGGCACCATTTTCTAAAATGCCAACCACGCCACCGCCTACATCCACTTGTTCAAACCCGAAGTCAGCAAGCTTGCCCTTGATGATGCCAAGCGTGCGCTCCTCCTGCATTGATAGCTCTGGGTGCTGATGCAGGTCCTTATAAAGTGGCTCCTGCCAAACTTTGACGGAGTCATAGTTACTGCAGACAGTGCGGACAGACATTGCTTCCTCCTTGTGGAATCGCGGTGGAATATGGGTGCCAGTGTAGAAGGGTGGGAGGAAGGTGGGCGTCGGCAAGCAAGGCATTTTTGTAATGCCAGCCATAGTTTTATGGTAAAGAGACAGACGCCATGGCCCGCTGAGCTGGAGTTTTTTAAAGGATCAATGACGCATCCACTTTTAACCCATCGGACATTAATAATTCACTGATTGTTTGTTTTCCATGTATCTGGGCTTCACCCGTCCACCCTAGATTGACCGGGTGACCTTTCAGGAAGACTCTCTCAGTGGCGGCAACTCAGGCACTACCATCGCCCGTCCCGCCCACACGGAAAACCCCAGTGATTCTGCGGCACTGGTGCGCAAAGCAGCGCGCAATCGCCACAAGGAATGGCTGCTGGCCGCAGCGCTATTAGCACCGAACCTGATCCTGCTGGCTGTGTTTACTTACCGGCCGCTGCTAGATAATATCCGGCTATCCTTTTTCAATTGGAATATTTCCAGCCCTACCTCCACCTTTGTAGGCTTGGACAATTATGTGGAGTGGTTTAGCCGCGAGGATACGAAGACCATCGTGCTCAACACTTTGGTATTCACGTTCTTTGCGGTCATAGGCTCCATGGTCATTGGTCTAGCGCTGGCATTACTGCTCAACCAGAACATTAAGGGCCGCAACTTTGCACGCTCGGTGGTCTTCGCGCCCTATGCCATCTCTGGCGCGGCCATTGGTATCGCCTTCCAATTCGTCTTTGACCCGAACTTTGGCCTCATCCAGGACATGCTGGGCTGGTTCGGCATCGACTCCCCGAATTTCTATGCCGTGCCAGGCTGGGCGATGTTCATGGTGACGTTCACCTTCGTGTGGAAAAACCTTGGCTATACTTTTGTCATTTATCTAGCCGCGCTCCAAGGCCTAGACAAGGAACTGGATGAAGCCGCCGCTATCGACGGCACCGGACGCTGGCGCAAATTCTGGCGTGTGACCATGCCGCAGCTGCGCAATACGACCTTCTTCCTTTCCATCACGGTGCTTCTTAACTCCGTGCAGGTCTTCGACATCATCAACGTCATGACCCGTGGCGGCCCGCAGGGCAATGGCACGCAGACGTTGGTTTTCCAGATTTATAACGAGACCTTCGTCAACTTCCGCGCCGGCTACGGTGCGACTGCCGCCACCATCTTGTTCCTGATCCTGCTCATCATCACCCTGATCCAGGTACGCATCATGGATAAGCGAGGTTAACCCACATGGCTACTTCAACCCTTCACATGGTCACGGATGAATCCCCCACCACCCGTCGCGCCAAGCTCGTCGGCGGCTATTTGGGTATCCTCGCGGTACTGCTCCTTATTGGTCTCCCGCTCTTTTGGATCCTCATGACCTCTTTCAAGGCCAAGGGCGATATTTATACGGATCCGGTTAACTGGCTGCCGCCGGTATGGGAGACTGAGAATTACTCCGATGCCACCACCCGCGTGCCTTTCTGGACCTACCTGCGCAACTCGGTAGTAATTACCGCAGTGCTGTCCATCATCAAGATTGTGCTTGGTGTCATCTCTGCCTATGCGCTGGCCATCCTGCGCTTCCCAGGCCGCCATCTGGTGTTCTTGTTGGTCATTTCCTCACTCATGGTGCCCAGCGAAATCACCGTCATTTCTAACTACGCCTTGGTCAATTCCTTGGGCTGGCGCAATACCTTCGTGGGCATCATCGTGCCGCTGGCCGGCGTGGCTTTCGGCACCTTCCTCATGCGCAACCACTTTTTATCCCTGCCCTATGAGCTGGTGGAAGCCGCCCGTATGGACGGCGCCGGCCCCATCCGCCTGCTTACCAAGGTGCTCCTGCCGGTCTCTTGGCCAACGCTGACCGCGTTTTCCGTCATCACCATGGTCAATGAATGGAATACCTACCTGTGGCCATTCCTCATGGCCGATACTGAGGACGTTGCCCCACTGCAGGTGGGTCTGACCATGCTGCAAAACAACGATGGCGTGACCAACTGGGGTCCGGTTATGGCCGCCACCATCCTCACCATCATCCCGATGGTGATCATCTTCCTAGCCTTGCAAAAGTACATGATTCAAGGCCTGACCACTGGCGCCGTCAAGGGATAGAAGGACTTCTACCCCACCCACGCTCGCCGTTTCCACATACTTTATTTCCCCCCTTAACCAGGGTTTTCAGGAGAACTACATGCTACGCCGCACATTCCTCGCCCTTGCTACCACAGCCGCATCTGCCACCACTCTCGCCGCTTGCGCCGGCACCTCTTCTACTAACCCACAAGGCGGTAAAGACAAAGGCGGCGATGGTGAAGTCACCGAACTGACCTGGTGGTCCAACCACCCGGGCACGTCTAAGGACATTGAGAAGGAAATCATCTCCCGCTTTGAAAAGGAGAATCCTGATATCAAGGTCAACCTCGTTGATGCCGGCAAGAACTACGAAGAGGCTGCACAGAAATTCAACGCCGCGCTCACCGGCCAAGATCTACCGGACATCGTGGTGCTTTCCGACGTCTGGTGGTACAACTTTGCCATCAACGGCCAGATCGCCAACGTGGATGACCTGGCGAAAGAAGCCGGCATCGACCTGTCTACCTATGTGCAGCCACTCTACGAGGATTACAACTACGACGGCGGCCACTTTGCGCTTCCTTTCGCTCGTTCCACGCCGTTGTTCTACTACAACAAGGACGCGTGGAAGAAGGCCGGTCTGCCAGACCGCGGTCCGAAATCCTGGGATGAGATGGACGAGTGGTCCAAGAAGCTCGCCGCGGCCGATTCCAAGATGAAGCCATTTGGCTGGGGCGACGCCGTGGACTACCTGGGCTGGATTTTCCAGGGCCCACTGTGGTCCAAGGGCGGTGCCTACTCCGATGAGTGGGACTTGAAGTTCACCGATGACAAGACCATCAAGGCCGTCGAGTGGCTCAAAGACATCACCGATGAAAAGAAGGGCTACTCCTACGTGGGCAATGACATGGCCATGGAGTTCGGCACCGGCCGCGCAGCCGCGACTGTGCTGTCCACCGGTGACCTGGCAGGCCTGACCGATACCGCTAAATTCGAGCTCGGTACTGCATTCCTGCCTAACCCTACTGGCGATGGCGCCTGCCCTACCGGTGGTGCTGGCCTTGCCATCCCAGCTGGCATCAGCAAGAACCGCCAGTTGGCTGCAATTAAGCTCATCGACTTCATCACCAATGAGGAAAACACCTGCTACTGGTCCCAGAACGTGGGCTATATGCCGGTGCGCTCCACCGCGGTAGACAACAAGGACCAGAAGAAGTTCATGGAAGAAAACCCGAACTTCGAAACCGCCATCAAGCAACTTCCGGAGACTCGCCCGCAGGATAATGCCCGTGTCTTCCTGCCCGGCGCGGACCAGGAGATTGGTGGTGCTTTCGAAAAGATTGTCACCAACCGCGATGACGTCACCAAGGTGCTTACAGACCTGCAAAAGACCCTGCAGTCCATTTATGACAACCAGGTCAAGACCGTCATCAATAAGTAGGCTCCCCCAGGCGCCCTCCTCCCCTCACTACATTCTGAAAGGTAACCATGGCTACTGTCACCTTCGATGGCGCAAGCCGCATCTACTCCAAGGATGCTAAACGCCCCGCCGTTGACCGCCTCAACCTCGATATTGCTGATGGCGAATTCTTGGTCCTTGTCGGCCCCTCCGGCTGCGGTAAGTCCACCAGCCTGCGCATGCTCGCCGGCCTCGAACCCACCGACCGCGGCTCCATTCGCATCGGCGGTAAGGACGTCACCGGCGTGAGCCCCTCGGACCGCGACGTAGCCATGGTCTTTCAAAACTATGCGCTCTACCCCAATATGTCCGTAGCGCAGAATATGTCTTTCGCACTGGAAAACCGCAAGGTCCCTAAAAGCGAGATTAAGTCTCGCGTGCAAGAGGCCGCGAAAATCCTGCAGATGGAAGATCTGCTGGACCGCAAGCCCGCCAATCTTTCCGGCGGCCAGCGCCAGCGCGTGGCCATGGGACGCGCCATCGTGCGTGAGCCGGCCGTATTCTGCATGGACGAGCCCTTGTCCAACTTGGATGCCAAACTGCGCGTATCCACCCGCGCGCAGATCTCTAACCTGCAGCGCCGTCTTGGCACCACCACCGTCTACGTCACCCATGACCAGACGGAGGCGATGACCATGGGTGACCGCGTCGCAGTTCTCAACGCCGGCGTCCTACAGCAGGTGGATACCACCCGTACCATTTATGACCGCCCGCAGAACGTCTTTGTCGCCGGTTTCATTGGCTCCCCGGCGATGAATATCTACGACCTATCCCATAACTCCTCGGAGCTGCGTATCGGCTCTACCCGCATCAACTTGGCCAATTACAACTTCGATGGCGTTGAGACTGTCACCGTGGGCATCCGCCCTGAAGACTGGCAGTTAAGCGATACCGGCAACGGTGGGGCAAAGTTTACTGTCGCGCATATCGAGGAACTGGGTAACCAGACCTACGTTTATGGCGACCTTAACGGCGCCGCGGGCAGCAGCTCCGCCGATGGCATCCTTAAGTCCTCTACCCGCATGGGCGGTCAGACAGGAATCCTAGTCAATGCCCGCAGCCGATATGCGGTGGGCGATACTTTCTATGTTTCTCCCAGCCCAGACCATGTGCATCTGTTCAGCACCACCACTGGTGAACGTCTAAACTAAATGCCGCCGTCAGTTAAAATCCGTTTTCCTGCCACGTAAACCCGCAGGATGCAGTATCCAACACTAAACCCTGGGGCCAGTTCATTGGCTCCCAGGGAATTTTTATATGCCAACCCCAGCAGGGGTGTCGGGTTGGTCGCATTTAGGGGAAGGGGGCGTCGGTAAGCAGAGCTGCTGCTAACGTTGCCGTTATTCAAAGGTTTGCATTAGAAAAGGAGTCCGCCCATGGATACGTGGGAACCCACCCTGTCGACCGGCCCGCTGCTGGGCATTGCGGTGGCCGCCATCGCCGTAATTTAGGTGTTGGTCATCTATTTCAAGCTTCACGCCTTCCTCACACTATTGGTGGTCTCGGCACTCACTGCGCTGGCTGCGGGCATTCCCCTCGACGGAATCGTGCCCACCATGACAGAGAGCTTTAGCTCCACCCTAGGGTCGGTGGCACTGCTCGTCGGCTTGGGCGCCATGATCGGCCGACTGGTGGAGGCTTCCGGTGGCGCTAAATCGCTTGCCGACGCCATGGTCCGCCGCTTCGGCGAATCCAAAGCACCCCTAGCACTCGGCCTAGCGTCGCTCATTATGGGCTTTCCCATTTTCTTCGATGCCGGCCTGATTGTGATGCTGCCGGTTATCTTCGCCGTCGCTCGCCGCTTGAATGGCCCTGTCCTTGCCTTCGGTCTGCCGGCAGCTGGCGCATTCTCGGTCATGCACGTCTACCTGCCGCCGCACCCGGGCCCTGTTGCAGCCAGCGAATTCTACGGCGCCGATATGGGTCTCGTTCTTTTAGTCGGACTCATCCTAGCCCTGCCCACCTGGTATATCTCCGGCTACCGCTTTGGACTGCTCTCCGGTAAGAAATTCCCCATCAAGGTAACCGATGCCATCGCCGGTCCCCTCCTCACGGAGGACGAGCAACCTCACAAGCCTGCCTCTGCCGCCACGGTGATTTCCATCCTGCTCATCCCGATGGTACTCATCTTCTTTAACACCGGTCTCAATGCTTTGGCGTCCTATGGCACCATCGACGCCGACGCCGCGTGGGTACGGTTCTTTGTCATGCTGGGCCAGACCCCCATTGCCCTGCTGATTACCCTCCTCGTCGCGCTCGTGGTCTTGGGCCTGCGCCGTGGCGTAGAAAAGACCGCGTTGGAAAAGCTTGTCGATTCCTCCCTCGGCCCCATCTGCTCGGTCGTGCTTATCACCGGTGCCGGCGGCATGTTCGGTGGTGTGTTGCGTACCTCCGGGATTGGCGATGCGCTTGCTGATTCCCTTTCCGGCCTCGGCATCCCCGTCATCCTGGCCTGCTACCTCATCGCCGTGGCCCTGCGCCTGGCCCAAGGCTCGGCGACCGTTGCGCTAACTACGGCTGCCGCCCTCATGGCCCCAGCCGTAGAAGCTGGTGGCTTCAACGAGCTCCAGCTCGCTCTTATCGTTGTTGCAACCGCCGCCGGTTCCGTCTTCGGCTCCCATGTCAATGACTCCGGCTTCTGGCTCGTCGGCCGTCTCATGGGCATGGACACCATGACCACGCTTAAGACCTGGACTGTCAACCAGGTGCTCATCTCCGTTATCGGCTTCGCCCTAGTCCTGGTCATGTACGGCGCCGCAGCCGCCTTCTAGCGCCAGCTTTAAGTACCCGCTTTAATCCATGCTGCGGCATCGCCCGCAATTTCCGACGCCGGCCGTGTCACATCAAAGACCCGGCCGGTTTCGTCATCTTCCAGCGGCTCCAAGGTATCGAATTGCGATTGCAAAAGCGATGCCGGCATAAAGTGCCCCGGCCGATGCTGCATGCGTTCATACAGCACATCAAAATCCCCGTGCACGTGGACAAACACCACGCCCGGGCAATACTCGCGAATCAGATCCCGGTATTTCCGCTTCAACGCACTACACCCCACCATCGCACCATCCGGCCTATCCGCCAACCACTGACCAATCTGCTTCAGCCACGGTTCCCGGTCCGCATCATCGAGCGGTATCCCCGCCGCCATCTTGTCGATATTGGCCTGCGGGTGCATATCATCGCCATCGCGATACTCCAGCCCAACCAGCGGCGAGAGCGCCTCCCCCACCGTTGTCTTGCCCGAGCCTGATACTCCCATGACAACGACGTGGCGGAAACTGTGCTGCTTCATGGTGGCTCCTAGGGTTGGGGTTTTACCTTCGAGTTTAGGCTGAACCCCAGCGCTGACCTATTTTGCGCCGTTCTCATCCCTGGCACAACCGGTGCGATCTGTGTCATTGCGACCAAGGCCTAGATGTTTGGACGAAGCACATCAAGGTAACCACGAATCTCGGCAGAAATAACTTCCACCAGAAAATTAAGGATGGCTCAATAGCTGAATTGGTTCAGCGACTACATGATTTCGCATAAATCATCCGTTGGGAGCCTCTGCCAAGGAAAGCAGCCACGCTATGGCCCCCCAACTGAGGGTTAAGGGGCGATAACGTGGCTGAAAGTTGGCTGGCTCGCGGGGTGAAGGTGGCCTAGGCGAGGTTTTTGAGGGCGTCGGTAACCAGGCACCAGAAACCGGCGTGGTCGAGGGTGGTGGCGACTTGGGTGTGGCAGGAGGCGTCGGCAGGCTCGCGGAGATCGGTGACAGTCATACCAGTGGTAAGGGCGCCGGCAAGCTCGACGTGGACAGGTGCCTTGCGGGTCTGGACGATGTCCGGATCGATGAGATAGGCGATGGTGCACGGGTCGTGGACCGGCGGGTTATCAAAGCCTTGGTTGGCCTGGTAGGCCTTGCGGAAGAAGCCGAAAAGGCCGACGACGAACTCCGAGACTGGGGTCTCCAAAGCCTTGATTTCGGCTTCCACCTCCGGCGTGGCTAGCGCCTGGTGCGTGAGGTCGAGGCCCACCATGGTTACAGGCCAAGGCTCTTCAAAGACGATGTGGGCGGCCTCGGGATCGATCTTGATATTGAACTCGGCGACTGGGGACCAATTGCCCTCGTGGTAGCCGCCGCCCATGAGGACTACTTCCTTGACACACTCGACGATGCGCGGCTCCTTGCGCGCGGCCATCGCAATATTAGTTAGCGGCCCAGTAGGCACGAGGGTGATGGTGCCGGGCTCGTGGGACATGATGGTGTCGATGATGAAGTCGATGGCGTGGGCGTCGGCAAGCGCGGTGCTTGGTTCCGGAAGTTGGACACCTTCCACGTCCATGCCGGTGGAGCCGTGGATGGCCTCGGCAACCTCGACGGGGCGCACGAGTGGGCGGTCGCAGCCGGCATAAACGGGAATCTCCGGGTGACCAGCGATTTCCTTGACCACCAGGGCATTATGGGAGACCTTATCCAAGGTCTGGTTGCCGCCCACGGTGGTAATGCCCAGCAGCTCGATGGTGGGGTTGCCCATGGCTAGAAGCAGGGCCACCGCGTCATCGTGGCCGGGGTCGCAGTCCAGAATGGTTTTTCGCGTCATGCCACGAGCCTACTTTCGGGCGTTGACGGCCGCCACGGTGTCATCGATGGACTCCGGTCGCGGAATGCGGAAGGACAAAGCTAGGGCTGCAAGCAGAATGATGACGCCGGCAATCATGCCCGCGCGGTAACCATGCTCGAAAGACCCGGAAACCGCGAACAGCACTGCAAAGGACAAGCCCGCGCCTAGGTTGAAGGCGCCGGCGTTCATGCCGGGCAGGTAGCCCTGGTTATCGGCCGGCGAGAGCACAATTCCTAAGCCATTGAGCATGATATTGGCAATGCCCGCGTAGGTCACGCCCAAGAAAATAGAGACGAGAAGCAGGGTCCACGCGTTCGGGGCACCAACCACGAAGATAGAAATAATCAGGCCGACAACGGTACCGATGAGGCCGGTTTGCAAGACGTATTTATAGCCCAACTTGGAGGCCATCCAGCCGGCAATCGGGCCGAAGACCAAGCCGGCGAGGGCGTATGGGGTGAGCGTGACCCAAGAAATGGCGCTGGCAGAAATTCCGGCGCCGGCATCTGCATCCTGGCCAAGGTTAGGGATAAGGCCATTCATCACGGCAAAGACACCGGTCATGGTGAGCAGCGTGGTAGAAAGCAGTGCCCACGTGCGGCGTTGTTTGAGGTAGGCCACCGGTACGAGCGGATCGGCGACCTTCTTCTCCACATTCCAGAAGGCCCAGAAGCCGGCGGCACCGATGAGGAGAAGGATGATGACGAGGAACCAATTGGCCTCAGCAAGCTTGCCGGCTTCGTTGAACGCAGTGAGAACGCAACCCAGCGCCACCGCCAGAGGTAGAACTCCTGCCCAATCCATGCGCGGGGTTTCAGTGGCCGTGGACTCCTTGGTAAATACCTGCACCGCTACTACTGCAATGACGCACAGAACTGCCATGGTCCAAAAGACCGAGCGGTAGCCGAAGTTGCCTGCCAGCCAGCCGCCGGCCAGCGCATCCACGCCGGCAATACCACCGTTTACCGAGGTCACAATGCCCAGCAACAGGGCGTACTGCTGTTCATTGAGCACTTGCTGGCGCAGCATAATCAGGCACAGTGGGACCGTAGGCCCTGCCACGCCTTGAATGATGCGGCCGATAAGCAGCACAGCGACGTTCGGTGCAATGGCTGATACCACGCAGCCCAGCGCAGCTACCGCCATCATGCCAACGAGGACCTTCCTGCGTCCGATGAGGTCACCCCAGCGCGGCAGGAACAGTGAGAACAATGCTGCGGCCGTAAAGAATGCCGTTTGCGTCAGGCCGATCTGCGCGGTGGTAGCTCCCAGCTCATCTTCCATCGTCGCCAAGGCTGGCGAGAGCATCGACGCATTGAGCTGGAAAGCGAACACCGCCGTAAGCAGTGCGAACATCAACGGGATATAGGAGCTGGGCTGGAGCTTTGGGGGCTCGGAGGAGTTGGGAAATTCTGAACTGTCAGTCGAGTTCTTCATGCAATGAAATTTTACAAGGGACTCAAAATCTTGAAATCATTGGTAAGCCCCCACGTTTCAGCTCGGGTAGAAACTCTATTTTCCAGGCCCAGACGTTCGGGATTCTAGAACTGTAAAAATAGTCGTGCCCTGATAGTTACTCAGGGTTGTCCTTGTTACCGAGCGCCCTCCTTTTCAACAGATTCTCCACCGCCGGAATTTCATGTCAAACTCAGCAGATCGTAAAACCCGCTCCCAAACTATTTGGGATGCGACAATTGTCTGGAACCCACAAACACCAATCCAGAAGATATTCCCAATCGCCAATTCGAGGTTAGAACCATTCTTAGGTGTAGGGTTTTTTGGCCTAGGAGTAATCCTGATGGGCCTTATTTGTGCTCACCTTCTGTCACTTTCCCCCTTTAAAATCTATTCTTCGTCGGAAAACCCGCTCAGCCTATCCACGGTCATAACTATTACGACAGTTTTAGCTGGTATTTATCTCTATTTGGAAAGGCCGGAGGCGGAGAAACACTACAGCCACGAACACCGCGAATTAGTCAACTTGGGCTTAGGCCTCACACTCTTTACCGTGTTTACTCTGAGCTCCGCATATTCAATGCTCCCAGCAATTAATAGCAGTCGATGCGCAGAAGATCCTTCCTTGCTATTGCATTGCTTTGCAGTAGGAGAGTTTTGGATAGAGCTAACTTCAGCAACAACACTCGTTCATTTGCTCATGCTGTCCGTTTTATTAATAGGTGGCATGCTTCTACATCAACTACGGCTCCCATGGGGGTTAGCAAGAAGAGACCGGATAATGGGAAATGCTCGCGCCATTCAAGATTCGCTTGCGAGGCTTGCGGCACAGCGCTCCTCAAAGGTGATCAACGCTCAAGATGAAGTTTCTCTCTGGTCTGCAACCAACCCTCGCAAACAAAAATTGAAGCTGTACGGACGCGAGACAAAAATATGCACTGCCCACGCCACGTTTCTAGGCGTAAGTAAAACAGCGCTCTTATGTCTACTATATTTTACATGGCAGACAGACTTTACCTGGTATCGCCTTCTAAGCAGTCTAATCTTGACTTCGATTTCAAGCCTGCTTTTGGTCATATCCCTTTACATAGTCCACTCAAGAAAGTTGAATACCAAAAGCTCAGTTCAAATGTGACTGCTTACCTGTTTGGCTTTTTGTCTATTTATTTCATTTTGCTGTTCAATTTTATTTTAGCGGCTAAACTCGTTTCCTTCTTGCCCTTGATCATATCCCCCATTTTCGCCGTAGGGTATGCGTACTGGTGGCACCGCTCCACCAGAAAAGTTCTTAATAAAACTAGTAAACCGACTCGAAAAGACCCCTATAAAACCTGCGCCGAAACCCCCTCACTAAGCATTACCGGAATTCAAGAGGTTCTGGATCACCAAGAAGGGGACTATTTTCAAAAGTTCCTTTCTTCATTTTCATTAGCAAGCGAATTCTACGATCGTATATACTTTTCAACGGATACTTGGTACCTTCTTCCTGACTACGCAACTACGCTGCCTGAGACAGCAAAAACGTCAGAAGGCGCATCCTCGCATATGCCCAAGTCGTCAATAGGCAGACAGCTCAGCAAGTACAGTTGTAGAACAATTATCTCTACAGATTTAGCGATAAAGTCTTTTGAATCCGGCGTACGCTTGATTCGACTTATCGAAGGTGGCCTCAAGTTACGCTCCAATCAGAAAGACTATGATGTAGCCACCCAAGGGGAACTTGTAGCTATTGATAAGACAATAGTCCCTTCCATTAACACTAGGTCGTATTCAACATCCAAGACTCTATTCAATTTCAACGACCACTGCAGTTAAGTCTGATTTAACCAGCGATTCACCGCGGCTGCTTAGGCTGAAAAAGTTCCTTTTAAACCTTTTGTGGAGCTTTGTATGTCTGATTCAAATAGTCGTTCTTCTTTTAATCGTCGTAACTTCCTGCAGATTGCAGGTGTGTCGGCCGCGGCGGTGGCTGCGGGTATTAATGCACCAGCAAAGGCGGGTGCGCAGTCGAGCCTAAGCTCATGGGGATCGTCACGAGGTGGGGATCTGCCGCAGGATTCGGAGCTTTTTGGCTTGGGCGTAGCGGCGGGTACGCCGCGGCATGATTCCATGATCCTGTGGACCCGCTTGGCCCCGGAACCGCTGGCTGAGGATGGTCACGGCGGCATGACCGGCGGCGATGTCCGCGTGGGTTGGGAAGTTGCGAAGGATGAGGGGTTTGGGGACGTCGTCAAGCAGGGCGAGGCCTTAGCCCAACGCGAGCTGGCACACTCGGTACATCCGCAGGTCACTGGACTGGAGCCGGCAACTGAGTATTTTTATCGCTTCCGCGTGGATGGCAAGGTAAGCCCAGTAGGTCGGTTTAAAACTCTGCCCGCACCCGGCGCGAAGGTGGATGATTTCACCTTCACAGTGGCTTCGTGTCAGGCGTGGTATCACGGCTATTTCACCCCGTGGAAGCATATTGCGCAGGAGCCGGATCTGGATATGACCATTTTCGTGGGCGACTATATCTACGAATACGGCATTGTGGAAGGCAATAATTTGTGGCGCCAGGGCGCAAGCGTGCCCGATGTTTTCAAGGCAAAGGTGGAGACTCTGGAGCAATATCGCCTGCGCTACTCGCTCTTCAAATCTGATGAGCACCTGCAGGCCGCGCATGCGCGCGCTGCGATGGCGATTGTGTGGGATGACCACGAGGTTGAAAACAACTACGCCGGCAATTGGTCCGAGATTGGCACCAAGGCCGAGCACTTCCTCTACCAGCGCGCAGCTGCCTACCGTGCTTTTTATGAGAATCTTCCGGTGGCCCCGCCCGCGCTTCCCGAAGGCCCCAATAACCGCATTTATGATTCCTTCGACGTGGGCACGCTAATGCGTTTCAACCTGGTCGATACCCGCCAATACCGCGAGGAATCCGCGGAGGATGCCAGCATCTTGGGCGCGGAACAGGAGCAGTGGCTCAACGATAAGCTCGCTACCTCTGCGGCACAGTGGAACGTGGTGGTCAATAGCGTGGTCGTCGTACCAATCGCCGATAGCACCGACCAATGGGACGGCTTCCCAACAGCGCGCCGCCGCCTTATCGAGTCCCTATCTAAGGTAAGCGATCCCGTTGTCTTTACCGGCGATATTCACCAACACTGCGCTGCCGAGATTCAATCCGAATCGGGCCAGCCCGTCGGCGTGGAATTGGTCGCCACCTCCATTGCTTCCGATGGCGATGGCTTTGCCGGTTCCAAGAGCACCGAGTGGTTGGAAAAGCCATATGTGAAGGCCATGGATAAGCGCCGTGGCTACATCAAAGTGCACGCTACCCGCGAGCACCTCGATTCCGAATTCGTCGTCGTGCCCTGGATTGAGCGCGATGATACCGCCCCGCGCGAGACTGCTTTCTCCTTCCGTACCAATGCCGGCGAGCACACGCTGCGCTCCCTCTAAACCCCGAAAGGACAATTCATCATGGGACTTTTTAGCTCGCTTTCCTCTTCTTCCTCTCGCCACGGTTCTTCCCGCAAACATTCCTCTGACCAAGGGGCCTCTACCCCAGCTCCTACCGCGAGTGCTGCTCCACCGGCCGTAGCTAACATTCAGGCAGAACCGCAGCTCATGGAAAATTACGTCACTTGGGAGCCTGTTTCCTGGGACGTCGTCTTGGATCACTACCGTGTCATCGGCACCGATCCCAATGGTGTAGACGTGCTGTTGGGCAAGACCATCTTCCCCTTTTTCCACCACTCCCGGCGCGACGTCGCCGGTGAAAAGTGGTCCTACTGCGTCAAGGTAGTAGATGCTTCCGGTACCGAGTCCGCTCCTTCTGGCAAGGCAACGTCTACCTCCCTGCCTTCGGTCACTGCTGGCCAAGCGCTAGCCACGATTGGTTCCTTTGATCGAAAAGGCACAGAGTTCCAGTACTCGCCAAAGGACTACAAGAAGATCGTCACTGCGCACCCAGACCAGACGATCACCGTTGGACCGGATGCTACGCCTGCCGACGTCCCTTATCTCCTCCCCGGTCCCGGCGATAAATGGGCCGGCAGCAAATCCTACACGCTGAAGTGGACGGTGAAATTGGATAAGCCTGCCTCAAAGGCGGCACTGGCACTGTGGCTCATTGATACCACCAAGCTCGGCGGTGTTCTCGATATCACGGTTAATGATTTTCATAAACAAATAGAGCTCCCGCAAGGCGCAACGCAAGGTTCGCGCCAAGGCGATGCCAGCGGGGAACCGACCCCGCTGCGACCGGCAGCAATCGAGTTTGCTCTCGCCGAAGATACCCTGAAGGAAGGAGAGAACCAGCTCGTCTTCACCCTCCGCGAAGGAGGCTGGCTGGCATGGGATGCACTGGGGATTTTTGCTGGGTAACACCATGCAAGCGGTGCTTTGCCTAGAAACGGGAAATTGTTCACCGATTCCTGATGTACGGTAGTAACATCTGCATTCTTCTAATACATAGTAAACAGCAGAGGACGCCGACGTTGAAAGGACTTAGCTTCCGTTATGGCTACACTTTCTGATCGCCTGCACCGAGCCCAGCAGGATTTTAACGCGGTGATTACCGTCATCCCGTTTGATGAGCACGCGGTGGATGAATCACCCACGCTCATGGGGCAACCGGTGGCGTTCAAGGACATCGTGGATGTAGCATGCGTAGCTACTACCTGCGGCACCAAGGTCAAAGTTGGGCGCGCACCGGTTAAGGATGCACCAGTGGTGCAGCGTTTGACGGCGAAGGGTGCGCTGCCGGTAGCGAAGGCGAACCTGCAGGAGTTTTCCTATGGCATTTTGGGCGATGCCTCGGCCTACGGTCGCGTTATCAACCCACGCGATCCCGAAATCTGCGGCGGTGGTTCTAGCTCTGGTTCTGCCGCTTTGGTGGCTTGCGGCGCGCTGCAGCTTACGGTGGGTTCTGATAGCGCCGGCTCGGTGCGTGTGCCTGCTGCTTGCCAGGGCGTGCTGGGGTTCAAACCCACCTTCGGGCTCATTCCGGTAGAAGGTGTCTTCCCCTTCGCCCCGAGCTTTGATTGCATTGGATTCTTTGCCAGCTCAATTGACCTCATTGAGCAGGCCTTTATTGCTACCGCAGATGAGGAACCGGCCGCGGCGCAGGATGTTTCTGCTCTTGATGTCACGGCCCTCAAGGCCAAGGGAGAGCGCTTCGCAGATCTTTTGGCGGTGCTAGAGCACTCGGACTTTAAGCTCGCCGAGGGAGTGGACTTGGAAGACACCATCGCCGCCACGGCCGAGCTCTACGAGCCGATGCGTTTGAAAGAGGTCTATGATGTCCACCGGCCATTGCTGGACCAGCGCGAAAGGTACCAGGATGTCATTTTGCAGCGAGTGCTGGGCGGAGAAAATATCAGCCAGGAAGATTATGACGCAGCTGCACAGGGCGTGAAAGAGCTGCGCGAAAAGGCTCTTGCCCTGCTTGGCGATGCCCCCATTATTCTTACCCCTACCCTCGATTCCGGCCCCCTCAAGTGGTCCGATATCACCCCGGAGAATACCGCGGAATCGGCCGCGAGCCTGCGACGCTGGACCGAGCCTTTCAATGTGCTTGGATGGCCGGCGATTACGGTGCCGCTGCGCGGCGAAGAGGAAAAAGGCGTGGGTGATGCGGTGCAGGTCGTCGGCAAGCCGGGCGAGGACCTGACCGTGCTGCGCGTTGCCCGCGCTCTGCAGGCCCTGCTCTAGGCCTCGGCCAGTACTGTCTTTTCCTGCGTGCGCGGCCGCCAATAAGCAGCTTCTACGGCGCTAAACTCCTTGAAATGCGATGAGGTGAGCTCATCCATTGCGTGGATATAGCCAGGAACCTCCTCGCGCGGCAGGCGCAACCCCATGGTCAGATGCGGGGTCCACCGCGGCCCGCGCCCGTCCGGATTGGCGGCACTGATTTTTCGCGCGGCAATTTCTAGCTCGTCGGTCGTTTCAAGCAGCCAAGCCACCGTCTGCTTGCGCTTGGTGCCGAAAATGACGTTTCCTACCCGCCGGAAATCTGCCGGTATGACAGGCGGCAGCAGCTGCGCCGCTAACTCCACGACCTCTGGCTGCATGTGCGGTGAAAAGGTCACAGTAATGTGCGGGCGTTGATGCTGGACGGGAAAGCCGCGCTGGGCAAGGCCGGCAAAAATTTCGCGTACTTGGTCCTCCTGCTTTTGCGGCAGGTAGAGCAAGATATTATCCGGCGATGCTTTACTCACGGCGTGGCGTCCTTTTCTGCGGTCGGGTGCTTCCAGCGTACCGGCGCATAAGATGACAATCCCCTATTGTGCCAACGCAAACGTTTGCCGTTTAATAAGACTCATGAGCACTTCAGAGTCATCGCCCCTCATCCTCGCCATCACGGCGTGTCCGACGGGCATCGCGCATACCTATATGGCGGCCGAGAACCTTGAGGCCGCAGCCCAAGAACTGGGCTACCGCATCAAGATTGAAACTCACGGTTCTATCGGCGTCGAAGGAACCTTTAGCAAGCAAGATATCGAAGACGCCGATGCCATTGTCATTGGTGCCGATACTGTAATTTCCAAAGACCGCTTCCACGGCAAACGCCTCGAGGCCACCGGCGTGGACGAGGCCATCAAACACCCAAAGGAACTACTAAGCAGGTCCTTAAGCGCTGCGCGCTGGGAAGGATCTACAGACAGCCAGGAAGAAGAAGCGCCCCGCAAAAATAGTATTGGCCAGACCTTGTACAAAGCGCTGATGAACGGCGTCTCGCACATGATCCCGTTCGTGGTTACCGGCGGTTTGCTCATTGCGGTAGCCCTCTCTATCGGTGGCACCCCCACGCCTGAGGGCATGGCGATTCCAGAAGATAGCTTCTGGAACACTGTCAATGAACTCGGCGCTCTGGCGTTTTCACTGATGGTTCCAGTTCTCTCCGGCTACATCGCTGTGGGCATCGCGGACCGACCGGGCCTTGCGCCTGGCCTTATCACCGGCCTCATCGCCACCACCGGATCACTATATGGGTCTGAAACGGGTGCCGGCTTCTTGGGCGGCATTGTCACCGGTATTTTGTCTGGTTATGTGGCCCTGGCCATTAAGAAGATTCCAGTGCACAAATTCATTGCACCGATCTGGCCCATCATTGTCATCCCGATTTTCACCACACTCATCGTGGGCCTTATCTTTATCTTGCTCATTGGCGCACCTGTCTCGGCCGCTTTCGAAACAATGACTGAGTACCTCGCCGGCATGCAGGGATCCTCCGTCATCGTGTTGGGCCTCATCCTTGGCGCCATGATTGCCTTCGACATGGGTGGCCCCTTCAATAAGACAGCCTTCCTCTTTGGCGGCGGCATGATCGCGGCTGGCAACGCGGCGCCGATGGGCATGGCGGCCTGCGCCATTGCTGTGCCACCTCTTGCCGTGGGCGTAGCGACGCTTCTGCGTCGCCGCTGGTTTAACAAAGCGGAAAATGATGCCGGCATCGCGGCATTGTTCATGGGATTCTTCGGCATTACTGAGGGCGCTATTCCGCTCGCTGCCGCACGTCCATTGCAGGTTATTCCCGCCAATGTTGCTGGCGGTGCCGTAGCCGGTGCACTTGCCGGAGCATTTGGCGCGCAAGACCACGTGATGCACGGCGGGCCAATCGTCGCGGCGCTCGGCGCCGTAGACAATGTCGTAGGTTTCTTTATCGCCATGCTCGCCGGCATCGCGGTCTGTGCCGGCCTTATCCTCCTGCTAGTAGGGTTGACGCAGCGCAAGGATAAACCGCTGGTAGCTGTGGACACGATCAGTCTGGATAAGGACTTGGGCTCTTCCAGCGAAGAGGTCATTCGTTCCCTAGTGAAGCTCACCTCTCCGCGAATGTCCGATGCGGAAGCGGTCGCTAGCGCCGCATTGCAGCGCGAATCTACCCGTTCCACCGGTGTGGGACACGGCGTAGCCATTCCTCACGCGCGGTCTGCCGGGGTAAAGGTACCCACCCTTGCCTTCGCCCGCCTACCCCAAGGTGTCACGTGGGCCGAGGGCGAGGACCCAACCACCCTCGCCTTCCTTATCGCCGTTCCCGACGATGCCGGAAAGCAGCATCTCAAGCTATTATCCAAGCTCGCACGCAACATCATGAAGGAAGACTTCCGCGCCCAACTCCACGGAGCACGGAACCGGAAGGAAGCCGCCGACATCATTTCCTCGGCCCTTTCGCCCGCCCCCTCTACTAACAAGGCGGCCGCGACCAGCCAGGCTTAAAAAGCCTTACTTTTGCGAGCGCTCAGCGATTTCTCCGCTGAGCGCTCTTTTTATGCCTAAACAGCGCGAAGATACCGCGATTCTGCTGCCCCCACGGACGGGGCAATGCGCTTAAAAGGCTCCGGTGAGACTATGTGCCGACATGGTGGAATCTCATAAATCTTATGACAACCAGAAACCACAAGGTTCTTCATAGGCTATAGCAAGAAACTGGCCAGTTTCGCCGGTGGCTGGCTTAAAACTAGACCCATATACCTTAAATCAACCTCATTTCTCCGGGAACCTGAGATATGGATTGGAAATTACCCCCGTGGGGCGAGGTGTTCAACGCCGTCACTGAGGGAATTTAGGGGTTTCCTAGCTCAAATCGAGAAATAACTAAGAAGTAATTAGTTTTCCGGGAAATCATCTTTAGGAATCCTAATAATTGCTGGTCAGTTGGCTTTTACCCCGTGGTAATTGATTAAATTTTAAGTGAAGAGGAACGGAAATTCGCCATGAACACCCCGCGATTTCCACCCTTGTGATACCCGCTAGGTTCCAGCAGAAAGGCACCGCTTATGTTTACCCCCAAAGTTCACTTCTGCGCCAAGAAGTTCGTCGCTCCTGCACTTGCAGCAGCCGTCGCCCTCGGCGTTGGCGTAGCTCCTGCAGAGGCATCGAGCTCCTTGAGTAGCTTCGGTGGCGTGAACCTTCCGGTACCTTCCGCCAATCTTCCCGTTGCTCCGGCTGCCGCTGCAAAACCGGTCGCTCCAGCTTCCAGCCGCGTCCAGAACATCATCAACTACACCAACGACTACCGCAAGGCACACGGCTTGCGCCCGGTTCGCGCCAACGGTGCGCTCAATGGCCTAGCCCAGGATTGGGCCAATCAGCTGGTTCGCGCCGATAAGCTCAGCCACCGCCCGCAGCACTGGAACTACTACCCAGCCAATATCCCGGCCGGCGGTGAGAACGTGCTGCAGGCATGGAGCGACTACTCCGATGCGCTGCTAGTAAAGCTCTGGTACGAGTCCCCAGGCCACCGCAAGATCATGCTGGACCCACGCGCCAAGACCATCGGCGTTGGCGTTGCCATCAACTCTGAAGGCAAGCTCTACGCCGTCCAGAACTACGGACGCTAAAGATTTATAAAGCTAGGGCCTAGGAACTCTTGGACTCTAGCGAGCTATGCCGCCCCGTCTCGGATCCCTTCTCCGAGACGGGGCGGTTTCCCGTATACGGGTGGGGGTGTACACGCGGGTAGTGCAAACGTAATCAGCTTCACAAATGTCAGTGTCGAGGGTTACACTTAAACCCATTCGAATTGTTCAACAATCTTAAGGACGGTGTTGAATGTCCGCGCTCCATATCGATCTCAATGCGGATTTGGGAGAGACCACTGCAGGCAACCCGGTCGCAGATGACGCGGCGATGCTGGAGATGGTCTCCTCAGCAAACGTGGCCACCGGGTTCCATGCGGGTGACCCACACTCTATTGCCGGCACGCTTAAGGCAGCCGCAGAGGCCGGCGTGACCGTAGGCGCGCACGTGGGTTATAACGACGCCGCAGGCTTCGGTCGCCGCTTTATTGATTACAACCCGAACGAACTCGCCGATGAGGTGACTTATCAAATCGGCGCACTTGATGCTTTGGCTCGCGCCAATAGCACCACGGTCTCTTATGTGAAGCCGCACGGCGCAATGTATAACGCGATCGTGAAGGATAAGGCACAGGCAGAGGGCGTCATCAAGGGCATCAAGGCCTTTGGTGACTTGCCGGTAATGTTGCTGCCTGGGGGCGTAGCAGTGGACGTCGCCAAGCAAAGCGGGCTCACCGTCATCCGTGAGGCTTTTGCGGACCGCAATTACAACCCCGATGGCACGCTCGTCTCACGCAAGGAAGCCAATGCGGTGCTAGATAGCGCCGATGAGGTGGTACAGCGAGTGCTCGAGGTAGCACAAACCGGTTCGATTACCGCCGTGGATGGCACGAAGCTCGAGGTAGATGCGCAATCCGTATGTACCCACGGTGATTCCCCCGGCGCGGTGAAGCTGCTACGCGGCGTAGTGGAGCGCTTGCGGGCTGAGGGTATCGAGATTCGGAGCTTCATCTAATGCACATTAATTTTGTGGGCACTCGCGCATTGCTCATTGACTTGGAGGGATTAAACCAAGTCATGGACTGGCACGCTGCGCTGTCTGCCAAGCCTTTGAAGAATCAGGTGGACTGCATTGCGGCCGCCACTACCCTGCTGCTGACCTTTGAGGCACCCGATTCGGCGCGCGATGCGGCGGAATTTTTGCAACACTTTTCCCCTGCCACAGCCGCGACCGCAGAGGCGCGCACGGTAGAAATCGATGTGCTCTATGACGGAAAAGATGTCGATGAGGCTGCAGACCTACTTGGCCTCTCGCGCGAGGCACTCATCAACTGGCATACCTCCACCGAGTGGACTGCCGCCTTCGGTGGCTTTGCCCCAGGGTTTACGTACTGCGCGCCTTCGGATCCGTCCTTGGCCCGCGCCGTGCCGCGCCGCTCCAGCCCCCGTACCGCAGTACCGGCCGGTGCCGTAGGCATTGCAGGCGAGTTTTCCGCGGTTTACCCACGCGTCTCCCCAGGTGGCTGGCAGCTGCTGGGCACCACCAATACGCCGATGTGGGATTCCAATGCCAACCCGCCAGCCTTGGTGCAGCCGGGCGACCGCGTGCGCTACCGCAGCGTGGATAAGCTACCGGAGCTCGTCGATCACTCTGCGCGCTCTAAACGCGCTCCTGCCCGCCTGCCGCGCATGGAGGTAATCGATGCCGGCCTACTCACTCTCTACCAAGACTTGGGGCGCCCAGGCGTGGGCGACCTCGGCGTGACCCCATCGGGTGCTGCGGACCGCGCCGCCGCCGCGACCGCCAATGTGGCCGTGGGCAACCCGCGCGGAGCAACCGTGCTGGAAAATATTGGCGGCATTAAGCTCCACGCGCTCACCGATACCGTCATTTGCGTCACCGGTGCGACCGCCCGTGTCCGCCTTGGTGAGATGCCGGTTCACCTCGCCCGTCCTGTCCTGGTCACGGCCGGGCAAACCGTCACGGTGGATCCCGCAACGGTAGGCATGCGCAACTACGTCGCTATTCGCGGCGGCATCATCGCCGAATCCGAGCTTGGCTCCGCAGCCACCGACGTCCTGTCGGGCCTCGGCCCAGACCCCGTCACCACCGGCGATGTCATCGGTGTGCTGCCGCGTTCTACCGGCATGACCGATGCCCAGCTTTCCAACCCACTACGAGTACGCGAAAGCTCCGATGGCAAGACCCGCGCTACCTTGCGCTGCGTGCTCGGTCCCCGCGATGACTGGTTTGGCGATAATGTCTCCGCCTTCCTGGATGCTGAATGGACCGTCACCTCAGATTCCAACCGCGTGGGCCTGCGCCTCGATGGCGATGAGCCGATTGAGCGCGTTAAAGACGGCGAACTTCCGTCCGAGGGCATGGTCGCCGGATCCATCCAAATCCCGCCCAATGGCAAACCCGTAGTCTTCCTGCGCGATCACGCTGTGACCGGTGGCTACCCCGTCATCGCCACCGTTTTGGAAGAAGATATTGATATTGCCGCGCAGCTGCCGCCCGGCGCACGCGTGAATTTTGAACTCGTAGCACCTCAAGCCTTGAACACTGGAGATAAAAATGCAGATTAAAACCGTCCTCATTGCTAACCGCGGCGAAATTGCCGTGCGTATCGCCCGCGTCGCCCGCGACCTAGGCATTAAGTCCATCGCCATTTACTCCGAAGCAGATGCGGGTGCTTTGCATACCCAGGTAGCAGATGAAGCTTATGCGCTGCCGGGCAATACGGCTGCCGATACCTACATGAACGTACCCGCGCTGCTTGATATCGCGGTGCGTGCCGGTGCAGATGCTATTCACCCAGGCTATGGCTTTTTGTCCGAAAACGCCGACTTTGCCCGCACGGTGACTGAAGCCGGAATGATTTGGATTGGCCCTTCGCCCGAGCATATTGAGTTACTCGGTGACAAGATTGCTGCCCGCCGCGTGGCCGAAGAGGTCGGCGCACCACTGGCACCTGGTACTTCTGATCCCATCGATGATTGGCAAGAAGCCCGCACCTTTGCCGAAGAGCACGGTCTGCCCATTGCCATCAAGGCCGCTTATGGCGGCGGCGGACGCGGCTTGAAGGTCGTAGACAATATGGAAGAAATCGAGGGCGCGTTCAACTCCGCTGGCCGCGAGGCCATGGAGGCTTTCGGCCGCGCGGAGTGCTACGTAGAAAAGTTCCTCACCCACCCGCGCCACGTCGAGGCCCAGGTGCTGGCCGATACGCACGGCAATGTGCGCGTGCTCGGCACCCGCGATTGCTCTACCCAGCGCCGCTTCCAAAAACTCATTGAGGAAGCCCCAGCACCCGCGCTTTCCGACGCCCAACGCAACGGCATCATCGAAGGCGCCCGCTCCATTTGCGCCAAGGTGGGCTATGTCGGTGCCGGCACTGTCGAGTACATCGTCTCCGAAGACGGCACCATATCCTTCCTCGAGGTCAATACCCGTGTGCAGGTCGAGCACCCCGTTACCGAGGCGGTCACCGGTACCGATATCATCGCTGAGCAATTCCGCATCGCGGCCGGCGAGCCGCTGTCCTTCGAGGAGGATCCACAATCCCACGGCCATGCTTTTGAGTTCCGCATCAACGCCGAAGACATCCTCAATGGCTTCGCTCCGTGTCCTGGCACCATTGTCTCCTTCGAGCCGCCGACCGGCCCGGGCATCCGCGTTGATTCCGCGGTACGCTCTGGCTCCATCATCCCGCCCTACTATGATTCGCTGATTGCCAAGCTGGTGGTATGGGGCCCGACCCGCGAGATCGCCTTGGCCCGCGCCCGCTTTGCCCTGCGCGAATTCACCGTCACCGGCGTGCGCACCGTGCTGCCGTTCCACCGCGACATGATGGACGAGCCTGCGCTCATCGGTACCGCTGCCCCGGCAGAGGATGCCGCTGCCGCGGGGGCTTCCGAGATTGGTGTCTTTACTGACTGGGTTGACCACAACTACCGCGCATCTGCCGCCAACCAGGTGGAAAAGGTCGAAGCCATCTACACCCAGCGTCGCAATGTTGCCGTGGAGATCGATGGCAAGCTGGTCAACGTTGGCGTTCCAGTAGATTTCCTTGCCGCACCGGGCGCCGCCTCGGCCGGCGGCTCTGCATCCACGGCACCATCTTCGGCTGGTGCGCAGTCCACCGATGACAACGCAGTCACCTCCCCATTCGAGGCCAACCTTGTGGCGTGGAACGTCGCGGACGGCGATACCGTAGCCGAAGGCGATGCCATCGCCACCGTAGAGGCCATGAAGATGGAATCTGCTATTAAGGCGCCGCGCGGCGGCACCATCAAGCTCTTGGCTGCTGAGGGAGACCGTCTGGATTCCTCGAAGGTTATTGCGACCATCGATTAATGCTCGTGTAGGGGTTGTACACCTCATATTCAATGTGAGGTGTACAACTTTTTAGTACAGTTGTGAGCATGCTTTCCCAGTCTGTCGCCTCCGCGTTGCGCGAAGCCATTTCCGCAGGCGAATTCCAGCCCGGCGAGCGCCTCAGCGAGGTCAAGGCAGCCGAACGCTTCAACTGCTCGCGCAATACCCTGCGTGAGTCCTTCACAAGGCTCGCCGCGGAGCGCATTGTCGAGCGCATCCCTAACCGGGGTGTCTTCCTCGCAATGCCAGATGCAGACTATATCCGTGATCTCTTCGCCGCCCGCGCAGCCATTGAACCGGCCGCGGTACGTTGGGGCACTTTTCCCGACGCCCCCTCACTCGTCACCCTCACTTCCTCCGCCTTCGACTACGCGGCGCGCGGCGAGCACCAGGAAGTCTCCGCCATCAATCAGCGCTTCCACCGCACACTGGTGGCCGCGCTTGGCTCCCCCACCCTAAATGAGCAGATGGATAATCTACTCGCCCGCATGCGGCTTACCTTCCTCTTGGCCATCCCGCGCTACCCGCAACTACATGCGGACCATATTCAAGGAAATATCACCTTGGCCACGCTCATCGCAGATGGAAAACGGGATGAGGCTGCCACGCTTGCGCATGACAGCCTTATGAATACGTGCGGCAAGATCCTCGCCGTGCTCGAGGATTAAGGAATGAGAAAATCTTGATCGCGGGCATTTGTCACCAACATTTGCCCCGGCGCGTGCGTGATAGCCAGGCGCGGCTTGGATTCCATCACGATGGCTTGTGGGGTGACACCACAGGCCCAAAAGACCGGTAGGCAGCCGTCTGGTACTTCTACCGGCTCGCCAAAGTCTGGACACGAGAGATCCGCAATGCCGATGGCCGCTGGGTCACCTACGTGCACTGGGGCGCCATGAACCGAGGGGTAGCGGGAGGTAATGCGCACGGCATCGGAGACTTGTGCGGCCGGAATCGGCCGCATGGACACCACCATGGGACCGGAAAAGACCCCGGCCGGGGTGGTAGGAATCGAGGTCTTGAACATCGGCACATTGCGCTGCTGGGCAATGTGCGCGACCTCTATGCCGTTATCCTGCAGGGCAGTTTCAAAGGTAAAGGAGCAGCCGATAAGGAAGCTGACCATGTCTGGGGTGTAGTACGAGGTGGCGTCGCCAAGCGTGGCACTGTGCTCACCGTTTTCAAAGACACGGTAGGCGGGGATATCGGTGCGGATATCTCCACCTGGAAGTAGCTCGGAGGTGTACTGCCCCGCCTCTAGCACGCCCACAATTGGGCACGGCTTGGGGTTGCGCTGGGCAAAAAGCAAGAAATCGAAGGCGTATTCCTGCGGCACCGCCAGCAGATTAGCCTGCATAAAGCCACGGGCATGCCCAGCGGTGGTGGCCATTTCATGGGTGCGCGCATACTCGCGCACCTGCTCCGGGGTCCGCATTAAGCCCATAGTTCGGTGATGCCGGAAAAGGCCTTGAAACCAATAAAGATGGTCAGCACCCACGCCAAGGCGCCAATGACCAGAAGCCACTTGGGGTACTTATAACCATGCAAAAGGTCGCGGCGGCGCCAGGCCACCCACATCACGAGGGCAAAGCCAATGGGCAGGATAAGGCCGTTGATGGCACCAGCGAAGATGAGCAGCTTCTGCGGAGCGGAGTTAATGGCCACGAAGACCACCGTGCACACCACAATGAAGACGATGGTGAGGATATTACGGGTGCGCGTCGAGGTCTCCTGGGAGGTCACAAAGGACACCGAGGTATAGGCCGCACCGATAACGGAGGACAAACCGGCAGCGAAGAGGACTACGCCGAAGGCACGCAGGCCGAACTCGCCAGCGGCATGGTAGAACGCATCGGCCGCGGTGTTGTCATCGGAAAGCGCCACCCCAGTGGCTACCACGCCGAGCACCGCCAAGAAGAGGAGCATGCGCATGATGCCGGTTACCACGATGCCGCTGACCGAGGTATAGGTAATGTTCTTGACGTTTTCCACGCCGGTGTGGCCAGAATCAATGAGTCGGTGCGCGCCGGCAAAAGTGATATAGCCGCCCACGGTGCCACCGATGATGGTGGTAATGACGAAGAAGTCAATCTCGCCTGGCGCGACGGTATTCTTTAGTGCCTCGCCCACCGGTGGTTGGCTGACCACCGCGACGTAGAGCATGAGCAGGATCATGACCGCACCGAGGACGGCAACAAGGCGGTCAAGTGCCATGCCGGCTTTGCGGGAGAGGAAGATAAAAACGGCGATAGCTGCGGCGATGACGCCGCCGATGCGCGCATCGATGCCCAGCATCGCGTTGATACCGAGGCCCGAACCGGCGATATTGCCAATATTGAAGACCGCGCCGCCGATAAAGACGAATACGGCGAGGACCCAGCCCAGGCCGGGGAGAACGGTATTACCCAAGGTATTTGCGCGCATACCGCTTACACACAGCACTCGCCACACATTGAGCTGGATGGCAATGTCAACGAGGATGGACAGCATAATCGCAAACGCGAAAGAAGCCCCCATCTGCACGGTAAAGACCGAGGTCTGGGTCAAAAATCCCGGACCGATGGCGGAGGTGGCCATGAGGAACATGGCACCGGCCATGGCGCCGAGGCCCTTTGGCGGGGTCTTATCCTCCGCCCGCGCCGGAGTGGCGTGTGATGTCTCAGCACTCACTAGATTTTACCTTTCGTGATGCAGGTCGCATTAAATTTGTGATGCGCATCATCTTAAGGGTTGCTATGCCTTTTGTTCAACAACTTTTATGCTTTGTGGGGTGGCGCGGGGGTGATCTAGGCTACTTTCCTGCCGCGTTTTCCCAAGTGGCTAGCGATTATCCGCAATGCCTCGTCCGACGCTTTCACCTCGCTGGAACCAAAGCGCAGCACCACGTATCCGCGGTTTTCTAGCGCTCGCTGCCTTTTTATCTGCTGCTTGACCACGTGGACGGGCTCCTTGCCGTAGGTACCGTCATATTTGGCATCGCCATCGACCTCGACCACCAGCCAGCCATCGAGACAGAGATCCGCCCGATACTTCCCGAGCAGCGGTTTCTGCGGCTCAATTTTCACCTGCGGGAAACGCTCGATAATGAGGGCTCGCAGATAGGACTCATAGGGCGATTCCGATCCGCCATACGCGTGCTCGATAACCTTACGCATGGCTGCTTGTCCCCTAGTGCGCTGCATTCTTGCCAGTTCTTCGCGCAAGTCATAGGTGGTGACGCCGTGTTGCCTGAGAGCAGAATCGGTAGCTACCAGGCCATCTGGGAAGCCGTGTAGCCGGGCGATTTCGAGGCAGGTGCGGGCGGGATGCGTGGTGCGCACACCTGCTACCGTCACCGTGGATTCCTGGAGGGACTTTACCCGGCGGTACCGATAGCCCTTCGCGGTGAGCCTGCGTGGGGGAACGCTTCCCGAAGGCACCGCTAACTCCACCTCCTCCCCTTTCCTGGAAATTACCCACATTCCCCACAGCCGCGCGGCCGATTTACTGATGAGGACGGCGCGGTGGGTGCTCCACCCGGCAGCGACTACTTTGGCGAATTGTTGTTTATGGCGCACCCATTGCCTCCAGGTGGCCGTGGGAACGGCGACCCAGGGCGCTATCTGGGTGAGCTCACCGCACTGGAGGGCTAAGTGGTGCGGACTTTCGGCTCCGGCGTAACGAAGGTTGATGAAGTGATCTGTAATCATGGTTTCATCTTCACTACTGGAGGGGCGGAGCACGCGTCATGGGGCTCAGGAAGGTGAACTTCCGAGAACCTTCAGTGAGAGGCGGAACTTTAGGTCCAAGGTAATCGGGCCGAATTGAGAGCGTTGAGGCTGAGTTGAGGGCGGGTTGTGCTCAGATCGGCTCGATCACATTCGACCTAAGGGGAAGTAGTTCAATGCGGTGGTGTGCGGGGATAATTCAGCAGCGCGGTTAACCGTGCTTTACTAGAGATAATGGAACCCATCGAGCTCTCAGAACTTACCGGTACGCAATCGCGCACCTACGGTACCCGCAAGATCACCTCGGGCATGGTCTCGGCACCAATCCATGTTGCGGTCGCGCTCTGGGACGAGCGTTGGGATTCCGCCCCCAACGGCACCATCGAAGGCTGGGTCATCGCGGTCAATACTAAGCAGACGCGTTTTGTGCGCCGCGGCCAGACTAAGAAGGGCGATATCGTCGATATCGCCGTACGGGAGGTCAAACGCGCACTCAAGGGACTCGACGGACGGGTGTGGATTGTCACTGGTCGCAGGCAGAATGCGTTGCGAGCGGCACTCACGGCAGACGGTTTCACGGTGACGGGAAGCTTTGCGGAAGAAAATAGGGCTTCGAAGAGCGCGAGCTCCGTGCGCCGAAAACAAGCCGGCCTTACTGCACGGAAGGCGCGCAAGATGGGTGAAGCACCGAAAAAGAAGCAAGCGGCACAGGTAGAGACGCCGAAAGCACACTGGTGGCCGAACTTCTCGCGCGCCTCCTCATGGTCCAAGGGCGACGTGGTTCGCATAGCCACCGACGCTTCCTCGGATACCGTATTCAAGGGGTCGATGTGCTTCGTTGCGGGCAACGGCGACTACCGGTTACGAACTCGAGAAACCAAGGCGAGCACGGATGAGCTCGAGCTCGAAGCACTGACGCTCGCGCTGAAATACCTGCTCAAGGTGGGTGCGCGCAAGGCGGTTATTGAGTCCGATTCCGTAGCCGCTTTGGAGGCGGTCGAGCAGATTGTGCATAAGCGCGGCTCTAAAGCGTCGCGGCCGGGGCGCACGTGGCGAGGGGTGTCTTCGGGTGCGCGGTCCCGATTCCAGCAAGCTTGGGGCGATATCCAAGGCCAATGCGAGGTCGACATTCGCCGTGTACTTGGGCATGCGGGTGATCCGCTGAATCGGGCGGCCGACCAGATTGCGTACATGGGGTTGCGCGCGATTGCGCATCCGATGAAGCAGTCTCGCGAGACTCTGCGCGAGGGGATCCAGAAAGCTCTCTTGGCGTTGTGACCCGAACGCTTAGGGCTTTGGGGCTGATCTGATCAGGCCGAATTGAGGGAATTAAGGCCGATCTGAGGCGGCCCGGCCTTCAGATCAGCCTGATCAGTATGGACCCAACGACAAGAGGCGCGCTGGGAGGGTCGCGGCTAAGCCGAGCCGGGCCGCGGAGTCAGGCCAAGCGCCTGGCGCCTTCACCCGGTCGCGCAACCAAGAAGGTAGGTTCCGGAAAGCCGCGCGAAACCGCAGCATCATGAATGGCTTGCGCGGTGGACTCGACGGAGGAGTGCGGGATGAGCGCGATAACCGCGCCGCCGAAACCACCACCGGTCATGCGAGCGCCCAGCTCGCCGGCCGCGGTAAAAGCGGAGTCGAGCTCCGGAGTGGTGACCTCATAAAGGTCGCGCAGAGAGATGTGGCTCTCGCGCATAAGACGCCGGAATGTATCTAGATCGGAAGATGCCAGCGCGGTAGCGGCATCTAGGGTCCGGTTGGTTTCTTCCACCACGTGGTGCACGCGGCGGCGATAGAGTTCCTCCTCGGCGGGATTGACGGTGGCAGCAAAGTCCACGGCATTCGGTATCTCGCGGATGGAGTGACCGGCGGCAGATTGGACGGCGTCGATGATGCCGCGGCGGGAGGCGTATTGGCCGTCGGAAAGCGTGTGCGGGGCATTGGTGTCCGCGATGAGCAGCACCATGTCTTGGGCCTCGATATTGAAAGGCACGCGCTCGACGGCGCCAGTGGAAAAGTCCAAAAAGAGGGCCTTGCCGCGCTGGCCAAAGAGACTGGCGTTTTGGTCCAATCCACCGGTAGAGGCGCCGACCACCTCGTTTTCGGCGCGAATGCAGGCTTGCGCCAGCTGGCTGCGGGCAGCGTCATCGGGAGAATGCCCGTGCGCGAGCTCATACGCGGCCACGGCCGTGGAGCACTCGAGGGCGGCAGAGCTAGACAGGCCAGAGCCGACGGGGACGTCGGAGACAATAGTGATATCAAGGCCCGTGCATGACAGCGTGCCCGCCGCGGTAGCGGCCCACACGGTGCCAGCAGCGTAGCCGGACCAATCGGCGGGGTGGCCCGGACGAACATCGGCAAGCGGAAGCTCTGCATGGGCGATGGAGCCGTCGAACTCGGAAGCTATGCGGATAAGCCCATCGCTGCGAGGCGCGACAGCAACGGCGGTATTTTGCTCCAGCGCAAAGGGAATGGAGGCGCCGCCAGCGTAATCGATATGCTCGCCGATGAGGTTCACGCGGCCGGGAGCGGCCCACACGCCGGCGGGCTCGGGCGAATCCGGGAAGGCAGAGGCGAAGAGGGCGCGCGCAGCGGCAGCGAGCTCCTCATCGGTACGGGTCTCAATCCAGTTAAGCATCCCAGATCTCCTTGAACCGGGCGGCAATGCGCTCCGGGGTGGTGTCATTAATCCACACCGCCTGCGAAGACTCGGAGCCGGCGAGGTACTTCATGCGGCCGGGCGATCGCATAAGCGAAAAGAGCTGCAGGTGCATGCGGATGCCTGGGCGCAGTGCCTTGTCCACCGGTGCCTGGGTCCAGCCGGCGATATAGGGGGTCTTGTCCACGCCATCAAAGAAGCGGTCCACCGCGGAGTACAGCTTCTTAAGCAAGGGTGCGAGGTCGGCACGTTGGGCGTCGCTAAGCGCGGCGAAGTCAGGGATGTGTTCATTGGGCAAGACCATAGCTTCCAACGGCCATTTGGCGGCGGCGGGGACGAAGACGGTGAAGTGCTCGGTCTCAGCAATGATGCGGGTGCCGGCGGCGCGCTCACGATCGAGGAGATCCTGAAAGAGGTCGCCGTCGTAGGCCCGGGCGGAATCCACGATGGAGCGCAGGCGCGGCGAGAGGAATGGATAGGAATAAATCTGGCCGTGCGGGTGCTGGAGGGTCACGCCGATTTCTTCACCACGGTTTTCGAAGGGGAAAACCTGCTGCACACCGTCAATCTGGGACAACGCGGCGGTGCGATGAGCCCACGCCTCAATAACGGTGCGAATGCGGGATTCGGGCAAATCCTTGAAAGAAAGGGCGGGATCCTCGGTAAAACAGACCACCTCACAGCGGGCGCGCGCAGGAAGGCGCGGCACCATGCCAAACAGGTTATCCTCCTCGGGGTGCTCGATGTCGGCCGCGGTAGCAAAAGACGGGAAGCGGTTTTCAAAGACCACCACGTCATAGCTACGGCTGGGGATCTCCGTGGGCAGCTGGCCTTCGCGCGTGGGCGCTAGCGGGTTCTCATTGGCAGGTGGCAGGAAGGTTCGGTTCATTCGGTGGGCGGCAAAGGCCACCCAGTCTCCTGTCAGGGGATCCCGGCGCATCTCGGAAGCAGGGGCTACGGTAGGGATATCGCGGGAATCAACGAGCACGCGGTCAGGGTGGGGCTGGTCGTCGAAGTAGAGGATTTCGCGGCCGTCGGCAAGCGTGGCGGAGGTAATCTCAACCATTAGTCTTCTCCTGGGATGGTGATGGGCTTCAGGCGCGCCCACAGCACAAAGGCGGCGGCCACGGCCAGCAAAGCAAGGCTTGCCCATAGGTTATCGCTGACGTTTTTGGCCTGCCCGGTATCTGGGTTAATGCCTGGGTCAAGGAAGAAATAGCAGCCGAGCAAGATGAGGCCGTAGAGGCCGAGGAGTGCGGCGATGACGTTGCGCAGGTCGAATGCGCCCGCGCGCTTTTTCTCAGACATGTTGGGCTCCTTAGGCAAAGATGACGTTGAGTGCTACGGCCATAACTAGGCAGATAATGCCCAGCGGGACGGTCTGTTGGTACCACGGCAAGGACTTTTCGGTGTAGTCCTCAAAGTGGTCCTTGGGGGTTACGGAGGAAACGAAGCCGACCAGCTCGGCATCCGGCTTGGGCTGGGTAAACAAGGTAACCACGATGGAGACCACGATATCCACGGCGAAGGCCACGCCGGCCGCGACGAAGGCGGTGCCCTGGCCTGGAAGGTTAATCATGTCCGTGAAAGAAGCGACGTACCAGAAAACGATGGCGGAACCAGTACCGGCCACCAGTCCGGACCAACCAGCGTGCGGGGTCATGCGCTTCCAGAACATACCCAAGATGAAGGTGGCAAATAGCGGCGCATTAAAGAAGCCAAACAGGGTCTGCAGGTAGTCCATGATATTGCCAAAGTTCTGTGCCAAAAGCGCGGTGAAGATGGCAATAGCGGTGGCGATAACCGTAGCGATGCGGCCGAACTTCAAGTAGTAGTCATCCTCGCGGTCCTTGACCACGTAGGTCTGCCAGATGTCATAGGAAATGACGGTATTAAAAGCCGAGATATTTGCCGCCATGCCGGCCATGAAGGAAGCGAGCAAGCCAGCAATTGCCACGCCCAATAAGCCATTGGGTAGCAGGTCGCGCATGAGCAGCAGGATGGCGTCGTTCGGCTCGGCGCGCTCCTCCATCAAGTCAGCCACGGACACGGAAGCAACCATGCCCGGAATAACCACCAGGAAAGGCACGAACATCTTGGGGAAAGCACCGATGATTGGGGTCTTGCGGGCCGCGGAAATAGAATCCGAGGCCATGGCGCGCTGGACTTCTACGAAGTTGGTGGTCCAGTAGCCGAAGGAGAGCACGAAGCCTAGGCCTAGGACGATGCCGATGACAGACCACACCGGGTTTTCGAAGCCGGAGATGTCCGTGCCCGGCCAGGTGTGGAAGTGAGAGTCATTGGCCACGGCGTCTTTTAACCCGCTCCAGCCGCCCACGCGGTTCAACCCAATAATGGTTAGTGGGGCAAGCGCGGCGATGATAACGAAGAACTGCAGCACCTCGTTATAGATGGCGGCCGAAAGGCCCCCCAAGGTGATATAGGACAGCACAATAAACCCGGCGACCAAGAGCGATACCCACATCTGCCAGCCCAATAGGGCCTCTACGATGGTGGCCAGCAGGTACAGGTTCACACCTGCAATGAGCAGCTGGGCTACGGCAAAGGAAATCGCGTTGACCAAGTGCGCGGCATTGCCAAAACGTTTGCGCATAAATTCCGGCACCGAGCGGACCTTGGAGCCGTAGTAGAACGGCATCATCACAATGCCCAAAAAGACCATGGCGGGGATGGCACCGATCCAGAAGTAGTGCATGGTTTGGAAGCCATACTCCACACCATTGGCGGACATACCGATGATTTCTACCGCGCCTAGGTTGGCCGAGACGAAGGCCAGTCCGGTCACCCAGGCGGGCAAGCCTCGACCGGAGAGGAAGAAGTCGATGGAGCTAGACACCCTGGCCTTGGCGGCCCAGCCAATGCCTAGAACGAAGAGGAAGTAGATGGCTACCAATAAGTAATCCGCCCAAGAGGCATCGAGCCTCAATACGGATTCAGCAGTCTCCATGGCTGACCTTTCTAGTTATTATTTTCTGCTGCCAGCAGCAGCGTATAAGTCTGTGGATTTTGAGCACTCAAGCGCGCGAGGTCTTCCCTGCTACGCAGCGCATTCGGCGGCGCGCTCATGGGCTCTACCGCAAGCGCCTTGCCTGGGCCTTGTTCCCGCGGGAAGTTGGCTGGGGTAAACATCTGCACCCAGTTCAGGCCCTCGCCCATCTCCAGCCGCACACCTTTTCCACCGGCTGTATATCTGGCCGTCAGCGGCCCTTCACCGTGGAAGCAATCGTCCCAATCCACCTCGGCGATGGGTTGGTGGACAATGCGCACCTGCTCCGTCTTGCCCGTAGGCAGGTTGCGCGCGTCTAGCACGTGGCGCTTGCCGACGTCCACACTCAGCACCGCTTCCTCCGCCCCAGCTCCCTGTGGGGAAAGGTAGAGGTGGAGGCCATAGGCAAAGGGAACCTCGCCGGGGTCCGCGGTGCGGGCGGTCAGCCGGTGGTGCAATCCTTGCTCATCGAGAGCATAGGTAGCCTCCAGCTGAATGGCCCATGGCCAACCGTGCCGCGGCTCAATGTCAAAAGCGAGGATCACTCGGCTTTCTGTGCGTTCTTTTACCCGCCACCAGTCCACCGCGAAGCCGTGGATGGCGTTATTGCGCTCCGGCTCCGTAATTTCTAGCTGGTGGACAGTCCCCTGCCATTCAAACCAGCCATCTTCGGTGCGATTGGGCCACGGCGCCAGCACCACACCGGCCATCAGTGGTGGCTTGCCCTCATAGCTTTCTACCAAGGGTGCGCCGCGATAGGTCAGCGCCTTTACTGCACCGCCGAAAAGGGCAATCTCGGCCGCGTAATCGCCATGAGAAATGGCGACGCTGGGGTATTCAGCGTCAGAGCCAGCCGCTCCTCCACTGGTCATAACAAAGACCTTTCTGGCTATAACTTTCGTTGGATTTAGCCTAGGAGCACGGCAAAGCGCCGGTCAATCGTTTGCATAATAAGGAGCGTATATCTACCGTTTCACCAGCTCACCGCCATGGAGTTAACCTGCAGTTAACCTCTTTCGGGGGTTGAGGACACCTGAAAGGGACTCAACAGGGGGCCCCCCCGCCGCCCGCCCCGCACGGCGGGGTTGACCCCCGCCGCCCCGCGCGGGGGGCGGGCGGGGGGGGGGGGGCGGGGGG